>JAUYET010000014.1 GCA_030691265.1 Pseudomonadota bacterium
GGTGGCCAGGCCCTTGGAGCGGTTTCAATCCGCGCCCGGCCTTTCGGCCGGGCGATGCGTTAAAAAATACTGGGCTTATGCGATGTTTAATAGTTTCAATCCGCGCCCGGCCTTTCGGCCGGGCGATGCACCCGTTCCAACATTTTCACCGGGTAAATCATGGCGTTTCAATCCGCGCCCGGCCTTTCGGCCGGGCGATGCAGACTGACGGACAGAAGCTAAGCCTGACGGAAGACGTTTCAATCCGCGCCCGGCCTTTCGGCCGGGCGATGCGCTTTTGCGAGTCTCAGCCAGCGCCTTGTTTATCCGTTTCAATCCGCGCCCGGCCTTTCGGCCGGGCGATGCATCATCAACAACACAACCGCGTAAAGGGACAAACATGTTTCAATCCGCGCCCGGCCTTTCGGCCGGGCGATGCGCCATGCGGGTTCGACTCCCGCAGCGATCTAGTAGCGTTTCAATCCGCGCCCGGCCTTTCGGCCGGGCGATGCGCCGCCCGGTAACAGGCTGCTGGATTTTAAATATGTTTCAATCCGCGCCCGGCCTTTCGGCCGGGCGATGCGACGATGAACCTGGCGGATCAAGGCTGGCGATTTGGTTTCAATCCGCGCCCGGCCTTTCGGCCGGGCGATGCCCCGCGCAGGAAGGCGAGCTTCGCTATTTCCAGCCGTTTCAATCCGCGCCCGGCCTTTCGGCCGGGCGATGCCCAGCTCGTGCCTTCCCTCGCAAGCAGCATCACCAGTTTCAATCCGCGCCCGGCCTTTCGGCCGGGCGATGCGCGAACGATGACCGCCTCTGCGCTTGTTGATGCCGGTTTCAATCCGCGCCCGGCCTTTCGGCCGGGCGATGCAGCGAAGATTCGGTCAGGTGGCGCCAAGACCGAGTTGTTTCAATCCGCGCCCGGCCTTTCGGCCGGGCGATGCAAGCGCGACGAAGCCGCAGCCGTGAGGCTCGAAGCCGTTTCAATCCGCGCCCGGCCTTTCGGCCGGGCGATGCTGGAGCAAGATCGACGGCTACCGGATGCGCAAGAGCGTTTCAATCCGCGCCCGGCCTTTCGGCCGGGCGATGCGCAATGCGGCATATCTCCCCTACAACCACATGGATGTTTCAATCCGCGCCCGGCCTTTCGGCCGGGCGATGCTTCCACCGCCGTCCGTGTTCACGGCATCCTCAAGCGTTTCAATCCGCGCCCGGCCTTTCGGCCGGGCGATGCGCCATGCGGGTTCGACTCCCGCAGCGATCTAGTAGCGTTTCAATCCGCGCCCGGCCTTTCGGCCGGGCGATGCTCCACTTTCGCAACTTGTTGTATTGAAAGCAGTGCGGGGCGAGCTTGCGCGAACCGGCTGCTGACGGCAAGCGCGAACGCCGATACACGTGCTTCATGCTTGTTCGAATTGTTAAAGAACAATGGGTTGTCGCCCGCGCGAAACCTTGGGCTTTTCATCGTTGCTTGGGGTTCGCGCGTCATACCAGCAGGGGGCCTTCGAAATCGATAGAGCGGAAGGTTCCGAACTGTTTGACCCGAACTTCCACCGGTTCGGTGATGCGATAGAAGCGCAGGTTGTCTTCTTTCTCGTCGATCTCCGCCAGCAGCGTGCGTTCCAGTTGCTCGAACTGCATTTCGTTGACCTGGCATTCGAAGACCGATTTCTGCACGCGCTGGCCCATGGCTTCGCAGGCTTTGGCGACGCGGCGCAGGCGTTTGCGGCCGGCGGGGGTTTCGGTGGAAACGTCGTAGGTGACGATGATCAGCATGGCTTACTTCGCAAAATACGGTAGATAGCCATCCATCTCGCCCCGGATGGCGCGGGCCATGAAACGCGCCTGGATCAGCGGCAGCAGGCCGATGGGCAGTTTGCTTTCCAGTAGCGGATGGGTGATTTCTTCCTGTTTGCGTTCTTGCCAGGCGGTGACGACGGCGCGGCGGCCTTTTTCGCCCAGCATGACCGCGCCGCCTTCGCGCAGGTCGAAATCCGCCGCCGATATCTGGCCCCGGTTGATGAGGGTGAGGGCGAGGCGGTCGGCCAGGATCGAACGGAATTCTTCCTGCATATCCAGCGCCAACGCAGCGCGGCCGGGGCGCACGGCGTGGAGGAAGCCGAGTTGCGGGTCGAGGCCGACGGCTTCCAGCGCGGAGCGGCAATCGTTCATCAGCATGGCGTAGAGGAAGGAAATCAGCGCGTTGAAGCGGTCCAGCGGCGGCCGGCGGGTGCGGCCGTCGAGGGCGAACGATGCGCGCATCTGCGGTTTGACGATGAGATTGAGGGCGGCGAAGTAGCCGCGCGCGGCTTCGCCTTCGACGCCGCGCAGTTCATCCAGATTTCCCGCCACCGCGGCCGCGCGCAATGAGGCGGCAAGATTGTCGGCGCTGCGGGTAAGTTGCGCGGCTTCCTCGGCATCGGCCGCTTCGCGTGCGCCGCGTTGCAAGGTGACGCGGCTGTTCTTCAGTTTGCCGGCGACGCAAGCGCGGGCATGTTCCAGCGTGGCAACCGGGTCGCCGGCGGCTTTGTGTTGCGCCTGGCGCAGCAGGATGTTGCCGGAAACCGGGCCTTCCATCCGCGCCTTGAAACGACCGTGTTCATCCAGCAACACCAGCGATTTGCCTTCGTCGGCCAGCCGATGCATCAGCGCGGGCGAGACCATGACGTTGCCGAAGGTGACCAGGCCAGACAGGTGATGCAGCGGCACTTGCAGGCGCTTTTCGTGATCCACGTCGATGCGCACGGTGGCGTTTTCCAGATGCGCGTAGGCCTGGGGCGTCATGACGTAGAGGGTGTTCTGAATGTTGTGCATTTTGTATTACGATACGAAACACAATCTGTATTGAAGGAGTTTGGACATGTCTACCCTGACTTTGCGTTTACCGGACGAACTGGACGAACGGCTGAACCGCCTCGCCGCATTGGAAGATAAAAGCCGTTCTGAACTGGCCAGGACTGCGCTTGATGGCTTTTTGCGTGAGCTGGAAAAAAAGCGCTTCATGGACGAAATGGTTGCCGCTGCCCGCGTTCTGGCGACCAACCCGGAAGCGCGCGCTGAAAGCATTGCCATCGCGGAAGAATTTCTGCCTCTGGAAAACGAAGCCCTCGATATTGCAGAAGGTAGAAAGCCTGGCGATCCATGGCCGGAAGAACTGGGCGACGTGTGGTGGAAATGATGCGACGCGGAGAAATCTGGCTGGCCCGCTTGAACCCGAATGTCGGCGCAGAAGCCGGCAAGATCAGACCGGTATTGGTCATGCTCAACAATGATTTGTTGGCCACCGGCATGAGCCCTGTGGTCTGTATTCCACTGACCAGCAAATTGTTCAAAGGCATGGAAGGACTGCGCTTCGCCATCGCACCGCGCGACAGGTTGCTCAAACGCTGCTACCTCATGCCGGAACAGACGCGCGCACTGGATCTGAACCGCTTTGGCGACGGCCCACTCACGACACTGACAACGCTCGAAATGGCCGAGGTGGAACGTAGCCTGATAGGTGTTTTCGGCTTGTTCAATCAAGTCAATCCAGTTCACTGAACAGGCCCTCCCTCAAGCGACTGATCAGGCTTAGGCCAGCCAGCGCCTCCGGCTGGCAAATCTCTTTCAATGAACACTCCCGGCAGCGCGCATCGTTCACCGGCGGCGGCAACCGACCGGAAGCCAGCATGGCGCGGATGGCATCGGCGGTTTCAATAACCAACTCGCGCAAAGCGGGCGTAATGGCGACATCGCGCCGGCGGTGGCTGCTGGCGTGGTAGATGGCGCCATGTGGCACGGGACGGCCGAGCATATCTTCCAGACACAGCGCCTGGGCGGCGAGCTGGATGTCGTCGTAAATTTTCTGGCGCTTCGGGCCGTGTTTGAACTCGACCGGAAACACCGTGCCATCGGGGTGAAACTCGACCAGATCGGCCTTGCCGATCAAGCCCAGCCGGTCCGACCAGAGCGGCAACGCGCGTTCCACCTTCACCCCGGCCTTCATCTCGTAGCCGGGCGTATCCACCAGGTGATGCACCGCCTGGCCGCGCGCCGTATGGAGGTTGTCGGCGAACGCCTGTTCCAGATGAATCAGCCCGCACTGGCGCGGGCAGTAGGCCCAGTGCTGGAGCGCGGCGAGGGGGATGGGGTCGGCTTCGTTCATCAGGATCGATGACTATGCTGGAGGCGCGCTAAACTACCCAGAACGTATCTGCAGGAGCATCTCATGGCGACCACATTCGAAGAAGCCAAAGTACTGGCCATGCAACTTACCTCAGAGCAACGTGCTGACCTTGCCGATTTACTTTGGGCAAGTGCAACCCCTCGTGAAGAGGTGCAAGCGGCTTGGGATACCGAGATCGCCCGGCGCGTTGCTGAAATCGATGCCGGTACGGTCAAGTTGATCCCCGGTGAAGAGGTACTGGCGCGGATCGAGCAGAAACTCCGCAAAGCTGGCGCGTGAAGCACATTTGGCACCCGTTGGCCGAGGTGGAATTCGATGAGGCGGTGGATTACTACCTCCTTCACGCCGGGCCTACCGTAAGCCGGAATTTTACGAGGGCACTTCACAGCGCCCTGGCGTTGCTGGCTGAGCATCCTGCCATAGGCGCACAAACGCAAAACCAGGCCCGTCGAACACTTCTGCATGGCTTTCCCTTCGACTTGGTCTATCGGTTGCAAGCCGACAAGATCGTCATCATCGCCGTAGCCAATCAAAGCCGCCGTCCAGGGTATTGGGCCAGACGGCGATAGGCACATATTTTTACCCCAGAAGCCTTTTCAACAAGGCTTCACGAGTCAAGCCATGATGCGCCGCCACGCTGTCCAGAATCGCCGCCAAGGTGCCTATCCGCAACGGATCATGGTTGGGAATGGTGATGTGATGTTCGCCATGAGCTTGGCTGGTCAGGCGGATATGGCTCCCGGTTTGGCGCGTTTCCGCATAACCGAACCGACTTAGCCGCTTGATCAAATCCGCGCCGAAAAGATCGCGCGGAATCCTCATGCCGCCAGCACTTCTTCACGAGTGATGTGCAAGCGAATAAGGCTGGGCCGCTGGCCCTCGTCGAAGTGGCAATGCACGGCATCGCGGATCTGCGTGTGCAAATCGTTGATGTTGTCCGCCTCGGTAAAAACATCGGCACCCATAGCGCGAGCGATAAAACCGCCCTCGGGGGCTTCTTCGACCAGGAAGTGGATTTCGGTCATGGTGCAGGGCTCCTTATGGGCAAAGATTTCGGATTTCGACGCCGGGAAAGGCTTCGAGTTTGCCATCTGGCGGGGCGATGACTTTGTAGTCGGAGAAGTCGCGCGGAGGCTTTGTTTTATCTACCAACTCGGGGCGGCGAATGAGTTCGAATAGTTTGTGGGCGGGGGCGTTGCCCTTCTTATTCTCGTGGGTAAAGACATATAGCCCGCGCACATTCATTTCGCCACGGGCGGCGGAACGGTCGAACTCGAATAGGTTCTGTAGCGCCTCCCAAAGCGCTTCCATATCTTCTTCAACCACCCCGGTTTTCTCTGCCAGGTAGGGGTTGAAATAGCCGTGGGCGCGATAGAGTCCATAGGGAACGATGCCTTTTCGTGGCCCAAGCCCCATAGGGTCAGCATCATTTGCATGTGCCTGTCGAGAGATGGCCACATCCAATGTATAGAGCGGGTCAATGCTGCGGCCAAAGGTGATTTGGACAGGCCCTCGCACTTGTCCAGCATTAAGCTTTCCTGTGGTCAAAACGGCACCAAACATGCGGATGTCGTAATAGCGAGCGCACATTTCCAGGCGCACATCATCATTGGGTGCTTGTGCCTCTTGGATACCTCTGGCTACACCGGCTTCTTTGATAAGCGTGTTCAATGCGACCTTACTCTGGATGAAGATGGGCATATCCCGCGTCTGTTGCAGGTAGTCACGCACCTTGCGTTTCAGTGCGACATCCGTCACCAAGCCATTCATGGTCTGAGGATCAACACGGGGCAGATTCCCAGCGTCTGGGTCACCGTTGGGATTGCCGCTCTTGACATCGAATAGCAGGACGAATTCGTGACGCTTGGTTGGGTCGATGTGGCTCATTGCTGATCTCCTTCAGTCTGTTTGTTCTTGACGGGGCGGCCAGCCCGGAATTTGGCGCGCTGGTGATAAAAGCCCAGGCCAAATTCAGCCTGTTGGGCAAGAGTGAGAATGTCGGGGAATCCGCCTACCTCATCCAGTTTAGTCATGACGTTCTCAACCAGAACGTTGAGCTCCTTGCCAGCATCCGGAAGGTGAGCCGTGGCCGCCAGTCGAATCAGACCGCCAAAGTTGACTCCTGGCGCCGTTGAGGTCGAACCATAAAAACGGTTGACGATGGTCGTATCTAACCGACTTTTGTGCTTGATGTAGTGCGATACCTGTTGGGCCTCCTCGAGGATCGCCAGCAGCGTGCCGCATAAATAGGCGGGGCTGCGATTATCTGGATCGTGTTCGCTCATTGCATCTACCTCCTTGGTTCCGAAATACAGGACGAGTTTGAAAAGGCTGGCGAGGGCATGCTGTCGCCAGGCCTCTTTGGGGTCTTGCAGGGTATTGGGGTTGCGGAAAGCATTGACTGCCGCCGCCAGCAGACCAGCCGGGGGCGGATGACCAAGATAGGCGGTGCGTAATAGCCCTCGCGTGAAATTGGGATTCTTGGACTCGCTTGCCTGGAGCAGTGCAGCGATGGAGAACGGTCGTGAGGCATCACCCCACGGGGTGACGATGCGGGTGCTTTCCAGGAAAACACTCAGTCGGCCCTTGATCTTTTCCAGAGAGTCGGCAATCCACTCTCGTAGCGCAATCCGACCGACATTTGGGGATAGGACCGCCAGATAGAATCCGTAATCATCAAGTCTCAAAGCTGCGTCTTTGGGTACCCAAGGAAGCTTGAGCAAGTCGGCGAGTTGCGAGAGTGTGGCCTGGGGTGCCACATCCTTGCTATGGACCTCGGTCAGAATCGTGCCCAGCCTGGCGTCGAGGTCATCCAGCTTTATTTCCATCTCACCCACCATGACCGGCGCTGGGGCTTTCAGCCAGAACAAGGCGAACTGGTTGGCAAGGCTGTCGCGTTTGTCTTTGTCATAGGTCAGGGTCTTCCTATGCCGCTCGGACTGGCTCAGATAGTTAAATGCCCGTGAAGCAGTGTCGCCACAGGTGAAGCAGAGACCGAGGTGGGCTTTCTTGAAGTTGCCGGCGCCAGACTGGAAAGAAGTGAAGGCATCTGCGTTCAATGAATGAAGTGGTGTTACGCCGGCCAACTTGACACCAAGAGGTATTTTTCCAATCAAGGGAAGATCGTTTCCGCCGCATGTGGCGCACTGGCCATTCACTATCCGTTTGCTCTTTTTCTCCCCAGGAGCGCAGCGGGCTTGCATCACTTCGATCCAATAGGCCTTTGCCAACTCATGCTCGAATAGATGCTGTCCTGCGAGCGGACCCTCTTCTGGCTTAAAGGAAACCCAGTCCTTACTCAGAATTTCCCCAATGCGTGAATCTGTCGAGATGTCTGGTCGGTCGAGCGCGCTCATTAACCAGCCAAGTGCTTCCCGTAAAGAAGGGTCTGTCAGGCCATCCCAGGCGAGAAAATCCTTAATCAGATTTTTGAACCGCTGGTGCTTGTCTCCCGCACGCTTGTCTTCACCTCCGCCATTCGTTTTTTGAATACCAAGGGCATACCCTGCTTCGTCCGCGAGGAGGTGAGCCTCCATATCTGAAGTTCGACCACCATAAGGCCGAGGAATGGACTGCTCTGTTCCGACTAGACATGCTCGGTCAGGCCAAAGAGCTACGTACCATTTAATTGGCTCGCCATACTCATAGAAACCGGCGGGTGGCAACTTGCCTTGTTGTTCAAGTTCTCTCCCAAGCCTGACTAACTCACTAAACATGACCACCCTCCAAGCGGTAAAGCGCCCCGTATTTCTCGGGAGGCACTTCTAGCCATCCTTCCTTTACTGTTGCATCGAAGAACAACGCCTGTGCATACCCCTTTGCCGGCTCATTCCGTTTCGGGCGTTTGAATTCCATCTCGATACGGCTGGCATCCTCGACGAACGCAATATCGAACAACATGGAGCCGACAGGCAGATCAAGTGGCGGCGGGATTTCACCGTTGGCAGGCTCGAAGGCCGCAGCAAATTCGCGTGTACCCAGATAGGGCGTGTGGTGGCACTGGCCTTTTTCGGCCTTGCGGTTGAACTGGTCGAGGTATTTCCCTATGGGCTCAGTGGCGTGGGGGCGGAGTACCGCATCGGCCTCGATCAGGTACTCGACCTCCTTGAGGATGAGGCTGGAGCGCTGTTGTCGCTTGTCTTCAATAAAAATGGGGTTATCACCCTGACGATCTTTGAGTTCGTTGCGCAGGATGACAGTCTGCGATCCTAGCTTGAGGATGCCGATACGACGGATTTCATAGCGGAATTCAGGTTTCCAGAAAACCGCTTCCAGCACGCCTCGCGCAGCGCTGGGAGTGATTACCGGGTAGGACACCCGTTCCACCTTGAATTCAGGCCGGGAAAAGCAGGCGTAATCGCCCCAAACCCTGAGTCGCACCTTGCCAGTTTGCTGCATGTTGCCTCCTAAACCATCAGGTCGGCGGGGTCGCTGAAACCCTCGATCAGACCCAATGTGTTGTCATATCCCCCCGTCCAGACATACAGGTCGGGCGTAACGGGTTCAAGCCAATCCTGTTTTTCTCGGATTTCGTGCCGGAACAGGTTCACAAGATAAGGCTGGAGCCGCTGCCAGTTGCGCTGCGTGGGAACGGTCTTCCATTCTTCCAGCCGTTGCAACCCATCTCCGTAAGGTGCGACGACTGAAACGGTATCGGATTCGATGAGCCGGTAGCGTTTCGCAACTTCTGGGTAGTTTAGTTCCGCCCGGTAGGACTGAATTTCTTTCCTGTCTGTGTCGACGATGTCAAAAACTCGCTTGAAATATTCACGAAAAATATCGGGCTTGTGTAATTGGTCGATGGGCTGCGTTTCAAGAAGGAAACGCGCCTGCTCCGAGGCAACCATATACGGGCCGCGAGGGGTACCACCTTCGACCGGTTCGAAAATAACAACCTTGCCGCTGGCACGTAGTCCTTCACGGTTGCAGCGTCCAGCAGCTTGAACGATGCGGTCGAGCGGGCCGCTCGCCCGCCAAACTTCGGGAAAGTCCAGGTCCACACCCGCTTCCACGACTTGGGTGCTGATGAGACGAACCGGCTGAGGGTTATTCAAATCAAGTCGATTCTTAATTTCCGCCAAGACGCTTTGCCGGTGGGCACCACAAAGCAAGGTGGATAGATGAAAAACATCCGGTGCTTTGCCGATGGCATCCAACAAGGCCAGGGCGTTTTTGCGCGTGTTGAGGATGACAAGAATCTGTTCGCGTTGGCGGATTTCCTCAGCCAGTTCATGCCATTCAATTTTGTCAGGACGACGGGAATAGGACACACGGCCAAGCTGTTCCAGCTCAGCAAAGTGGCGGCGATAGTCCAGGACGATTTCTCGTATCTCGGCTCCCTGAAAGGCGTCCAGCCAACGACTATCCTCAAAGGCCGGTTGGGTGGCGGTGCAGAGCACCACGGTTGATCCATAACCGCCGGCCTCGACGGGGGTGGTCAGCAATTTCAATACATCCAGAGTCGGCGAGAGCAATTCCGGCGGCAGGGTTTGCACTTCATCCAAGACGATCACGGCGCGAGCCAGTCGATGCAGCTTGCGCACCTTGCCGGGGTGATTGCCAAACAGGCTCTCGAAGAGTTGAACCGTAGTGGTCACGATCAATGGGGCGTCCCAGTTTTCGCTGGCCAGTTTCCGCCGCATATAGTCCGTGTCCTGTCTGTCGCTAATGTCGTCAGGTAAAGGAATGGCGGAGTGATGCTCCAACAAAGCATCGTCGCCCAAGATTTCCCGGTAGGTTTGGGCCGTCTGGGTGGTAATGCTGGTGTAGGGGATGGCGACAACGACACGCCTCTGATCGTTTTCAAGAGCATGTCGCAAAGCAAAAGCTAAGCCGCTACGCGTCTTGCCGCCGCCTGTTGGAACGGTGAGCCGAAAAAGCCCGGGGGGCAAAGGGGCGGATTGGAGGCAGGCTTCGTAGACCTCACGGCGGATACGGTTGACCGGGGTGGTTTCATTGATGATGCCCTGCTGGGCGGTTTGCAGCTTCTCCCAAAGAGTGTCCAGTGATGGGTATTGGGCCCGTCGTTCCGCTTGGACTGGATTGAAATGGGATTCCGTGTCGAGGTAATCGGCGTCCACCAAAGCAGAGAAAGTCATGCGAATGAAAAATTCACGCTGATGCGGTGTCTGGACTGGAAGCTTGAAGTTGGACGCTGGCGCATTCAGCTTTTTCAACGCATCGTTCATGGTCAGGAGGCAATTAGGCTGCTGCTGAAGAAACTGGCTCAGCTTGGCGCTGGCGTCTCCCATGTCGTGCAAGCCTGCATGATGACCAAGAATCGGCAAGGCAATTTCCTGCCACCGCCCTTGGTTCAATAGTCGGTACGCCAAGGCAGCTCCCCAAATTGCGTGCGGGACGGAAGGATGCTGCCTACCTTCGTGCTGGGCGATGAGATAGTCCTGAAATTCAGGATTCAGCTTGCCGAGGTCGTGCCAAAGACCCAAGAGATAAGCAATTTCGGAAGCATTGAACACTCGGGCGAACTTGCTGGCTCTACCGGCAACTTGTAACGGCGCGCGCTTTTTGGCACTGTTTTGCACGCTTTTTGGCACTGCAATTAACCCCAATTACGGATAATTAACTCGCGGCTCTTGGTCGTGGGGCGACCGCCTCCACCAACGGTGTAATTGATGTCGACGTGGGTGATGTTCAGGCCTTTAAAAGCAGCCCGCATTTCGGGGATGTCGTTGACGCTGATCAGCATCTTTCCCTTGATCGTCTTGGCCAGGTCGGCGAGTAAATCGTAGTTCTCCAGACCGAATTTAACGCCGTAGCCTTCCGTGCCCCAATAGGGTGGGTCGCAATAGAACAGGGTGTGTGGTCGGTCGTAGCGGCGGATGCATTCTTCCCATGGCAAATGCTCGATGACCGTCCGTGACAGACGTAGGTGTGCCTGAGACAAATCCTCTTCGATTCTGAGAAGATTTATGCGCGGGGCGCTGGTGGTCGCGGTGCCGAAAGTGCGGCCGTCGACCTTGCCACCGAAGCCGAGCTTCTGGAGATAAAAAAAGCGCGCGGCGCGCTGGATATCGGTCAGGGTTTCCGGCGGGTGATGTCCATCCATTCCCATATCTGGCGGCTTACCAAGGCATGTTTGAACTGGCGGATGAATTCCTCCAGGTGGTGCTTTACGACGCGATAGAGATTGACCAGGTCACCGTTGATGTCGTTCAAGACTTCGGCCCGGACTGGCTCTTTCATGAAATACATGGCGGCGGCGCCGGCAAATGGTTCGGCATAACACTCGTGGGCCGGGTACAGGGGCAGGATGTGCTTGGCGAGGCGGCGCTTGCCGCCGATCCAGGGAATGATGGGTTTTGAATGGTTCATGCTGCAAGCCTTTCGTGTGTCGTGATAGGCTGGCTCCGCCGTGTGCACGGTGGGGGAGCCTTGGCCGATGCTTGCAGGCAGCGTCTGCGGGCGGAGGGACCAAGCGGGTGTTAGCGCACTCGCAAGGTCGCTCCCTCTTTATTGCCTAAATTGTCTCCATGGCAGTAACGGCCGCCGCCAATGCCTGGCTGATGCCGGTGCTGTCCAGTGCTGCGTTGATCGCTGCCTCGCCATGATCGCTGGCGCCGCGAACGGCTTTTACCCAGTTCCACTGAGCCCGTATATCCAACCACTCAGCACCAGAGGTATCGCCGTCTGCCAGCAGCTCGACAGACCTGGCTGTGAGGTTGGCTTGTCGCCACTGAGGGAGACTGGCCAGGATGATGCTGCCAGCCTCGTTTTTGATTGATATGACAGCCTGGGCGCGAACATCTTCCAGCGCTGGCGCTGGCGATTCCGGGGGAACAGGGATGTCCTCCAGTTGCCAGATGCCGTCAATCCACACGGCCTGTTGGCCATTGGATACGACCGGCGGGACGGATTCCGTGGCATGAGCTGGGATGAGGAACTCCCCTTCTTCCCGCGGCGACTCGTCGGCCTGGGAGGTGCCCAGATGTATCCCCGTGACGGGGTGGTAGTGGTAGATGTCCATGGTTGTCTCCGATCAGTACTTGATGCAGGCCAGCAGCGCGATGTTGCGGGGACGAGTTTCGGTGCCGCCTGTGGCGCCCGTCGACAGCCCGGTCGATCCGCTCGGATCGCCCGTGCCGGTGATGAAACCACCGCCGGTCGAGGCCTGCGGCAAAGTATGCGTGTGTGCTTTGATGTCATCGGCCTGGGCGCTACCCAGCACCCGCCCACTATCCACCGCGCCATCATCGGCCCAGCCGCGCACGAACTCGCCGCGCAGGTCCGGCAAATTGAAGGTGGTGCTGCCGTCGCCGGCGCCGAAAACTGTCCCGATAGCCGCGAACAACGCGGCATAGGTGGTGCGTGATATCGCGGCGCCATTGGCCTTGAGGTAGCCCGTCGGAGCGGTAGATTTGGCGACATAAATGACCGATCCGACCGGTGTTATGCCAGAGATCAGCGCCGCGATCGCGGCGGACAGCTGCGTCAGATTGGTGTGATTCGGCGTCAGGCCGGCAGCGGAAACCACCGCGCGCAACTCTTCCGTAATCATGTGATACCACCACGGCCCCGGTGTGGTTGCCGGGATGCCGCCGACCGGACTGCCTGCGGTCGCGTAACCGGTCGAGGGAAAGGCGGGCGCGCTGGGCGGCGAAGCGGCGGCGCCGGAGGTAAAAACGCGGTCCATGTTGGCTCCTTTACGAGTAGCTGAAAATCACGTGGGTATGAGCCGGCTTGAGCCGGGTGAGCATGCATTCGAGGGCCTGGTTGCCCCAGGCGGACAGTGGGTCGATGACGGTGTCGTTGACCGTCAGCACGGTGACCGTGTCGAGCGCTGCGTTGATTTGCCAGGCGTAGCGCCAGGCAGCGTCAAACAGGGGGGCGTTGACATCCAAGTTGACGTCATGCGGCCGGAATTCGGTGATGGTGATGGCGTATCCCATCGCCGCGGCAAGGGCGACGAAATAGGCGCCGGTCTGTCCACCCTGGCCAGCCCACTTTGCCACCAGCGCGGCGCGGCGCTGGCCGGTGGTCTGGCCGCCGCCGATGCAGGCATCCGGCAGGCCGGCGGTGGTCTCCCAGTCTGCGAACAGGGCAGCCGTGGTGCGCGGATCGAACTCGATCTGCAGCGCCTGCGCACTGCCGTAGGCGGCGTCTAGCGCCGCACCATCGGCGGCGAGCAGGGAAACCAGCAGCGCGTTATCCGGCGCGTAGCTGGTCAGCGGCAACAGGTTGGCGAGAAGGTCGGCGTGCGACATATCAGGTCACCGCGATCGCGCCGAGCGTCGCGAGTTGGACGTGGGTGGCATCGACCAGGGTGGTGGTGTTGCCGGCCGGGGCGGATAGGGTGACATCGGCCACGCCGGTCTGAGTGGCCAGGATGGCGAGGATCTGGCTGCGGTAGGCTGTGGCGCCAGGCGCCAGTCCGGCGAAATAGGCGGCCAGCTCGACCGTCGCAATGGCCTTGATGTCGGCCAGATCGACCGAGCCAGTCAGCACGAGCGCGGCGGTAATGGCGACCGGAACCGCCGTCGGCCCCATCACCAGCACATCGGCGGTAACGGGCCGTAGATCGGCGATGTAATCGCTCACCTCGGTGACCAGACTGGGCGCGGGAATGCCGCCACCTTCCGGCATGATCACCACATCGACCGTGCCGATGCCCCGGCGCAGCGGGTAGCACCAGGCCAGATCGACCCCGGCCATCTCGCCAGCCCAGCGCACATAGTCATGCGCCGCGCCACCGCTGGGCGGATTGCGGATCAGATCGATCAATCGGGTGCGCAGCTCCGCATCGGTCTCGATATCCGCGCCGCCGGTCATGGCGCTCCCGATTGCGGTGCCATTGACGCCCGATGGCGCGGACACCAGCGTCAGGCTGGCGCCCGTGACCAGATTGCCAGCCGCGCCGGGTTCAACGGCCTGGGCAGCCAGAGTGGCGGCGCCAGCCCCATCCAACGCAGCGGCGAGGGTGGTCGCGTAAACCACGCCAGCCACGGTGCGCGCCTGGGTGCCGATGGGGATGCTGGCCCCGGGCGTGCCGGAGAACGTCAGCGTTCCAGCGGCATAGGCAGCTGGCTTGCGCGTCATGCCGCGCAGGCTGGCATGGCGTTCCAGCCAATCCGCATCGGCCAGGTCGGGCAGAATCTGTCGGCTCAGCCAGTCCTGATGCATGTACAGGCCTTCGACCGCCGCCGCGATGCCGGCTGCGCGGATGTACAGGTCGGAGTCTGGGCCGACGGCCGCATCCGGTTGCTGGTTGGCTACATCGCGCAGGATGGCGTCGCGGATTGCCGGGTAGGCTGGTGTGGCGTAGGGCATCAGATCACCTGGACGGGATGTTGAAAAGTGAGTTGCCGGCCGCTGGCGGCAGTGATCTGGATGGCCAGCAGCAGGCGGCCGTTGTGGGGCCGCTCGGTGGCGATCTCGATGGCGGTGGCGCGGCCATCGTCCAGGATGGGCTGCAGCGCCTGCGCAGCGTATTGCCGGGCGAGCAACTCGATACGCGCCAGGTCTTTTTCTCGCGCCAGCTCGTGCAATCGAGAACCCAGGGTAGGGTTGGCCCAAAACGAGCCCAGATGCGTCATCAGGCGCATATACACCGCGTTGGCCAGGCCATCGGCAGGGTCGCGCACGGGTGCGCCATTGCTGATTTCATAACCGCCGGTTTGCGGATTGATCCAGATATCCATCACATCGTCCCGATGGGTGTGCTCACGCTGCCGCCCTGCGGGTCGGTGTGCGTGTGGGCGTTGTAGATGGTGCGCATGCCGGCCAGGGTCTTCGGGATCGTCGCCTGGTGCTCGGTAATGCCCAGATCGACCTTCAACTCACCGCCAGTGACGCGCACCAACGGAGAATTCAGCGTTATCTGAGCGGATGCATTGACGATCAGTGTCTGGGTATTGATCTCCACCACCCGGCCGCGCTTGAGGTGGATGTGATCGCCCTCATCGGTGTAGAGCGCGACCTCGCCGGATGCCAGTCCCTTGAGTCGGTACGCGCCGTGTTCGGTGGCGATCACGATGCCATGGGCGGTGCGCCCGCCGATGGGCAACAGCACCGCCATCGTGCCGGCAGGCGGGTTGCTGGTGAGGCCGTAGTGCTGCATCAGCTCCGCTGCCTGGAGGGTTTCGCCGTCGAGGCCATCCACCTGGACGAGCTGCACGGCGGGGGCGGAGTTGACGGTTTTCACCACGCCTCGGAAGGCCTGGCGCACGCGGGCCAGGGCGCGGTCGATACGGAGTTGGAGGTCGCGGATCATGGCTTCAGCGGAACAATCTGCCCCGGTACATCGTTCTTGCCGCGCCGGTGCTTGCGTTGATGCGGGTGGGCGTCCAGGGTCCAGACGCCGTCCTCTTTCAGGGTGAGCGTGGTGATGCTCGGCTGGCCACGGCCGCCGGTGAAGGTGCGCGCGATCAAAAAATAAGTGCCGTCCAGGTTGTGCGGCTCGCTCTTGAGCGCGATGCGCATGCCTGGCGTCCACAGCTTGCCGTGACCTGGCAGGCCGGGGGCGTCGATGCGGTGACCGGAAACCTCGGCAGTCAGGGTCAGGGCATCCAGGCGGCTATCGGCCAAGAGCTTGTTTGCGCGCGCGGCGGCAATGGCTGGGTTGTTGGCCTCATGGTCGGTGACGATGCGCGGCCGGTGGTAGCCGACACCGCTGTCCCTGACCACGCCAGTTACACGATGCTGGCCCTGGGCGGTCTCGGTACCGTGGGTTTGCCCCAGCACGGTCAACTCGGAAAAACGGCGTGCCATCGAGCGGCTGCGCGCCAGTCGGCGCAGGTTGTTGCCGTTGCCATCGCGGCGCATGAGCAGATGCGCCTGCACTGGCGTGGTGTAGTCCGGGCCGCCCACCACCAGGGTGCCGTCCGGCTCCATCCAGGGCCACAGGCCATTGGCCTCGGCGGCATGCGCCAGCACGTTCCATGCGGTATCGCCCGGTTCCACGCCGACCTTTTCCCGGCGCTCGGTTGCATCGGCGTCGATACGGATTTTGCTCAGGCCATAGGGCGCTGCGATGGCTGCGACGATTTCGTCCAGCGTGGCCTGGCGCTTAGTGAACAAGGGTGCGGCGCAATCGAGCAGCGCCCCGGCCAGGTCGCGGCCGGAGATGTTGAGCGAGCTGCCGCCCGGCCCGACCTCGTCGTGTATATCGTCGATGCGACCCACCATCACCGGCGTATCGCCGACGCGCAACTCAAACAGCGCGCCCTCCACCACCGAGGCGGGCAGGCCGCCGATCTGGCCCAGGCTGGCCTGCCAGGCATCGGCAGGCGTGAGTAGATCGCTATCGACCCGGTAGCGCTCCCAATCGGCATGCGCTTTCCCTGCGATGAGGAGATTGATCCGATCAGTTGGCATAGGCATGGAGCACATCGCCGCGCGCGATGAAATTGGGCATGGCCAGGTTGTTCAGGCGTTGCAGCTCGATGGCGCGCGCGTGATCTCCGTACCATTTATGCGCCAGCAAACGCAGGCAGGCGGGGGCGTCCGCCACCCGGTCGATCATAGGGGGACGGGCTTCGATTACGGCGCGCGCGGCGGCCTGTATCGCCAACGCGGCAGCGCGCAACGGCTCGACAATGGCGGCCAGATCGGCCGGTGCGTAGGCCAGCCGCGCGGTCTCGATAGCCTCGTCGATAGCCGCTCTGGCCAGGTTCGAGACGACCTCTATTTCGGCGGGGCTCATGGTCGGCGCATCCGCCTCGACACTGAACACATTGGCGGCGCCATCGGCCAGCAGGCCAGCGTAAACCACCGACAGGTGCGAATTAACCGAGGCATCGGCGGGGAATTTAGGCCGACCGAAACCGAACAAATCGGCCAACCGGGTTAACGCCATGAAACTCTGCCGCACCTCGCCGATGCCCCACGACCTGAGCGATAAAAACCCGTCTGCGATGCCGACGATATCGCTGGCCCAGGCGCTGGGGTAGGCAATGATATCCAGCCCGGACTGGATGAATCCCTTGACCTTGGCCTGCAGCTTTGCGGAGAGGGCGTTCATCTTGTCGCGCAACTGTGCCAGCTTGCTTTTCTTTTTCTCGCCCTTGACTGCTTTATCGACCGCATCGGTCGAAGCCGCCCGCGCCGCATCGGCCAACGGGCCGATTTCGGCAGCCTTCTGGACCGTCAGTTTATGGCTGAAAAACCCGGCATCGGCAACGTGCTCGACGAACTGGACCGATATCGTGCAGGCATCCCGGTTATCCGCATCGTGGTGGACTTTGTAGGCGCGCACGCGAACAAACAGGCTGCCCCATATCGGGTGCGATAGATCGCCCTCATCGGATCGATCCAGCGCGATCAGCAGATCGCGCAGCCGGAACTCGTAGTCGTCGCCCCAAAGAAAAACCTCCAGGGAGAACTGGCGCGGTCCCCGGCCCAAATCCTCGAAACTGGCGCCATCCCGGTACGGGTAGGCGTGCGCCGCCAGATCGCGCGTGACATCGTCGTCAGTTGCGCGGCAGTCGAATTGGACGCCCCTGAACGCGGCGTCCTGGAGGTTATTTTCCCAGGTCATGGGACGCCATCCTCCGCGCGCGCGGGAGGGGGGTTAAGGCGGAAACGTTTCCGCTGGAGCGGTTATTGACGCCGGCCGTCTTTTGAATTTGTCTCGTTGACGGATTTGGCCACCTCGCGGCCGTCGATCTGGACGCTGATCTTCAGCTTGGCGATCTCCTCGGCCAGGCGCTTGACCAGGGCGTCTTGTTCGCCCTTTGACTTGACCTGGTCGTAGCCATCGAACAACCAGCCATCCGACCTGGCCATACCTTTTCGCGCCATGGCCAGATCGCTTTTCAACACATTTAGCTTGCGTTCAAGGTCGGATTTTGGTGCCTGACGACTGTCACCGGAAAGCATCATAGGTGCCACAACAGCAGTCAATGCCCCGCCACCAAGTCCGGCTGAAGACATGGCGGCGGTTGTTACGGTAGCCAAGCCCTTGGCCTTACCCAGTGCTGCGCCGGGCTTTTTCAGAAGGTCGGCCGGGTTGACCTTGCCGGTCAGAATACCGACCAGCCCGGCGGCGCCGGCGATGGCCGCCAGCGCGGTCAGGGCCGTAGCGGCGGCTGTGGCGCCGGCGGTCAGGTTGGGGTAGGTGCGAGCAAACTCGGTCAGGCCCTCCGTGGCCTTGCCGAGCAGGCCACCGTAGGCATCGAAGCCTTTGCTTTCGGCAAACTGTTTTTCTGCGGTGAGTTGGCTGGCCTTGTAGCTCTGGGTACCTGAGATCAGATCGAAGTTGCGGCCGGTGGCGCCGGTGGCGCTGGACATCTTGCCCTCCACACCGGCCATGTATTCGCGGTTGTTCATCAGCCCGACCAGGGCCATCAACGCTTGGCGGTCCTGCACCAGTTTTCCGATGGCGCTGCCTTGCAAAATATCGGCTTGCGCAGCGTAGGTCTCCGCAGTGCCACCCCCCTTGGCCGCTTTTGCGCGCAGGGCCTGGAATTGGGCATCCTTGCCAGAAACCGAATCCACCAGGCCAATGAATGCGCTGAGGCTGTCCACCCCCTTGCCGCGCGCGGCGGCCAGGGAGCCGGTGAGGTCGATGCCCAGTTTCTTCGCGTCGATTGCCGTATCGCGGCTATTGATCTTGGCCAGCAAGTTGACCAGGTTGTTTCCGGCTTCATCCTTGGTGCCGGCAGTGATTGCCGCAGCTTGGTTGGCCGAGAGCAGCTTGGCCAGACCAGACTTTCCGGACAGGCCGGAGAGTTTCGCGGCGGCCATCTGCTGAGGCAGCCAGCGCGCCATATCCTTGAGCTCGAAGCCGCCGGCCTGGCCGGCCACCAGTGCCATGTCCAGCACGCCGCCGACGTCGCCAGACTTGAGGCCGAACGACTGCATGGAGCGGATGGCGATGTTGGCCAACTGGGTGGGATCGGCATTGGCGGCGGTGCCGGCGCGCATCAGCGCCGGCAGCATGGCCCTGGCATCTTTAGTGTTGACGGCGCCGCTGGCGATGAGGGCGTCCAGGGTATCGGCCGCCGCTTCCCGGGTGCCGCCGCCGTAGCGCACGGCGCCCTGAATGGTGGTATCCAGGGCCTTGGTCCCGGCCTGACGCGCGGCCAGGCTCTGGCCGGCATAAGCAGTATTGGCCAGGTTCGCCAGGCGCAGATCGTAATCCATCGCCCGGCCTACGGGCGCGCCCAGGACATACTTTCCAGCCTCGAAAGCGGCCACACCCTGGCCCCACATCTTCACGCCCTGGGCGGCGGTCTGTCCGGCCTTGTTGACCAACTCCATGGCCCGCTGCATGCGGGTGGCCTGTTTCTCGACTTTATCCGCGACCTGCTCGACCGATCTGCCCAGGCTGTCCAGGCCCTGGGCAGATTTTTTGGTTGCCTTGCCGAAGGCGGGATCGAGCAGCGCAGCGGTCTCGGACAGCTTTCTGGTTTCGCGCTCGACCTGCTGAATGGCCTGGGTCATCGGGCCGGACAGCTCGTTCTTGAACAGGAGGCGGAGAGAGAGTTCCATGTTTATTCCCTGGCGGGTTTACGCCGCGTGTTGACGTAGCGTTGACGGACCTTGCCGTCCGCATCCGGCTCGCCGCCGGCGGGGCGCTTGCCGGACAGCTCGCTGAGCACGTCCAGGGTGGCGAGCAGTGCCTCTTCGGTCATGGCGCTGGCCTGGTCGGGCGGGATGCCGTTCTTGGCCAGGATGGCCAGCGCCATGGTGTAGGGTTTTAGCCGGCGCTCGCGGGCAGCAGCTTTTTTTTGACGCGATCTGCCGCGTCGGTAAGGGCCTGGTAGTCGGGCTCGGTCAATGCCTTGAGCATGGCCATGGTGAGTGCGGGCGCCTCTTCTATTTTGATGATTTCGGTCTGGTCGCCTTCAATCTTGGCCGTGATCAGGGGCGGGATTTCGCGCCCGTCGATCTTCACAACCTGGCAGCACCAGCGCGCCATGTCCACGTCCATGATGGTGGGATCATCGCCTTGCAGTTCGGCGATGCGCAGAAAATCACCCACCACCACGGGGCGGAGGGTTAATTCCTTGATTTTTTTCCCACCTATATCCAGGCCGACCGGGAGCTCGAACGTTTCTTGCAGGTCCGCGTACATGGCTTACTCCTCATACCGGTTGAGGGCCACCATGCCGAGATCGCGCATGGCTTCACGGTCGACCTGGTACTTGTCACCGACGCTGGTAGTGAAACAGTCCACGTAGCTGACGCGCTTGCCGCCGGCAGTGGTCGGGTAGATCGTAATCTTCGAGCCTTTTATCGCGCCCCAGTTGAGGTCGCCCGTGGCGGGAATCGGCACGGTGACGCGCAGGGAAAACTCCTGGATGCCCTGCGCAAATCCGGCGACCTTGCCGGTTTTGTTCATGGTTTTCACCGGTTTTCTTCCGGTGCTGTGCGAGGCATCCACGCTTTCGACCTCGATATCTTTGCCATCGATTTCCATCACGATCGCGCCCAAATATTCTTTCAGTGCCATGGTTGGCTCCTTTGTTCAGTCTGTAGGAGGCCCGCTTGCGGACCGAATGACGGTGACGGGTTACAGCAACAGGTCGATGCGGCCGGCGAACACGTGCAGGCCGTTGACCACGTCGGTGGGGATGCGCGCATCGAGGCGGTTGGGGTCTTGCAGATCCCGCTCGACGATGAGGCCGTCCTGGTTGGCCTCCACCTCCTCGACGATCTCCAGCTCCTCGAGCTTGTAGAGCACGTCGAGCAGCTCGCCGCGCACCTTGGCGGGCGTGCGGGCGCTGAGTTTGTCGCGCGGGAATCTGAGGCTGATGCGCTCGCGGCAGGCCTTGCGGACATAGTCGAGGGTACGGATGGTGGTCAGATCGAGCAGGCTGATATCCGGCACGCTCTGCGGGTCCAGCGTGTAGGTCGTCACGGCCCGGACGATCTGCACCTTGTCGCCGGGGCCGACCTCGCTCGGAGTGGTGCCGTTGTAGAGCGCGTTTTCCTGCTCGGTGCGACTGAGGCGATTGGCCAGAGGCGGCGCGGTGATGCCGGTCAGCGCCAGGGTGTTGAGCGGCCGGGCGGGGTCTTCCTCGCTGGCCACCACGGCGCCGTAGGCGGCGGCGACCTCGTAGGCCATGTGGTAGGCGCTGGGCACCAGGATGCCGCTGATGCGGCCGGAGTTGACACCGCTGGCCAGCGTGGTGGCGTTGGCCAGGCTGCCGGTGTGGCCGTAGATGCCAATGGCGCCGCGCTGCTCCAAGGGGCCGGAGACGGCGTCCAGGTGAGTGCGCAGGGCGGTGAGGCTGGTGGCGTCGTTCCAGGGGCTGATGACGATGTCATGGCCGCTGGCGAATACCACCGCCAGGCCGGTGGCCACGGTGGGGTCGGTGGCGCCGCTGGCCATGGCGGTGGCGGCCGCCGTGGCGCCCGCCGCAGTGCTGACCACGCTGGTCTTGATGCCGTTGCCCTGAGTGCCCTTGTGCTTGGCGGTGAGGGTGACCACGCCGGAGAGCACCGTGGCGGTCACCGGCAGATCCGGCTGCTTGGCGATCTGGGCATTGAGTGCAGCGGCCACCGCCGTGTTGAGATCGCCGACGGCGATGGCGATCTGCACCTGCTGGCCGCCCACGTTGAGGGTGAGCACGCCGGCCGACGTGGCGGTACCGGTAAGGGTCACCGTGGAGGTGGCCGCCACACCGGCGCCGGCATCGTCCATCGCCAGCACGGTGAGCGCCAGGTAGGGGTTAGCGATCAGCGCCGCACGCACCATCAGGTGGGCCATGGAGCCGCGCCCGAAATAGGTGGCGGCCTCGGCGTCGCTAAACACGTTCACTGGCGTATTGGCAGCCACCGTGCCGGCAGCCAGGCGCTGGGCCAGGATCAGCGTTTTCTGCAGGTTGCCCGGCAGGGTGCGCACCGCCAGGGCGGTATTGAACTCGAAGTACTTGCCCGGCTTGCGGATGCTGGCCGGGATGGAACTGAAGCTGATGTTGGGGCTGGCCATGTCGGGGGCTCCTGGTGGCGTTAAACGGGCGGGTTACTTCTTGGCTTTTACGGGGGCGGCCGAAGCCTCGACCTCGACCAGGTCGCCATCGGCGAGACGGCGCAGGGTGTAGGCAGATTCCGGCACCTCGACGGCCTCGGCATCGGTGATGTAATCGTGGGGTTTGTCTTCCATCGGGACTTTCAGGCCGGGTGCGGCTTTGACGCGCAGCATGTGTGGCTCCTAAACGGACAGGGAGATATTGTCGACGGCATCTTCCAGGCCGTCGTCGGGGGTGAGGTGGTAATGGATGCCCAGGGCGGTCCACAGCGCATCCGGGTTGAGCGGGTCAAGCGGCTGGGCGGGCAGAGTCAGCACCCAAGCGGTGTGCCACTCCTGCGCGAACACCGCCATGGCCTGGTTGGCCAGGCGTGTGTTGTAGAGGGTGGTGATCTTGCCGGGGGACAGAGGCTCGATCTCCAGGCCGCTGGCCGCGAAGTCCTGGCGCAGCAGCAGCGCGCCCACGTCCTGGAGGATGCGATAGGCGCCCACCTCGGTGATTTGGCCGCCGACCTCCAGGCTGTGGCGGGTGAACTTCTCGCCGCGCGGATTGCGGGCGCCGTGCATCACCGCAAACGTCGCGTCGACGCGGAACCGGGTCTTGCTGGTGCCCACCGGCTTGGGCCGGGCGGCGCCGGCAAAGGCCACCCACACCGCCGGCATGCGGCGGATGACCTGGTCGAGCTGCTCGTCGAGCTGGCCGGCATAGCTGTCCATCTCCACGATCTTGTAGGGCAGCGACGGCCGCGCGGCGGCCAGATGGGCCAGGATGGCGTCTTCGATGGCGGCGATCACAGGTAATCCCCATCGAGCGTGCCGGCCACGAACTTGCGATTTCCGCCGGTGACACGGATGGCGCTGGCTTGGGCCGGCTGGTCGCCGGCCGGGTCCGGCCCCAGGTGGATATTGCCGTCGCGGATCGCCTCCAGCAGTTTGATGGCGTCCCGGTAGCGGTCGCGCGTCGGGTCGGTCTCAGTCACCCCGGCGCCGGAGAGCTGGTAGCGCACCAGGGTGCCGGCCAGGGTGACCAGCAGCTTGGGCACATCGGCCAGCGGCAGCGCATAGCGCCGGCCGATATAGCTGTCGATCAGGCTGTCGGCGGCGGCCAGGGCATCGTCCAGCACGGCCTGGTCTGGCACGCCATCCATATCGCGGTCGGTGAGCGCGACGACTTCACGGGCGCCGAACTGGGCATTGAGGGTGGTTAGGGTGGCGTAGGTCATAGCCAATACGCCCCCGGCATCTGCGCCCGCTTGAACTCGCCTAGCCAGGCGTAACAGTGCGCGGGTTGCCAGAAAAACAGCGCATCGATGGCGCGATACAGACGATCTGAGATCAGCCCTTGCAGATGACAGCGCCAGGCGCGGGCTGACAGCAACTCGTCGGCCATGCCCCAGCCGGCGTTATCGTCGCCGTCGATGCGGATCATGCAGTTGGCCGCTTGGTCCAAAGCCATCAGCAATTGCCTCACGCCAGAATCTCCGCCTTGCGCCCTGCGGTCAGCTTGCCCTTGGCGATCAGGTAATCCAGACCGCCTATGGTCTCGGCGGAATCCAGATTGATGCCCTCGCTCGCCGTGGCGATTTTGAGCAACATGACCTGCGCGGTGGCATCCCCTAGACCACCGTAGGCCAGGCCGGTGATTCCGGCGAGTTCTGCCCCGGTGAACCGGTCTCTAAACAGGTAGGCGGGAATGCGGCGCTCCATCGGGCCGCCTGGTTGCGGCGGGTTGGTTGCGGTCAAATCCGCGCCAGTACCACGCGGCACGCACAACATCCCTGGGTTGAGCGCCTGCGCGGTGGCGAGTTCGGCGACGATGATGCCGTGCCGGGTAAGTCCGTCGAGGGAGAGGATAGCGATGTCCATGGCGATTACTTCTGATAGCGGATGATGATTGCACCGTTAGCACCGTTGCCGCCAGCCCCGCCTGTCGTGCCGCCCGCGCCACCGCCACCGCCTGCGCCGAACGAGGTAGTTGCGGGTGCTATGCCAGCACCGCCCGGGAGGGCCGCCACTGCACTGCCACCGATACCGCCGTGTTTATCCCCGCGCGTAAACAGTGACGGCCCGCCTACTCCGCCGCCGCCGTAGGTGCCGGCACCTAATGGTATGACCACTGGGAACCATACTAATGACATCGTAGCCAGCGCCAATGTGCTGACCCCCCCGTTGCTGCCCACATTAGCTGTGCTGACGCCACCGCCCGCGCAGCCTCCGCACGCAACCAGCCCACCCCATCCACGCTGTACGTTGAAAAATGTAGGAGACCCACCCCCAGCGCTGCCGCCCGTGCCGCCACTGGCAAGATAAAACGGTGACCCCGCGCCATTGCCGCCGTTCGCAGCCACGCCCGCTATCGCAGTCAGCCCAGGTTGGGCAAAGCTCTGCCCGCTGCCTGCTGCAAACAGCGAGTTGAGCGTCGTTCCCGCCGCGTTTTTGAAGATCAACGAAGTGTTGCCGCCACTCGTAGAGGTGGCTAAACCCGCAGCAGCGCCCGTACCCCCAGCGCCGATGCTGATGTCCATCGTGGTAGACCCCGGCGGGACTTGCACCAACACGCCGAGATAAAACATGCCGCTATTTCCGCCCCCGCCGCCGCCTGCGTTATTGGCGTGGCTGCCCCCGCCTGCACCACCACCCCCGCCTGAGCACATATCCAGCATCAGCGAGGTAGCGTTGGCTGGGATAGGGACGCCGGTGGCGGATTCGCTGAAGATGCCGGATTCGATGGCCTGGCCAACGGCGTGGGTCAGGGTTTTCCAGCGGCCGGAGGCGGCTTGACTACGCCAGGCGCCGCTCACCGACACACCTCGATATAACCGGCAACACCACCCGACTGTTTAGCCTTGATCGCGTTGATGCGGCCGTCCACCACATCTTCAACCGCGACGGTGACGGAATTGAACAAGGGGGCCACGTACCAGATGGCAGTGCCGGCATCGATTTCGGCCAAGGGGCTCAGGGTATAGAGCACGCTGACGGTGCCGCCGCTGCCTGGGTTGACGCGCACGGTGCTGCCGACGGTAACCTGGATGGGCTCCTGGTAGGCGTTGTCAGCCGGCAGCGTCTGGCGCAGGCTGTGCGTGTACATGTCGTAGGGGATCATTTAAGCGCACCAGTGCTTGGCACGCCGGCTGCGTAAGGCGGCATAGCCGCCAACGCATCCGCTGGCTCCACTACACCGGCCGGCAGGACTTTGGCTTGGGCTTGGGTGAGCTTGATTTCCGCGCCGATCTCGTAGCGGATGTTGTCGTGATCCAGCGGGCCCAGTACCGTGTATTTATCCCCCTCGATGGGGGGCTTCTCGGCCTCGTGGATGAGGGAGTTGCCGGGGGCTGAGGAAGTGAGCGACTCGCCCGCCAGCGGGATGTTCTCCGCCAGCGGGGTGGCCGACACGTCAGCGGGGATCACCGGACTTTCGGTCGCTGAAGTATTGGGGGTGGAGGCGGCAACGCTCGCCGCCTCCTGGGAGTTAGCCAGTTTCTTCGCGGGGGGGTTCTTCTGTGCAGCCATGTCGATCTCCTGGTTGGGTCGGGCCTTCGCCAAAGCCCCCTCCCTCTCGGGAAGGGGCTTGACGCGAAGACGAATCAGGCGGTGGCGTTCTGGAAGAAATAGCCAGCATCGGGGGCGCTGATCACCTCTTTGAGGCTCTCGCCGGAGCGGACGATCACGCCGCCGCGCAGGCCGGCCTTGGGGTCGGCGATATCGCCGGCGACCTTGGAGCCGAAACGTGCCGTAAATCCATAAGTAGGCATGCCGAGCTGGGCGCTCTGCGGGGCGCTGTGGATCAGGCTGCAATGCTTGCCCCAGGCGCGGCCATAGACCGGGATCTGGCCGGGCTTGGCGGTGTTGTACATGGTGCCGCCGATCAGTACATCCTCAAGTTCAAACAGATCGGCCACGGCCTGGCGGGCGACGATGCCCTGGGCATTGACGCCGCCGGCGCCGCTGGCCTTGATGGACTCAACCACTTTCGGATGCTGGCGGAACTTGGTCCAGGCCAGGCGGCCGATGACCATCTTGTTCGGCCGCACCAGGCACACGTCCAGGGCGGCCATGATGGCAGACACCGGGTTGCTGTTGGTGTAGTCGCTCCACTGGCTGGTGCCGGACAGCGTGGCCGCGTTGGCGGCGGGGTAGTTGGCCAGGGCAAAAACTTTGTTGGCCACGCGGATCTCGCGGTCGATCTGCACCAGGTGAGTCAACAACATGGCGGAGATGGCGCGTGGATCGAGCGGGCCGCCGCTGGCCGGCTTGGCCATCGCCATCCATGCCTCGACATCACTGTTGGGGATCAGATCATCCAGCCCGTAGTCGAGCACCTCGTCCTGCACCAGGGTGCCACCGAACTCGACTCGATTCGGCTCACTCTTACGGCCGACGGCGGTGTCCGGAACGGTAAACGCCTGGGCGGCGCCATAGACGGTGTAGCTGAACTTCTGCGCGACCGGCACTTCCGGCAGCACCCGCTCGGCGATCATGTCCGCCTCCGGGTTTTTGTAGCCGATGGCGATGGCGGTGAGGGTGGGGTTGACCGGGAACGGCGAGGTCGAGAGGCCGAAGCCCATCAACGGCAGGCCATATTCGGCGCCGCCCAGGCTGGGCAGGTGGCCGGCGAGGGCCAGGCCGATGGCCAGGGTGATCAGGGCAAACAAGGCCCAGTTGCGGGTGGTGAGGCGGAATTTCATGGGTGGCTCCTGGAGGGCGAAAGGGGTATCTGCTGGGGGGTTAAAAAACGGGTCAGCCCTGCATCAGGCCGGGCGCGATAAGCACCGGGGCGATGTCGCCGGACACGGCGGAGATTTCCGCGAAACCGATGATTCGCACGTTGCTTCCGGCGACCGGGGCAGCGGCGACAGCTTTGCCGCTGGCGTCCGAGGTAACCGGACCGCCCCGAGTGACGGTGCCGCCGAATTCGATGTTGGCGACGCCGCTCTTGACGATGTCGCAGCGCTCGCCGGAGGCGGGAGCGACCAGCTCGACGGATACGCCCATCAGCAGATCGGCGGCGGCGGCGGCCTGGACCACCTGACCATCGGCAGTGTGGGGTTTGACGATGCGGCAGGGCGCGATGGCGCCGCCGGCGGTGTAGTTTTTGATCAGTCCGTTGTTCATGGGGGTCTCCGGTGTTGAGTGGGGTAAGGAACGCGGCGCCGGTTGGCGTTAAACCGCGCCGCCCTGGACGTGAGCCACGGCCTGGGCGATGTTGATAGAGCGACCGGCGGCGGCCTCGGACTCCTGGAATTCGACCGCTTTGGCGGCGACGGCGGCGGGATCGGCATCGCCAGCGCCGGGCGGCTTGCCGCCGGCCACCTCGGAAAACTCCACCCGCTTGGGCAGGCCTTCCAACATGGCCTTGACGCGGGCCAGCGGGGCCTCGGTGGTCTTGCCGTCGCCCTCGCCGAATTCGACCGGGGCGGAGCCGGCGGCGGCCTCGTAGGCAAACACGGCCGCCTCTTTCTCTGCGGGCAGCAGCTTGCCGGCCTGGATCAGACCTTCGCAGAACTGCACGGCTTCGGAGTGGCGGGCCTTGATGGCGGCGGCCTTGTCGGCGGCGTCGCGGTCGGCCAGGTCGGCCTTGAGTTGGGCGTTCTCCGCCTCGATGGCGGCAGCTTGTTCAGGTGTCACAGATGTCTCCTGGTGGTGGGACGGCTCGGAAAAAGCGGGGATGGGGGTGGGTTCGGCCTGCTGCCTGGCCATTTCGGCGGCGCGTTCGGTGGCAACCTCATCGGCCAGGCTGTCAACGTCGTAACCGGGGAGCGCCCGGTCGGCTTCGTCCTGGCCGTGTTTGGCCAGGAACCAGTCGCGCAGGCTGCGGAACAGGCGCGAGACGGAGCGCTCGCTCCATTCGCTGAATTCGATTTCGACCAGGTCGGCGCCATCGCGGAACTGAACTGGGTTCAGGCCCTTGATCGCCGGCGGCATAGCGCCCAGGAATCCGATGTGACGGGGATACCAGACGCCGGGCACGGGATTGGCGGCATCACTGGGGCGATACCAGGCCACGGAGATTTTTTTGAACGCGCCGGACTGAACCATCTCGGCGAATTGCGGATTGACCTGGCCAGGCGCGACATGCAGCCCGGCGGCATCGGCCGTCATCCCCTCGGCCCAGCCGAATGCCGGGTCGTCGGTCTTCGGGTGACCGATCACCAGCGGCGCTTCGTGGATCGCCCGGCTGTAAGCGGCGGCAGTCGCGGCCAGATCGGCCTGGCTGAACTCGATGGTCTCCCCGGCGGCGGTGACATGCTTGCCGGCGCGGAAAACGTGGATGGGGGGAGTGGGCTTGTCCATGGCGCCCATCTTCGTGAGCGCCGGGCGGGCCGTTAAGGCGGAAAGACTTCCGCAGGGCCGCTGTTCTTGCGCGCTTACCCTAGCGCCAAACTGGCTACACTGTCGAGCATCAAAAAACGGAGGCCATCATGAGCGAAACCAGAAAAACACCCCGCGAAGCCGCGCTGGCCAAACCCAAGTCTTCCTTGTTGGCCATCGCCGCGTTTTGCTATGACTGCATGGGCGGCGCAAATAGTGAAAATCCATCAATCACAAAGGCGGCTGTACGTGACTGTAAAGCGGCCGATTGCCCACTGCATCTGCATCGCGGTTGGAGAAAAATCACAACGCGCACCCGCTCCAATAAAACACCCAATGTTTAACGCTGTTTGACGCCGGCTAATTTCGTCGGGAATCGCTTCAAAGCCTACGGCCTATATCTCGGCCTCACTTCTTGATTTGAACGCAGCCAGCGCCCTCTGCTGCGTTTTACGCCCCGGCCTTTGAGCCGGGGTTTTTTATGTCTGGATCAGGCTGCGCAGGTAGTTGCTCACGATAGATACCACCGCCGCCGTGTCCTCATCGCTCAAGCCCAGGAACGGCCGGGCCGGAATATCGCCCCACAGGTGCGGGAATTTGCTCTTGCTACCGCCGAATTGCTGCATGGCGGCGTATTCCATGGCGCTACCGATCTCCAGCGAGTCCGCGCTGACCCGGTAATTGATCGTCGTACCCAGGGCGCGGCTCTCTCCGATCAGGGGCTTTTTCCCCATGATCGTAGTCACGCCCTTGGCACCCAGGCGGCCGTTCTGGCGCAGATAGCCTTTCCTGGTTCCAACCCGCTTGCCCTGGTGATCCCACACCCCGGATCGGCTACCCAGATGCGCCAGCAGCGTCGCCTGGCTATTCGGCGCCCAGCGGCTGCCATCCGGCGCGGTTCCTGTCTCAAAACGGCGTTTGGTGGTCACCAGCAGATGCTCGCCGACATCGTGCAGTGCGGGACTGAGATTACTGGCCCGCGCCGCCAGGCGGTTCAGCGCGGCAATGGCCAGGCCATCTTCTATTTTGATTTCGATCATGTGCTAATCTCGTAGTGCAGGCGAATCGTGGCACAGGCCGTCCGGCTCATACCCGGAAGCGTCTTGGACGTAGGGATAAGGTCACGGTTGCGCGGCATGTCTTTGGTAATACGTCTCCAGGGTGAGCATTTTTCGACCGGTTCGCACCTCGAATATCACAACGTATTCCACCCCGTCGATGAGCTTGATCGCCTTGATCAGCGGCCTTTTCGCCCTCTTCGACAGTCCTGCATAAACCATAGAGTCCGGCGCGTTCAGCAGTTCAGGCAAGCGCGCGTAATCTTCCGCCGTCACTGCCCGTTGCCCGCGTAGCGCCTCGACCAAGGCGTTGCCGTGTCCATCTTGCACATGCCGGATGCCCGAGGCATCCAGCGCGTAATCATAGCCGGCCACCGTCTCGCCCGACTTCAGGAGATCATCGACGCGCGCCACATCGTTAGAGGTCAGCAGCCCCAGCGTCCGGTAAGGTTTTGGATCAGGATTGCCCGCCAGCGCCCGCGCCGCGAAGCGACGGGCATCGTCCGCAACCGAAGGCAATGCGCGGTAAGCACGCGCCAGGGCATCGCGCTGCGTCAGCGGAACAGACTGCATGTAGGCCTTGGCCAGGGTGTAATCCCATTGCTGGGTTTTCGCTGCCATCTGGCGCACCGTGTTTGCCACTGTCGCGCCGGGCGAATACCCCCAGCCCTTGCCGATCCCGACTTGTTCGCCGGTTTTCGGGTCGATCTTGTCCCAGCCGGCGGGCGGCTTATCGCCCCAGCGGCCGCCCAGGCGTTTCGCCGCCGCCTCGTCGCGGATACCGACCACCGTGCAGTGGCAGCCAAACGCATTCACGGGGGTGTGCGCATCCCAGAAACCATCGCCGACCGGTAGCGTCAACCCATGCCAGCTCAAGTGCGACTGGCGCGGGTTCCGCGCATGGTTGTGCTGATACATCTTGTAGCCGTAGCCACCCTCCTGGATCTGAGCCTCTCGGCCGGCGGCATAGCTGGTGCTCATGTTGGTCTGATAAATCACCTTGGTGCGCCAGTTGCGTTCGCCCCGATAATTCCAACCGGCACGATCCACGCTGGCGTCGAAATCCTTGCGGAACGCTTGCAGGCTCTTGCCTTCGCTGATCGTGCGCTCCACGGCAGCGACCAGGTCGGTCAGCAGGTCGGCCTTCTGGGCGCCAGCCACCATGAATCCAGTATCGTGGGCAGATTTCTTGATATCGGTCCATTTCTCGGTAGGGATCAGATTCCCCATTTTCCCCCGGAAAAATGCCACCTGCTCGGCAAACGGCTGGCGAAATACCGCCTTGATAGCCGGGTCAGGCATTGCTTTCAGTGTGGCAGTCATAACGCCCGGCTAGGTCGGCCACACTGAAACCCAACGCCATCACCCGCGCAAGCTCAGTGGCGTCGAGATCGCCATAAGCGGCCAGCAGGTCATCGCGCAGGCCTTCCAGGCTCTCCGCCCGATCCACAATCGCGCGCACCTGGTCGAGCACCGCTGCCCAGGCCGGAGCAGCCTGTTCGCTCATGGCTTGAGTAAGCGGGTCGATGGGCGTGGCATCGGCAGCGGCGGCCTCGGCGAATTCGGCGGATAGATCGGCGTTGGGTTCGGCGGAAGGCGCTGCGCTTTTCCGCCCTACGGGGTCTATGGGGGGCGGCGGTGCGGAAAGCTCCCACTCGCCGCCGTAATGCTCTTGGATATACGCCAGCGTCGGCTTGAAGCCCATATCCACCAGAATCTTGTCGCGCTCGGCGCGGATTTTCAGGTCTTCCGGCTCGGCGATGGTGCGGGTGATGCGCGGCGGGTTGGCGCTGGGGTCGTTGTAGTAGGTGATCCAGCGCGCCAGGTCGGCCAGGGTGATGCTGAGCAGGTCGCTATCGGCCTGCACCAGCTCCAGCCGCACTTCATTGCGCAGGATCGCGGAGCTGGCCAGCTCGCCGCCGCTGCCCTTGGCGCCGCCGTCGTTGAGGATGGCCGCGCCGATCTGCTCGTCCATGTAGCGGATGAGCTGCTCTTGCGTGCCGGTACCGGATCGCTGGGCCTCGATCAGCTCAATGGCCGCGCCCTCCGGGATGGCGACACCGGCATCGTGCGCGATGCGGGCCAGCGCCGCCTCCAGCTCATCGACATTGGTGCCGGGCTGGTATTTGCCCAGCACCGTCGGCGCGCCGAATTTCTCCAGGAACTGCAACCAGAACGAGATCCCGCTGCGCTTGAAATACACCGGCCACCACAGCTTTTGACCGAGGCCCAGGCCGTGCGGGTTGCCATCCTTGGCGCCGAAGCGGTGGGCCAGAAACTTGCGATCCGGTACCGGCTCGCCCTGGAAGGTGTTCGAGGGCGTCTTGAGGCGCAGTCCACCCTGGTCGTCGAACAGGAAGCGGTGGGCATTCTTGGGGCGAATCTCGCGGGCGACGATCTCGCCGCCCTTCACCGCCCACATGATCTCCGCCACCGCATAGCCCTTGAGCGTAGCGTCCAGCAGGTGGTAACAGGCGTCGTCAAAGTCCAGGGCGGCGAGCTGATTGTTGACGCGCTCGGCGGCCTTTTTGTCGCGGGGTTTCTCGCTGGCCGGCTCCACCGTCCACGGGCGGCTGATGACCGCCATTTTTCTTTTCTGCATGCAGGCGTAAAGCCAAGCATCACGCTCCAGGTCGTCGTAAATCACCAGGCCGCGCCCGGCGCCCTTGGCCGCCAGCACCTCGTCGCTGCTGCGCATGATGCCGCCATAGGCGGGCATCGTTATGTCCTTGGCGACGGTGGCGATTTCTCCGATGGGCGGTGTTTTGCTGGCAACTGCGGTGGTGTCGTTGGCGTCTGCCATGATTTACCCCATGAATCCGGTGAGCCCGCCGCCGTTACCGACGCCAGGGCGAGAAAGGTGGCGGATGTCTTTGAGCGTGACGGAGCCGGTGGTCGCAGCCATCCACAGCATATGCAGCGCGTCCGGGCCGTCGTCGTGGTCGGCTTTCGGGAAGTGGCGGAGCTGGTCGATCAGCGTGACCTGGCTGGCGTGCAGGCGGATCAGGCCGTTGGCCATGTGCGGTTGCAGGCTCTCGATGCGCAGCAGCTTGTCGGCGTGCGGGGTGACGGCGCGGGCCGGTACCGGGATGCCGCGCGCGGCGGCGCGCTTGACCAGCTCGGTGCGGAGAAATTCCTGAAACTGAACCGTCTCGATGATCCACAGCAGGCAGCGGTATTCCGCTTGCAAGCTGATCACATCTTCGATGATGCGGTCCGGCAGGCGCTTCTTGATCAGCGCCTCGACCACGTCGAGGATGCCAGTGACGCGGTTGAAGCCGCCCACCAACAGCGCCGACGGGTCGCGGCTGGCGCCGGCCTTGCCCAAGGAGGGGTCGCACGCGCCGAAGAAAATCCACTCGGCCAGGCGGTTGACCCAGAACTGAATCGCCTTGGCGAAGGGGGCGTCATCGTCGGAGAGCGGGTCGTTCTGCAGTTCGGAATCGAACGAGGCATGGCCGTCACGGGCGCGGATTTTCATCAACTCGTAGAGCGAGCGGCCGGCGGGCCAGCTCACCTCGGCGCCGGCTTCCATTTCCAGCGCGTGCAGCTCGTAATAGGCCCGCGCCAGCGCCTCGCCCTGGGAGTGGATCAGGTTTTCCCATTCGTCCCAGCGCTGCATGTTGTCCGGCCAGCGGATCACCGCCTTGAACTTGATCGAGCGCCACATGGGGTTCTTCATGAACCGGGCCAGCATCGAGTCGTAGTGCAGGATGGTGCCGATCAGCAATGCATCAAACTTCTCCCCGGCGCCGCCCAGTTTCAGCACCGCCTTGGTCACCCAGGAGACATTCTTGTCGCGCTGTTCAGGACTTTTGACGTTCTCGTCGTTCTCCAGGTCGTCGCCAATGAACAGGTCGGGCCGGTGCGGGCCATGGCGGCGGCCACGGATGCGCTGGCCGCTGCCCACGGCCTCGATCTTGCGGTCGTTCTTGGTCACGATGACGCCGGCCTGCCAGACCCGCCCCTGGCCGGTGGCCTCCGGGAAGTCCATCAGCAGGCGCGGGTTGCCTTCCAGCTCGGCCTTGATCGCCTCCAGCATGATGGCCGACTGGCCGAAGGCGTCCATGCCGATGATCTGATACCACTTGCGTTCTGTGACATTGCACCAGATGACATAAATCTGGCTGACGATGGTGGACTTGGCCTCGCCGCGTGGCGCAGCAATGGCGTCGGTTTCAGATTGCGCGCTGTCGGCGATCTCCGGCAAGCGCTGGTACAGGTAGTCGTGCAGCTGGCTGTTGGCCTTCTTCACGTAGTGCGGGAAGTAGGTGCGGGCGAAGAATTCCAGGTCGTTCCAGGCCCGTTCCCGCCGGGCCTGTAGGGCGGCCGGGTCGGGGTCGAAGCCGTCTACCTCCGCCTCGATCTGGCGGCGGAACTCGCCGGCGAACTGGGCGATCTGGTCGAGGAAGGCGCGGCGGGAGGTGGCGGCCATCAGCTCACCCGTAGGGCGGATGAGCCGCAGGCGTTATCCGCCGAATGCCCGGCACATGCGGCGGAAGGCGCTGCGCTTTTCCGCCCTACGCGTTGCTCATTACAATCACCCGGCCAGCCGATACATACCTGCACGTCGATGACTCCTGCGATGCCGAGAGCCCACACCGCAATAGCTAGACAGCCAAATATCTCAGCCATGCGCCAACTCCGCAGCGAACGGCTCCAGCACCTCGGCAAACGCATTGAGGTGGCGCGGATGCTTGGAGCGGATGAACTCACCCAGGCGCTTGATGGTGTCCAGGCGAATCGCCATCGCGTCGGTCTCCGGCATCAGCCGCCGACTGGCCGCCATCAGCTTGTTGTAGGCGTCTGCGAGCGACGCCAGCATCTGCACCTTGGTGGCCGGGTCCATGTCCGCCGATTGCTGGATGGCATCGACCGTTGCCTGCACTTGCTGCACCACCACGGCCAGGGTTTGCCGCACCACGTCCTCGATGCCGCCGCCGGCGATCATCTGGGCGGAGCGCGCCCGCTCCCAGTCGTCACCCGCCGCGCGCGCCTCGCGTATCCAGCGCCGCGCGGTGGCCACCGGAACGCCGACCTTGACCGCCGCGACCTCAAGGCCGAGCTGGTCAAAAACGAACGACGCGCGGACGGCGCGGCGGGTGTCTTCACCGTGGGCCATGCTAGCCCTCCCCCGGTTCCGGCCGCTTCACCCCCGGCACTTGCGCCCGCCCCATCACCACGTCAGAGCCGCGATCGGTCAGCGTGGCGACGATGCCGGTCCAGTCGGCCAAGCCTTGTTCGGCGAGCCAGGCGCAATCGGTTGAGAGGCGGTCCAGGCTGGTGTTGTAGCCGACCAGACTGAGCTGCTCGCGCAGGGCGCGCACCGGCATCATGTAGGCTGGGGCGACCATCAGCGCGGCCAGGATGGCGCGGCGGCGGTCGAGTTCGGCCATGCGTTCGGCGGTGTTCATTGCATGCCCCTTTCGGCGATCCTGGACAGGATCAAGCGCAGGTTTTCATTGATGCCCTTCATCTCGCCGGACATCTGGCTGACCGCCTGGGCGGTGGTGTTGACCTTGTCGTAGAGCTTGGAGAGATCGTTGTGCGTGGGGGCGCGCTCGATCATGCCGGTGAGGCGGGCGATCACCCTGTCCTGCTCGTCTAGGCGGCTGTCAAACTTGCCCTCGACCGCCTCGAACTTGCGATCGATCTGCTGGTTTCGGTCGCCGTAGCGCACGTACAACCAGAGGCCGCTGCTGGCGATGGCATTGACAACCTGGAAGCCGACCACCAACCAGAATTTCAGCTCATCCAGATTCATTTCATTTCACTCCCCGCATCATTCTCAAGTCCTGCTCGTGCTGCCAGGCATTGCGGCAGTCGGCATTGCACCAGCGCAGACCAATACCCAGCGGCGTGTCGCAAAACAGGCAACAACCCATGGCCAGCGGGCCGGATTGGCTGCGGCGCACCTCTTCCAGCGCATCTTCCAGCGCATGCTCGATGAGGTCTTCGGCGCGGTCGGCATCATCCATGCTCAATCCCTCACGGCGGCGCCGGGGCTGAACGCGCCCACTCCGACAGGCTGCGATGCCGCTCCCGGCACAACTGATAGGCCTGCGCCACCTCGATATGATTCTCCAGCAGCGCCATCAACACGCCCGAGCTGGGCTGTTCCAGCTCCGAGCAGTGCAGCGTAAGGTGCGGCGGCGGCAGGCGCAGCAAAGGTGCCGGCATTGGCTGCGGTCCAGAGGCGCAGGCCGTCAGCATCGAGGCCGCAAGGATCATCATCATGGTGAGTTTGCTGATAACCGAGCGCATAGCGGCTGGCCTCCTGTTTGAGCGTGCGGTAGACGACGTGGATCGACTCGACCCGCGCCTCGTGGGTGTTGAGGATTTCGGCATCCTGCCGAGCGATCTCCGCCGCCTGAGAGATGGCGCGGCGCAAGCTGACTGCCTGGGCGGCTTCGGCGGTCAGGCGCTCATCGGCGCGGCCGTCATGCTGGCCGAGCAGATAGAGGCCGATGGGAATGGCAATGACGGCAAGCAGACCGACCAGGCGCGGCCAGAGGCTAGGCGGCATCGGTCTTCTCCTCCGGTTTGACGCCGTAGCGCAGGGACAAGAACTTGCTGGCGGTGGCCGATGCCCCCACCACACCCAGGTAGATCAGCCAGATATCGGCGGTCGCCGAACCCTTGTAGACCTGCCAAACGAAGGCGGCGGTGCCCACGGCATAGGCCGCATTGGCCCAGGCCTTGGTGTGGGATAGCTGGCCGGTGCCGGCGTCGCGAATCAGATCGGCGAGTTTCATGGGTAAAAAATCCGTGTCCCGCTACGCGGCGGCACTGTTTGGATATGGCACCAGCCCTTGGTCGCGGAGGCGTGCTCCAACCACAGGCCGATAAAAGCGAGTCGCTGCTGGTTTTGCATGCACCAGGCGTCCAGCTCACCCTCGGGGTCGAACAGGTCGCATGCCTGCGCGGTAAGGTGTTTGCTGCGCACGGCAGCGCCAGGCACGCGGGCATTGACAGTGGACGGTCGCCAACCCGAGCTGACCAGGCTACCGGCCGCGTCGACTTCCGGAACGACGCCGTCATCGGCCATCGCCGCCAGCAGCGAGTTGACCCGGCGCACCGTCTCCGCCGCGTTGCGCTGGATTTCCAGCGTCAGCTCACCGCGGAACTTGCTGTCGCGGCCCTGGTAGTAATCATGGAGTGCAATCACAGCTTGATCTCCCAACGGATAGGCCGGAACACGCAGGACTTTTTAGGCTCGTGATAACGCCAGGGCTCTTTCAGCAGCGCGCATTGCACAAACCCGCGCATGGCAGGTTCGGCGGGCTCTCTGGCGTGGATGCAGGTTTCGCAGTACATGGCGCCCAGTGTCGCCACGCGCGCGCGATGCAATAAGGCGGAAGCGTTTCCGCCGGAGCAAAGAAAAGGCCCCGAGTTTCCTGGGGGCCTGGTCTGGTGCTAGAGGTGGTCAGGCTGGCGGTTTGAGCTTCGACTTACGGCACTGCGCACGCTCTTGCACGTCCTTGATACGGCTCTTCCTTTCCGTCTGCCACTGCATGTTCTCCACGCTATCCGGACCGCCAGCACAGAGCGGGACAATATGGTCGCCGATCCAACCTGGGCAAGGACCGCGCCGTGCGTCATTTGAAGGGCACGGATTTAGGCGCTGGAAGTCGGCGCGGATGGTGCGATCTCTGGATTCGGCATTCGAGCAAAGGCATAAAACAGCCAAAGCCAGCCATGGTCTCATTTAAAACTGCCCATCGTTGTTTTCGCTATGTACTTCAGAATCAACAGACCGTGAACAGTTTGGTGATGGGTTTTCCTTGTCTCGGCTCTGGTGGCGATGTAGAGAGAAATGAAACTCGCCAAATCCGCTTTGGTGCATGTGACATCACAGGCCACCAGCGACCAGTCCAATAATTCAGCCATCGTTGCGTTTAAGCCTTTTTCATTGGCCAGGTTCTTGCCCATCGCCGCCATGTCTGCCGCTTGTTGTTGATTGACGCGATACACCTTTGATACAGCGGAGAGCAGGGACTTTGCCCGTTCCACTGAGGTATCAGTTTTGGGGACATAGGCACCGGCATCGATCACTGCCATCCCATATTCCAGTGATTCGCTGGCAGCGTTTGCGCAGCCGAAAAACCCCATCAAAGCGATGGTCAGAAAAAATCGTTTCATGATTACCTCCCTATCGTGGTTAAAAAGACCAGCCAATAGCATCAACACCGTTTTTTTCATGATTTCCTCCGTTTAGGCTGACTATTTCGCTCCGGGGACATGCACGTCTTCTTGCTCTGGCTGACGGTTCCGTCATTGCAAATGAACCGCCCTGACTCGCAGTGGGATATGCCCCCTTTCTTGCCGGAACACGGGGTGTTTGCTGCATGGGTGGCCATGGATACAGCAAAAAGTAGCGCGGCGCCGAGGATGATGGTCCAGTTCATGATTCCCTCCCTTTTTTGAGCGACCATTAAAACAGGCTCTCTTGTCCGCTGTCAGCCTTCGCCGCGCTCTGGATATTCCGAATCTGCCGCACGGTCAGCCGGTGCCCCAGGGCCAGGGCGCGCTGGCTCTGGCCGCTCTGGGCGATGAGGGCGTTGCGCATGGCCAGGCGCCATTTCAAGGCGACGGGCAGGTCCAGGCCCTCGCCGGGGTAGGTCTCGCATAGCGTGCGGGCATCCTCCAGGCCGAGCAGCTCGGCCAGGGGGTGATCCGGCCCCACCGCCTTGGGGATGTAGATGCGCACACCGGGCCACTTCTCCACCAGCCGAAGTGCACCTTCCACGCCGATCCGCTCGCCGATGTAGCGCAGCTCGCCGGGCAGTAGGTCGAGGAGGTCCGTGGGCGTGGGCATGATCAGTCCACCACCTCGACCATATTGCCGGCGTCGGCAATATGGTTGCGCTTGCTGGACAGCGTGCGGTTGAGCGGGCCGATCAGCGCTTGCAGCTCGTCGGCGCGCATCATGCGCAGGTGGCGCTCGTGCCCGCTGATGCGCTTGGCCACACCCTCCGCATAGGCCACCTGGCCACCGCGCTGGATGCCGATCTCCATCACCAGGCGGCGAATCTTCCACAGCGCCGGGCGCTTGGCTTCGGGTGCGTCGTTGACCCAGTGCCATTCATCCTCGCCGGTCAGCTTGTTGAGGTGGTTGAGCACCGCACGCCAGTCGGCCGGCGTTAAGTCCTTGCTGCTGGCCTTGCCGGTTATCGCGTGCAGCATGGCGTGGCGGGCGTCGTCGTCGAAGCCGAGGCGCTTGCAGGCGGCGAACATCGCCTTACGGGCGTCCATGGCTTGCCCCGGTAAAACCTGCCGGTAGTACCAAACATCGCCCTGCCGCCGGCAGACGACCTCGAAGCCGTTAACCCGCAGCTCCGCCACCACCGAGTTGACGGCGCAGACGCGGGCGGCATGGATGATTTCCATCGTGGTGTGCTCCAGGCCGTCGGCGAGCAGCTCGGCCACGCGCTGAAGGCGTGGTGAGGTGTTGAGGGTGGCGGCGTGCATGGCAGGCATGTTTGGTTCTCCTGGTGGGCTCCGGAGAAAGGCCGAAAGGCCCCTCTCCCCAGCCCTCCCCCGCTTGCGGGGGAGGGGGCATTACGCCAGCGCGTCCAGCAGCGCCTTGGCCGGCACAAACTTGGCGGAACGCTTGGAGGGAATGACGATGGCCGCGCCGGTGGCTGGGTTGGTGCCGTTGCGCTGCTGGCGATAGACGAACTTGAGCTTGCCGAGGCCGGGCAACGGGATCTCGCCCCCCTTTCTCAGCTCTTTGGTGGATACGGCGGCCAGCGCGGCCAAAATATTATCGATTTGCCAGATCGGTACGGTGTCTCCCAGCCCGCTGTAGCTCAGCGGGCTGGCTTGTATGGCATGGATCAATTCGATTTTCGTCATGGTCTGCTCCTGTTAGGTGTAGGGGTGTCGGTTCCTGGCGCGCTTTTGTGCTGCTGGAGGTGCGTCTTTGCTTTTTCCATGCCGACTGGGTCCGTTTGCCCACGGTTTCCTGGGGTGCGAAGTCGTTAAGCGGGCTCTTTGGCCTTGGCCTTGCCTTTCTTCTTCTTGGGCGTTTCGTCTTCGCCCTGGCGGCGCTGGGCGTCGGACAGGATGGCCTTGACCATCTTGTCGACGTCGCTGTCGCCCAGAGTGATGAAGGGTTGGTCGGCGCCGGCGATGCGGCGGATGCCGAGGCGGCGGTGGTCAATGGCGCCGAGCTGCTCGATGGCGTCGATGACCAGGCTCGCCTGGGTGCGGATGCAGAGGTCGGCTTGCTCGGGGTTGAGCACGATGAGGCGGTCGATCAGGGCAGCGTCGTCGTCCCAGTCGAGCGTGTCGGCCTCTTTGCGGTAGCCGCAGCGCACGCCGTCGATGACCAGACTGCGCGGCTTGGAAAACAGGTGCGGCGCGCCGGCCACCATAGCTGCGAGCACGGCATAGGCATGCGCTTCTTCTTCTGCCGTGTGGTCGAGCTGGGCTTGATGGCGCGTGTAGATCGGCTGGATGGCAGCGCGGACTTCTTCTTGCAGCAATGCGGCGCTGGCGGTGCTGGCGTGGTGGGCCTGGGCCAGGCGCTCGGCGGCGGCGCGGATTTCGGTGAGGGTGATTTCAGTCATTACGCGGTTCCTTTCAGGGTGGACTTCATGGTGGCCAGCGCATCGGCGGCGACGGCGGGGTTATGTGCCGGCTTTAACTCGGCCGGCGTGGTTGCAAACGGTTTGTGGGCGTTGCTGATGCCGACCGGGGTAGAGCCGGTTCCGCGCTGGTGGCGGCCGCGTTCCTGGGCGGCGTCGGCGCGGTCGGAAAGGCCGGCGAGGATGGCCAGCAGCAGACCGTGGCTCTTGAGCGGCAGGCGCAACGTGGGCAGTGCGATGAGCGTGTCGATGGCTTGCAGCCAGTAATCCAGCGGGGCGGGCCAGACGCGCTTTTCGTGCGTGATCTGGCCGGCTTCGAGCCACGGAATCACCTCGCCCAGCAGCCGCTCGGTGCGCGACGGCGTCAGGCGCTTCGCGGCGAACAGGCCGACGTATCTCAGCACGGCCAGGCGCAGCGCCGGCGGGCCGGGCATGCGGGCGATCTGCCCGGCCACCCCGCGCGCGGCGATCCGCTCCAGGCCGGCAACGATATCGACGTCGCCCTGGCAGTGGTCGCAGGCGATGAGGGGGAGGCCGGTCATTTCTGCGGCTCGTGCTTGATGCAGACGGACCCGGCGCTGGTCATGAAGCCGCCCAGCTTGCAGCGCCAACTCACGCTGTCGTAGGGCGGCATGCGGTCGGCGCGGCATTCGTCGCCGTGCGTGCAGTTGCGGCAGGCCTGGCGCTTGCTGGCTGAGACAAATCCCATGAGGGCCTTGACGTTGGCGATGGTGCTCATGATCAGCCCCGCAGCCGGTGGACAGTCGAGCCACCATCCACGATCTTGGTGCCGGTCGGCGTGGCGGTGACGCTGGATTTTGCGGGATTCTCGACAAGCTGCACGAATCCGGTTTCTGAGCGGGCGCCAGTGGCTTTGATAAATTCCACTTCGAGCTTGGCACTGTTGATGATGGTCTGGCCTGTTTCGTTGATGGCCCTGGCTTTTTCCGGGCTTACGGAATCATCCTTCAGCCCGCGCAGGGTTTCGAACAGCACGTCGCGCAGGGCCGAGATATCATTGATTTGCGTGGTCATCGAGCGTCCTTTTCAATCTGGCGTTTAGGCGGATTAGGTCGCGCACTTCGCGCGGGTAGCGGTGAATCGAGTTGCGGCGGGTCAGCTCGGCGCGGGTGATGAGATCGAGGTTTGCGTCGCTGAAATCGTGGCGGTCGGCGCTGCGGAACACCACGACATGGCCTGGCGGGATCGGCCCATGCCGCGCGATCCATTCGATGCGATGCACGGCCTGCCAGCGCCGATAGAACGGCATATCGTCATTGACCTTGCGCTCCAGGTAGCCTTCCTTGCTGACGCGCTCGGCGCCGATCGGCTGATAGACCTGTTCGGCCCGGCCGCCCCGGTGGCCGGGCTTGAACTGGGTTGCCTTGCCGCCTATCTGCAAACCCTTCATGCCGCTGTTCCAGGTTTTGTGGCCCTTGACGAAACGCGTTCCCGCGCCCTTCAGGCCGTCCAGCCGGTGGGCCTGTGCGGACGCGTAAAACGCGGCGGTTTTGCTCAGGCCCAGCCGTGCCGCTTGCTGGTAGACCTGGCCGACCGGCCGCCCCATCGCGCGGGCGATGTCCGCGGTCAGGCTGTCTGGGTATGCAGCGCGGAGTACTTGCAACTCGATTTCTGTCCAGATTCGACGGCTCATGGCTGTGCCCCACCAATCGCCTGCGCCAGCACCGCCACCAGTTCACTTTCAGGCACCCACCATGCGGCGGTGGTGTTGATGCTGTCGTCGACCTCGTCATGCCAGTCGCCATCGCGCCAGTCGTGGACCGAGTATTCCAGCGTCACGACGCCATATTCATCGTTTGCCAGGATGGCAGAGACGATTGCGTCCGCCGCAGGCGGTTCGCTGATCGGCCGCCAGTGGATGGTCGTTGGGATGCTCATGGCTGGCCCTCCCGCAGCGATTGCGCCAATTGGCAGTAGCCGACAGCGGCTTTGAGGCGGGCGTTTTCATGTTCAAGCGCATCGGCGTAGTCACCGCTGCCGACCGCGCAAAAAGCCAGGACGATGATCAGCAACACGAGGCCGGTCTGGGTACGGGATTTGAGGGTTTCCGGGGTCATATCAGCACTCCTTTTCGGGTTTGTGGGCGCAGGTCTGGCAGGCGCGCCGATGTGTCATGGCATTCGGGTCCCACGTCGGGGCGGGTCCGGTGCTGGTCTCGGCGCAACGAGCGGGTTCTATTTCCATGCCCAGGTAGGGACAGGCGACGCGGTCGAGCTGTGCGAGTGCTACGGTCAGCACAGCATCCGATTGGGCCGGGTAAGTGCCGTCCATGACCATGCTGACCGCGCTGCGGCCGAGGCCGATGCGATCCGCGACCAGGGATTTCTTACCCAAACGCTCTTTTTCCGCCCACAGCAACACCAGCGCGCGCTCGCGTTGCTCTGGGGTCAGGCTGGCGCGGCTCATTCCAGCACCTCGTCGGCCAATTCGTCTGCACCCTGCATCCAGACCACCTGGTGCAGGTTCGGGTCATAGACGGCTTTGATACGGGTGATCATCGGGGCACGCGGCCCGCTGATGCGCGTCCTGACTGTGCGATAGAGCGTGGGGCCTCCACCCTTGCCGACTAGGGCAATCGACAGATACCCGGCGCGCTCCAGGAACATGCAGTAGGTTTTCGCGGTGGAGGTCGAAACGCCCGCCAGGTCGGCAATCTGGCGGGCGGTGAAGGTGTCGAGCACGCTGATCGCCCCCCACAACCCTTCGTTGCCTTGGCCCTGGCTGACTTCCGTTCCGTCAGCCCGCACGCGCGGCGCTTCAATGCCGTTATCACGCGTCAACCAGTAGCGGATTTTTACGCCGCGCCGGTCTGCTTTGGTTTGTGCCAAATATCCTGCACAAACCAGCCCGGACAGGTATTCCCGCGCCGTTCCAGCAGGCACGTCGCCGGGGGTGACTTCGGCGCCAGTGAACTCGCCGCTCTGGTGCATGCGGATGAGTTCCCAGATGCGCTGGCGCGGACTTCTGCCGCCGGCGAGGGAGGTGATGGGGCTACGCGGCATCACACTCCCCTCCTCGGTGCCTTGTTGCTCTGCAACGCCCGCCCGCCCCAGGTGGCCAGGTCAACCCGGCTCCAACCTTCTTCCCGTGCCGATTCGGCGATCAGCGCCAGGTTGTTGCCCAGGCGGCGCACGCTGCCGGCGGCCAGGTCCACCAGGTGTTCCAGCAGGTCGTCGGCCACGTGCAGGCCGGGGCAGCGGGACTGCGCCAGGATGCGGGCATCCGCCAGCTTGGCCATTTCGGCCGGAAACCAGTCCAGCATGCGGCCGTGGAAGCGCTCCCAGGCTTCCAGCTTCTGCGGCAACATCTCTTCGCCAATCAGCAGAATCGCGGCCTTGCTGCCCTCGTAGAGGCTGCGCACGGACTCCACCAGGCCCTTGGCGACGCAGTAGTCGAATTCGTCGATGATCAGCAGCCGCTGGCTGCATTCCAGTTGCGCCTTGACCGCCTCGGCCATGGTGTAGATGTCTGGCGTGTAAGTCTTTGCGCTGTCGCCCTTGCCGCGCGTGTAGTTCAGCCCGAGCGCCTTGGAGATGGCGATCAGCATGGTCTTGCGCGTCCAGAAATCATCCGCCTGGACGTAGTAAGCCCGATGCCGCGAGGTGATCCAGGCCGCCGCCGTGCTTTTGCCTGTGCCGGAGGGGCCGTGCATGATGCCCAGGCCGGGATCGGTTGGCCCGCGTTTCATCAGTCGGGTATGTGCCCGCTCGGCGACGGCGATGTTGGAGAGCGGGAGAATTCCGCTTCCGGCTTGCGTGGGTTGATGCAAATTGCTCATACTGACTCCGTAGTGATGTGCTTCAAATCGGTTCGATGGCGGTTGCCGCCGCTGTCGAACCCCTCAACTACCGCCACCGAAGGCCTCTTTCATGGCCGTCATCGCAGCAAACTTGCTGGTCTTGCAAAACCCTGCGTGGAAGCGCCGTTGCCAGTCGTGGGTTAGGCTGTTGACACCCTCGCCGCCCTGGCTGACCACCGCATCCAACTCGAACCACAACGTGTATTTCTCTTCATCCGAGAAGCCGGATAGCGGGTTGTCCGCGCCCATCCGGTCGGCCTTGCTGGGCATCTGCAGCACGTCTGCCTTCGGGTTGAACTGATTCATCAGCGCCTTCGCTTCGGCGATCAGTTGTTCCGCCTTCGCGCTGAAGGCCGGCTGCGTGTCCTGCGCCGCCAGCACGCGTGCTGCATCGTCCAGGCCGGCGGAGGTGTGCGTCTCGCCGCGCGGCTTAAGCACCGCCAACTTGCCGGCGCGGGCGGCGCGTTCCATGACAATCTCGCGCACCAACTGATCGGGGCTGACCAAGCCTTTCTTGGCTTTTTTGAACATGGCGCGGGTGTCGCGCATCCAGTCTTGCTGCTTGGCGTGGCCCTTGGCGGCGATCTCGGCGCGCGGCACACCGGCCAGGCTGGCATTCACCGCCACGCAGAGAAATTTCCCGTCCACCCGCACGATGATCTTGCCCATGTCCATCGGGTCGAGCCGGATGTCGGCCAGCTTGCCGGCGTGCAACGGCAACTCTTCATGGATGTAGTCCACCCGCTCGTAGCGGATGCCCTTTGCGCTGATCGTCGGCGGATTTTTCACCGGCTTCATCAGCAGCATGTCCAGCGCGCGCTCGTTTTCAATCCGCTTGATCGGCGTGGTGGAGCTGGCCACCCGCGCAAACGGCGTCATGCCCAGGGTGCGGTGCTCGCGCTGCATATAGGTGCCCTCAACCCAGGCGTCAGACAGGGCTTGCAGCTCTTCCACCGTCAAATCGACGCTCACCGCGCCGCCTTTTTTAAACAGGTGCTCGGCAAAGGTTTTCTTGGCGTCGATGGCGCTGCGTTCAGTCACGTTGTGGCCGACAAACGCATCCAGCACTTCCAGCAAGGAATGCAGGTAAGTGCCGATGAAGCGTTCCACATGCGGCTTTTTCTGCGGGCTGAACGGCGGGCAAAACACCTGCTCGACGCCGATTTCTTCCAGAAACAAACGGAATTCATGGCTCTTGTAGTCGCTGCCGTTGTCTGTTTTGACCTTGCCGTCCGGCACGCCCCAGGCCAGCACCGCGTCGCGCATCAACTGCTTGTTGGTCTCGGTCTTGGCGGTGCGGCTGAAGCGGATCATCGGCCGACGGCTCCAGACATCAATCACCACGCTGGCCGTATAGCGCGACTTGCCGGAGCCGTGGTTGAGCAGCCAGTCCGCCGGGGTGCCGTCCATCTCCCATAACTGGTTCATCCGGTGCACATCGGCATCCGCCTGGCCCAGGCTGGACAGATAGCGGCTCTTGAATTGGTCCGGGTTGGTGGTGAGCATCAGCGCGGCGGCGTTCTGCTGGCTCCACTTGGCGCGGTAGCGCGTCACCTGGTCGTAGCGTAGCGGCTCAAACAGCACCTCGCCGGTTTCGCGGTCGTAACGGCACTTGTTCAGCATCGCCAGCAGGTCGATGCTCTGGATGTGCGGTTTTTCGCTCAGGATTCCGATGAATACGTCATGCAGCAGCGGCGTCGTCTCGAACACGCTCTTCTTGCGCTTGATGCCGCTGCAGCGCATGTCCGCCACCGGGGCCAGGCCATTCTTTTCGTTGGCCAATACCCAGCGTTGAATCGTGCGCATGGAGATCGCCGGGTATTTGGCGCGCGCGGTGTCGCTGGACGGCACATGTCCCGCATTCCAGGCTTCGGCAAACTGGCCAAATGCCGTGTTGCGGCCGAGTTTCGGAGTTTGTGCCATCTGTTGCGCAAACCAGTCGCGCCAGGCCAGCAGCACGTCGTAATGCGCGCCGAATTTCTCCTGACCCTTGGGCGTCAACAAGCCCATCAACTGGTCGGCGGTCACTGCCTGTTTGCGCGCCTGCTCAGCCACCACTTCTGCATGCGCCATATTCCGCGCCGCCAGCGTGTGGCGGGCATCGGCACCCTGTGTGCGGGCGTGGGTGAGATGGGCAATCTGTTTTAAGAGTCGCTCGGGCGGGAGATATTCCCGGCGCACGCCACCCCGGCCGCCGCGTGCCTTCACCTCGCTGTATTCCCACGTCTCGCGCTCGACCAGGTCGCGCCAAGCGCGCTCAGTGCCGGGATACCCCGGCAGCTTCAACGCCGCCAGCTCGGCACAGGTGTAGTGGGTCTTGCCGCTCACTTCATCCCCCGGACCTTCAAAGCCGCTTCCAGCACCTTGCGGCGCTCAGCCAACTCACGTTCCTGGTGATGCAGCCGCGCCCATTCCAGCAGCGCCGCATCGTCCTGGTTGATCACGGCACGTTCGCCGCGCTTCCTGGCGTACAGCCTCAGCAGCGTGTCGCACTGCGGTGTGCCTTCCAGCGCGGCATCCAGCGCCATCGCCCGGCGCAGGCTGATCTCATGCTGTCCATGCGCCTGGCTGACATAGTTGTTCAGCATGTTTTCCGACAGTTTCTCACCCAGGTGAAAGCTCATCCGCTCCGCCACCTGCTCGCGCGTCATCCCGCGTTCCTTGCGCACCCGCTCCAGGGCCTCGCCAATGCTGGCCGCAATCTCGATCGCGCAGCCCAGCGCACCGGGTCGGTTCGGCGCATCGGCAAATAAATCGGAAGTTCGGACGTCAACGTCGGAAGCCATGTCAAATACCACTTCCGTTGTTGTCAATGCGCCCATTGGGCGCTTTGCTACACTTGGCCTTGTAGCGGCCAAGTCCGCGCTCACCTCGGCCAGATCGCGGCGATCCATCCAGGTTGTAACGGCTTGGCCATATATCTTTAGGCATAGCGCTTAAGGCTTCTGAAATCAGCCGCTCCGCCTTCGGATACGGTCGAACCAGCGCCGGGCGGAGTACGTCGATATCGTGGTAGCCGTGGGCGATGGCGATGCTGCGCAGGGTGATATTTTTACTGTGCAGCGCGTACTTGATCGCGGCGGGCGTCCAGTCTTGCGAGGCTGGTTTTTTTGGCATGTCTGGTTACTCGTTCGTGTTTGACGTGTCCGAAGTATAGAAGCTGTTCTTTTCTGTACGCAAGACATCCGAACTTGTTTTTTTAACTATTTTTCTATTTACATAAAAATCAATGGCTTACTGGTATGGAAAGCACTAAAAATAGTACGGAAGAAGCTTCCGAACTATTTTCCGCGCGTGAGTTGGCGGCTTTGAAGCTGCCTGGCTACCCCGAAACTGAGCGTGGATGGTTGGGATTGGTCGGTCGTGAAAGATGGGAATGCCGCGCCGTCAAAGGGAAAGGAGGTCGTGGCGGAGTCCGCCGCGAATACCAGCCACCCGCCCAGGTCATGGCCTTGATCGAGCAACGTCGCAAAGGGGAAATCGCCCCAGGCGATGAGCGCGGCGGCTACCGCGTGAGCGATGTTGGCCGCAAGCCGTACCTTTCCGTACCGCCAGCAGTTGAGATTTCCGAAGAGGAAGACATCGACATCGTGCCGCCAAAGATCGGCGGCGCTGCCCTGAAATACCCGCACTGCGGCGGTTTCCTGGGCCTGATCAAGATCGAGGGCCGGGTCTCGCTGGAATTTGATTCGCCTGGCAGCCTGGCCTTCGGGAAAGTCCTGCTATCCGTCGCGCCAGAGCTGCTCAGAACCGACCGTGATGCAGCAATAGCCTTGGCAATGCGCGCGTATTCTGTCATTGCACTGCTCACGGCCGGAGACGAAAAAGCCATTGATCGCCATCTAGACAATCCCAGGCTAGTTGATGCTCTTAAAACTATTTCCGAAGAACTCAATAACACCAAGCCCCACGATCACAATCCTCAAGATGCTAGTGTTTTGTGCCACTTCTCGCGCAAATAATGGCGCTTTCATGCCGTTTTTGCGCGTTTTCTGTGCCACTGCCGTTAATCGGCTAAATCGGTTGAATCCCGCGCTGTCACTGGCTTCCCGCGTTTTTTTCTTTTTTTTCGTTCTGTGCCAATTCAATCACTCCCCCTGGCAACTTGAAGCAAATGCTCGTCAAGCAAGTGCCACTGGATCGAACCTTTAGGCGGTGTGTGTGCATAGATGGGGCGACCCTGGTTCGTCATGCCTTCTCTCCATTCACCGGATTAACCCCCGCCAGCACTGCCCCCACCCCATACCCCGCCGGCACCCACTCGCGATATTCCGGCAGTTCCAGAAGCAGCCGGGCGATGGCCCAATCCCAGGTTTCCTTGTTGAAATCGTGGCGCATGAATCCGAAGAAACTTGTGTCCGCTTCGCCCTTGGCTTCGCGTTCCTGCCATTTGGCATAGTCACGCAGCAGACCGCTGACCCGATCCAGGGCGCGTTGCCGGGTGGTCAGCGCTTGATAGTGCGCGCGAGCGTGGCGTTGGAAGGCTTCCGCCTGGCGTTCGGGGGATTGCCACAGTTTCGCCATGACATCTGCTGCGTTGCGCGCTTCGGCTTCGTCGCTGGCGACGTAGGCATCGAGAAAACAGCCTTCGATCAGGAGCAGGACGATCCATTCGGTCGGGCAGGCGAGATCGCTCCAGTCCTGCTTGTGGTCTTCGATGCAGGTCTGCACACCTCGCGGCGCGGTGGTTTCGTATTCGACGAAATCACCCCGCCGGTAGTCACCGAGCATGCGGGCGAATTGCTTGCTCTGGACGGCAAGGCGCCTGCCTTGATCCTGGATGTGGAAGGTGTCGAACATGCCCATTTGGTTGGCTCCTGCTGAGGGTTTTCGTCGCTTCTTTGGCGGCGTAGTCTGGTTTGTAAACGATTCAGGCACAGGGTGCCTGGAATGCGCGTCGATATTGCCATGCCTACTGGCTCACCAGATGCGCCTGGGCTAATGCGGGTGTGGCAGCGGCATGGCGGGGAATCGGTACAAATTCGTGCTGCATTTCGCCCGCTTGCTGGCAGACGCAATCGGTTTCCAGTCCGAGAAGACGTAGGTCTTTAGTCTCATACGCAACAGCCGCATCGGCGCGCTAACATGGCCGCGCTCTCCACCTGGAACTGCCATGCCCGCCCGTATCGCTCACTTGCCACGCAAACTCGTCACCACCGTCAGCGCCGGTTTCGGCCTGGCGCTGGCCTTGATCGTGGCGCTGACCATGCTGGGCTTGCACCAGTTGGCGGCAACCAATGCGCATCTGGAGTCCATCGTCCAGGAAAACAGCGTGAAAAGCCGGCTGGCCAATCAGATGCGCGACATCCTGCGTGACCGGGCGATTTCCATGTTGACCATCGTGGTGACCGGCGACGCATTCGAAAGAGACCAGGAAATGCTGCATTTTTACGGCTTCGGTTCGGCCTACCAGCAAGTCCGCCTCGAACTCGAAAAGCTGATCCGACGACCACGCGAGAAAGAGGTGCTCGTGCGCATCGACCGCCTCACCCGCGCCAACCAGCCGGTGATGGTGCGTACCGTCGATCTGGCGGTTGAGGGCTACACCTTCCTGGCCTTTGAAGAACTGCAACGCGAGGGCATTCCGCTGCAACGTGCGCTGGTCAAGGAGCTGGATGCGCTGATCCAGATTCAACGTGAAATGACGCAACTGGCTGCGGCGGAGGCGCGCGCCGACTACGAGCAAACCCGCTGGCTGATGATCACGCTGGGCACGCTGGCGGTCTTGGTGGCCGGGCTGGTAGCGGTCACGGTGATCCGCCGCTCCACCCGGTTGGTGGCCGCTACCGAACGCGAGCGCACCAAATTCCAGACCCTGTTCGAGACCAATACCGACGGCATCGTCATTCTCGACCGCAAGGGTTTTTCCGACTGCAATCCGGCGACGTTGGACATGTTCCACATGAACCGGGTCGAGGATTTCCTGAAACGCCGGCCGGAAGATTTGGGCGTCGAAAACCAGCCCTGCGGCACGCCGCCTTTCCTGCTGGCCGAACGCCATATCAGCGAGGCGGTGGAAAAGGGCCATGCCTTCTTCCAGTGGACCGCGCGCCGCCCGGATGGCAGCACCTTCCCGGCCGAGATCGCACTGCATGCGATGAACCTGGATGGCGAGCCGGTGATCCAGGCCATCATGCGCGACGTCTCCGCCCAGAAGGAGGTGGAAGCCGCGCTGGAGGCCGCGCGCGACGCGGCGCTTGCAGCCACTGAAATGAAGTCGCAGTTCGTCGCCAACGTCAGCCATGAAATTCGCACGCCGATGAACGGCATCCTCGGCATGACGCAATTGCTGCTTGGCAGCGATCTCAACACACGCCAACGGGATTACGCCGAAACCATCGCCCGCTCGGGCGAAGCGTTGATGGGCGTGATCAACGACCTGCTCGATTTCTCCAAGATCGAGGCCGGACGCCTGAGCGTGGAAAACATCGACTTCGATCTCAACGCGCTGCTCAAGGATGTGCTGGATTTGTCTGTGCCGCGCGCCGACGCCAAGAACCTGGCGCTGCGCCTGGAAGGCGACCTGAAGCAACCCAATAACCTGCCCGGCTGGGTGCGCGGCGATCCGCTGCGGGTGCGCCAGATTCTGCTCAACCTGCTCGATAACGCGATCAAATTCACGCATGCAGGCGAGGTTCGGCTCAGCGTGAGCTACCTCGAAAGCGCGCCGAACCCCTTGCATTTCGCGGTAAGCGATAGCGGCATCGGCATGAGCGAAGAAGTGCAAAGCCGGGTTTTTCAGGCCTTTGCCCAGGCCGATGGTTCGGTCAGCCGCAAGTACGGCGGCACCGGACTCGGGTTGACCATCTGCCGGCAACTGGCTGAACTGATGGGCGGCAATCTGACGCTGGAAAGCACGCCGGGCCAGGGCAGCACCTTCCATCTGCACCTGCCCCTGCCGGCCTGCCAGTCGCCGCATGCGGACGCCAAGGCAAACGCAGACGACCTGCGCTTCCCAGGCGTCAGCGTGCTGGTGGCGGAAGACAATCCGATCAATCAGAAACTGCTGCGCTTCATGCTGGAAAACCTGGGCGTGTCGGTGCAGGTGGCCGACGATGGCAAGGCTGCCTTCGACTTGCTCGACAGCGCCCGCGTCGATCTGGTGCTGATGGATTGCCAGATGCCGGAATGGGACGGTCTCACCGCCACCCGCGCGGTGCGTGAGCGCGAGGAGAAACAGGGCCGCGAACGTCTTCCCATCATCGCCCTCTCCGCCAATGCCATGGCTGGCTACGCCGAGGTTTGCCAGCAAGCCGGCATGGACGACTATCTGTCCAAGCCGCTCAAGGAAGAGGACCTGGCAAAAACGCTGGCGCACTGGTTGCCGGAGCGCATGCAGCAGGTCAACCGTAGGTGCGAATTCATTCGCACAGGAGCGGAGAGTCGTGCGCATGAATTAGCGCCGACAGGAGGCTTCGACATCGACAAGCTGCGCCGCATTTGCCGCAACGACGAACGCCAGATCAACGAAATGCTGCGTCTGTTCGTCAGCAGCACGGAAAGCCTGCTGGACGATCTCGCGCACGCGGTGGACAGTCTCGACGCGGCGCAAACCGCGCGCCTGGCGCATCAAATCAAGGGCGCAGCGGCCTATCTGGGCGTCGAGGCGATGACCGAACTGGCCAGCGAAAGTGAAATTCAGGCCAAAGCGGCCGACTGGCCCGCCTGCATCGCCGCCCAGGAAGACCTGGAGGCCGCCTTCATCGCCGTGCGACTCGGCATAGAAGCGCAGGTTCTGGAGAAAACGGGCGGTTAGAATTACGCGCCAAAATTCCCCAATCAACCCAACCGACTGAACCCCATGCTCGACATCCAACTTCTCCGCAAAGACCTCGCCAATGTGGCGCAACGCCTGGCCAGCCGCGGCGTTACGCTCGACACCGCCCGCATCGAGGCGCTGGAAGCCGAGCGCAAGAACATCCAGACCCGCACCCAGGACTTGCAAGCCCGGCGCAATCAGCTTTCCAAGCAGATCGGCATGGCGAAGGGCAAAGGCGAGGACGCCAGTGCGTTGATGAACGAAGTCAGCGGCTTGAGCGACGCGCTGAAAGCGGGGGAAGACCGCCTGGCCGGCATTCAGGAAGACCTTGCCGGCGTGCTGATGAACATTCCCAACCTGCCGCATGAATCGGTTCCGGTCGGCAAGGACGAGCACGACAACCAGGAAGTGCGCCGCGTCGGCATTCCGCGCGAATTCGCCTACCCGCCGCTCGATCACGTCGATATCGGCGAAAACCTGGAACTGCTCGACCTCCCCACCGCCACCAAAATCGCCAGCAGCCGTTTCGCGCTGATGCGCGGCTCGCTGGCCCGCCTGCACCGCGCGCTGGCCCAGTTCATGCTCGACACGCACACCCAGGAACACGGCTACGAAGAGGTTTACGTGCCCTATCTGGTCAACGCCGAGTCGATGCGCGGCACCGGCCAGTTGCCCAAGTTCGAGGAAGACCTGTTCAAGCTGAGCAACGGCATGTATCTGATTCCCACCGCCGAAGTGCCGGTCACCAACATCGTGCGCGACGAGATCATTCCGGCCGAAAACCTGCCCATCAAGCTGGTCGCCCACACGCCCTGCTTCCGCTCGGAAGCCGGCTCCTACGGCCGCGACACGCGCGGCATGATTCGCCAGCACCAGTTCGACAAGGTGGAAATGGTGCAATTCGTGCGGCCGGAAGATTCCTACGCCGCGCTGGAAGAACTCACCGGCCATGCCGAGGCGATCCTGCAAAAGCTCGACCTGCCCTATCGCGTCATGGCCCTGTGCAGCGGCGATATCGGCTTTTCCGCCGCGAAAACCTACGACCTGGAAGTCTGGTTGCCGGCGCAGAACACCTACCGCGAAATTTCCTCCTGCTCCAATTTCGAGGCCTTCCAGGCGCGCCGCATGCAGGCCCGCTACCGCGACAGCAAGGGCCGGCCGGAACTGATCCACACTATCAACGGCTCCGGCCTGGCGGTGGGCCGCACCCTGGTCGCCATCCTGGAGAACTATCAGAACCCCGACGGCAGCGTCACCATCCCGCAAGTGCTGCGCCCCTACATGGGCGGGCTGACCCAGTTGGCCAAGGAATAAGGCAGCTTCAACATGAACGCCGCTTCGACATGAAGAACGTAGTGGCCGGCGAACCTGGTAGGTGCGAATTTATTCGCACGGTTGCGCGCGTTTGTGCGAATAAATTCGCACCTGCCACACCCGGTTAAACAGCACCCCGCGTGAAATTCATCCACGCCGCCGACATCCACCTGGATAGTCCGTTATCCGGCCTCGCCGCGTACAAGGACGCGCCCAGCGAAGTGCTGCGCACGGCCACCCGCGACGCCTTCACCCGGCTGGTCGATGCGGCGATAGATGAAGCGGTGGATTTCCTGGTCATCGCCGGCGATCTCTACGACGGCAACTGGAAGGACTACAACACCGGGCATTACTTCTGCCGCGAGATGGGCCGCTTGAACAAGGCCGGCATCCCGGTCTATCTGCTGTTCGGCAATCACGATGCCGAAAGCGAGATGACGAAAAAGCTGGCCTTGCCGCCGAACGTGCATCTTTTCGATGCACGTAAAGCCAGCACCTTTCGCATCGAATCGCTGCGCGTCGCCCTGCACGGGCGCAGCTTCAAGGAAGCCGCCACCACCGAAAATCTCGCCGTCGGCTACCCGCCGCCGGAACCCGGCTGGCTCAATATCGGCGTGCTCCACACCGCGCTGGAAGGCAACGCCGCGCATGCCAACTATGCGCCCTGCTCGCTCGCCGAACTGACCGCCAAGGGCTACGACTATTGGGCGCTGGGCCATGTCCACGAATACGCCGTGCTGCAGCGCGAGCCCTGGATCGTCTTCCCGGGCAACCTACAGGGCCGCCACATCCGCGAAACCGGCCCGCGCGGCGCGCTGATGGTCACCGCCGACGAAGCCGGCATCCAGTCTGTAGAGCGACTGCTGGTGGATGTGCTGCGCTGGCACGTCGTCGAACTGGACGCCAGCGCGGCGCAAACGCTGGATGACGTGGTGCGTCTCGCCGGGCAAGCCTTTGAAACGCTGATCGGCGCCACCCCCGGCGACCTTTACCTGTCGGTGCGGGTGCGCATTAGCGGCAAGACCGCCGCGCATGGCGAACTGTTCGGCCTGGAGCCCCACTTGCGGGCGGAAATCCTCGGCCAGGCGGCGGCGGTCGGCATCGACCGGCTATGGGTCGAGAAGGTGCGCATCGAAACCGAACCGCCGGGCGACGCCGAAGACATCCGCGCCCGCTCGGATGCCATCGCCGACCTGCAAATGCTGCTGGAGGAAGCGCCGCTGGATGCAGCGCTGCTGGCATCTCTGGTCGACGACCTGCGCCAACTGGTGGATAAGGCGCCGCTCGAACTGATGCAATCGATCCCCGAATTCAGGGCGATCCGCAATGGCGACGTGGCCGCCATCGTGCAGGCGGTTGCACCCGGCCTGCTCGCCCACCTGGCGAAAGCCGGCTGAACATGCGCATCGCCCGACTCGACCTTTTGCGCTATGGCAAGTTCACCGACCGCTCGCTCGTCCTGCCGCAGACCGCACGCGATTTCCACCTGATCGTCGGCCCCAACGAGGCCGGAAAATCGACCTTGCGCAGCGCCATCCTGGACTTGCTGTTCGGCATCGAAACCCGCTCGCGCTTCAACTTTGTGCATGCCTACAGCGATATGCGCCTGGCTGCGCAACTGGAACACGGCGATCAGATGCTCGATTTCGTCCGCACCAAAGCCCGCGTAAAAACCCTGCAAAGCCCGACCGGCGCAATCTTGCCCGACACCGCGCTAGTCCCCTTTCTGGGCGCGGTGGATCGCAGTTTCTTCGGCCAGATGTTCAGCCTCGACCATGAACAGTTGGTGGCTGGCGGTCGCGAAATCCTCAGCGCCTCGAATGACGTCGGCCAGATCCTGTTCCAGTCCGCCGCCGGCATCGGCAGCCTGGGCGCCGTGCGCGATGCACTGGAAACCGAGGCCAATTCGCTCTGGGCCCGACGGCGTTCGAGTGACCGCGAGTATTACCAGGCCAGCGATGAACTGGAACAAGCCGAAGCCGCCTTGAAACTGGCGACCGTGCGCACCAAGGACTGGGTGGCGGCGCGCGCCGAAGTGGAAAAGCTGGCAGCGGAAATCGACGCCGCCCGCCAGCAGTACCGGCTTCTGGAACAGGAGCGGGTGCGACTCGATCGGGTGCGGCGGGTAGCGCCATTGCTGACCACGCTCCAGGCGCGGGAACAGGCGCTGGCGCAATTGGGCGCGGTCATCGTGCTGCCGCCGGAAGCAGGCGCACAGCTTGCCCGGGCGGAACTGGCGATTGCCACCGCCAGCCAGGCGCGCACGATGTTCGACGAGCAGGCGGGAAAGCTTGCCGCGAGGCTGGGCGAACTTCTGGGTGAACTTCTTGGCGAACTGCATCCCGATAGCGCGGTGCTGGATCGACAGGCCGACATCCAGGCGCTGGCCGAGCAGCGCCAGCAGTTGCGCAATCACCCGAGCGACATCGGCAAACGCCAGGAAGAAGTCCGGGCGCACTGGAAATCCATCGAGCGACTTGCGCACGAACTGGGCTGGCCGGTCGAGGCGGAAGACGCACTGGAAAGACGTATTCCCTCGCATCTCATCCGCGCCGCCATCGCTGCGCTCATTCGCCGCCATGATCTGACCATGCAGACCCTGGCGACCGCGCAGGAAGCGCAAGCCGGCAAGCAAGCCGAAATCCGCGCCATCGACAGCGAACTGCAAGCGCTGCCGACGACCCAAATTGCGCCGTCCCTGCAAGCCGCGCTGGCTGCCGCGCGCGCGCTGGGCGACGTGGCCGCGCAGGAAAAGCGGCTGGCCACCCAGGCCGACCGCGCCGCGCGTGAACTGGAAACGGCGAACCTGCAACTTGGACCATGGCCTGCACTGCGCCAACAGCAATTGCCCAGCGACGAAGAACTGAGCGCATTGCTGCGGCGTCAGGCCGAACTGGAAACCACCGCCACCAGCCTGGCGAACCGGATTGCCGAACAGCAATCCGCGCTGAATGGGCTGGCGCTAGAGATCACCCAATATCAGGCCGCCCATCGCCCGGTCAGCCTGAGCGAACTCACGCAACTGCGCGGCCAGCGCGATGACCTCTGGCAGCGCATCAAAACCGGGTCGGCGGAACTCGCCGCTGAATATGAAACGCGGGTAAGCGGCGCCGACACGCTCTCCGACCAGCGCCACGACAAGGCGCAAGAAGCCAGCGAACTCCAGGCCAAGCTGGATCTGCGGGAACGTCTGAAGCTGCAACTCGCCGATCTACAGTCGCGCCAGCAAGACCATACCCAGACGCTGGACGCTTTTACCGCAGCCTGGCAGGCCCGCACGACGAGCAGCGGCCTCGCCGGCATGGCGCTTACCCAGGTCAACGCCTGGCGAGCGGCGCGGGAACGCACACTGCTGGCAGCAGAAGGCGTGACAGTTGCCCAGCAGGCGCTGGACGAGTTGCGCGAACAAGCGGCCAGTGCGCGCGCCGCGCTGGCCGATGAGTTGCGCGCGACGCAAGTTTGTCATTCCGGCGCAGGCCGGAATCCAGCAACGGCAACGCTCTGGACACCGGCGCAGTCCGGTGTGACGGGCTCTCGGGAAGTCGCTGAACTGTCACTTTCCGGCCTCGTTTTGCAGGCCGGCGAGACCATCGACGCCGCCAACCGGGCCGCGGAAAAGCGCACGCTGCTGGCGAGCCAGAAAGCCCGCGCCGAAATCGCCCTGGAAGACAGCGCCCATAAACTGGCGCAGGCCCAGAGTACGCTTGAACTCTGGCGGGCGGATTGGCGCAAAAACCTGACTGCGGCACACCTGCCGGCCGACGCCGACACCAGCGTGGTCGAAGGCGCGCTGACGCTGTTCGAGCGGATAGACGACCATCTGCGCCAGATACGCGAACTGCGCACGGCCCGCATCGACGCCATGCAACGCGATCTGGACCACTTCGCCAGCCATGCCGGCGAGCTCGCCCGGGCGATTGCGCCGGCGCTTCTCGACCAGGCAGCCGACCAGGTCGCGCGGGAACTGACGCAACGCCTGGCCGCGGCCAGCGAAGCAGACAAGGAACGCCGTCGGCTACAGCAGGAACTGGAGCAAACCCGCAAACAACTGGCCGGCGCCGTCACCCGCATCCAGGCAGCCGAGGCGGAATTGTCTCCGCTGCTGCATCTCGCCGGGGTCACGCATAACGACGTTACCAATAACGACGTCACAAATAACGACGAACTGCGCCGCGCCATCGAACGTTCCGACCTCGCCCGCGGGCTGAAATCGGAAATCCAGGCGGCATTGCATGCGCTGAATGAAGCCGGTGATGGCCTGTCTCGCGAGGCGCTGGCGGCGGAGTTTGCGGCCACCGATCTGAGCCGGGTAGCAGGCGAACTGGGCGAGCTGAAATCGCGGGTGGATGATCTCCTGGAGCGGCAGAATCAGACCGCGGCGGCGCTGAATTCCGCCCAGGAAGCGCTCGCCAAAATCGCCGGCCAGGACGCGGCCGCGCGCGCCGAATCGCAACGCCAGGAAGCGCTCGCCCGCATGGCCAACGCCGCCGAGCGTTACATCAAGGTGTACACCGCGGCACGCCTGCTGCGCTGGGCCATCGAGCGTTACCGGGAAACCCGGCAAGGCCCGATGTTGAGCCGGGCCGGCGACATCTTTTCGGCGCTGACGCTGGCGGCGTTTACCCGACTGGTGGTCGACTACGACAGCGAGCCCCTCACCCTGTACGGCCAGCGCGCCAGCGGCGAACACGTCGCCATCGAAGGCCTCAGCGACGGCACCCGCGACCAGCTCTACCTCGCGCTGCGCCTCGCCGCGCTGGAACTCCACTTGCAGCAGGCCCCGGCCATGCCGTTCATCGCCGACGACCTGTTCATCAACTACGACGACGCCCGCTCAAAAGCCGGCCTGGAAGCGTTACTCGGCCTGTCGGAAATGACCCAGGTGATCTTGCTGACCCACCACGACCACCTCGTCCCGGTGGCCGAAGCGGTATTCGGTGCAAGACTCAATGTCATTCGGATGAATACATGAAGAAAACAAAGAGGATTGAATAGACATGGCACAGACAAACGACCGGCTGGACAAGCTAGTTCTTGAAGCGAGACGCAACGCCGAAAATCGGGATCGAGGGTATCGAGAACAGGCGCTGAAGCTGTTTCCGTGGGTATGTGGCCGCTGCGCTCGAACTTTCGACCGGAGCAATCTGCAACTGCTGGAAGTTCACCACAAGAACAGCAACCACAATGACAACCCGGCAGACGGCAGCAACTGGGAACTCCTCTGCACCTATTGTCATGAGAACGAGCACTCCAAGCTGAAGGACATGGCAGGCCGCACCGATACAGGAAGCGCACCCGCTGCCTCCACGTTCAACCCCTTCGCAGACCTGAAAGCCAAGATGGAGGCCAAGAAAGGCGGCTAAACGCCTAGCCCAAAACGGGTTTGCGTACGGCTAGCATGCAACCGTGCTTATCGGGTTAACACACCCACCCACTACCGGTAGTAACGTAGGTTGGGCAAAGCGAAGCGTGCCCAACGAACCGCCGCGATGTTGGGCACGCTTCGCTTTGCCCAACCTACGGCGCCCTGCCGCGAAATCACGCGCCACTACATCTAGTGGGTGGGTGTGACAACCCGATAAGCACGGACCGGACTAAGCTACACGCCTAATCCACCAGGAACACGGCCATGCAAACAGTCAACATCCACGAAGCCAAGACCCATCTCTCCCGCTTTATCGACCAGGCGGCTGCCGGCGAGGAAATCCTCATCGCCCGAGCGGGAAAACCGATCGCACGGCTGGTTCCGCTGGTGCCGGAAGTCATCAAGCCCCGCGTCCTGGGACTGGGAAGAGGGCGATTCACACTGCCTGACAATTTTTCGCGTCTACACGAAGACGCCATCAAGAGCATGTTCGAAACCGGTGAATGACCATGCCCGCACAGAAACTCCTGCTGGACACCAACATCCTCCTGGCCGTACTGATCAATCCAGACGCCCTGCCGATGGATGTCCAGGCACAACTCCAGGACCCGAAAAACAGCGTGTTGTTCAGCGCCGCAAGCATTTGGGAAATCGCCATCAAGCGCTCGCTGGGACGGGAAGACTTCGACTTCCTTCCCGATGACATCGAGAAACTTGCTCTCGAAACTGGCTTCATCGAACTGCCGATCCAGTCCAACCACTGCCATCGGGTGGCTGATATGCCTTGGCATCACCGCGACCCATTCGACCGCCTGCTTATCTCCCAAGCGCAATCAATTCCGGCATACCTGCTGACCAGCGAAGCGCTGTTAGCGAAATACTCAGAATTGGTCAGGGTGGTAGCGATCAAATAGCCAAGGCGCTAGCGCCCCCGGAAGTTGGCTGGCACTGCGAAGCGGCTCTGTTGTTCTGGCAGCGAGCTTCCATTGACAGCCGCATCAGCGCCCCCTTCCGCATGCCGGCTCAGACCAACCATGACCGCTTGGCCGACCTGAGACAACGTTGCTGATCCGGGTTCGCACCCGGATTTCAGCTTACGCCGCTGGGTGACAGATCGAGACGAGAAAACCTTGCTTAACTGGTGGGGCAGGTGGCTATTGCCTCTACTCTAGGTTTACCTGTACTGGAAATAACAATATTCCTTCCATTACCGGAAGGGGCTGGAGAAGGGGGGCAGAGTTCAAATGTACCTGCTTGCATGGCACCGCTGACTGTCTTGGAAACACCCTCGGAACTGTAAGAGACGTAACTTGCGATATATTCATTACCGGTCAATGAATAGTTGTTTTCCAGCGCGCCCGATTTCTGGACGATAACCTCGCCACTGGATACCGTCGCGTCATTATTCGTGTCCACGAACACAATCCAGCCTTGGCCCCAGTTACCGGTGCAACTTTCACCATCTGAACTTTTGCAAACCACAACCCGCTTATTGCGTTTAATAGCCTCACTTCTGGCCAGGATGAGCGATGAAAACAAGGCATTGGAGTAAGTGCCCAGTCGGTTATTGACAATAGAAGTCTGAAACGATGGCACCGCCACCGTCAATAGTATTGCCAGGATCGAAATGGAAATCAGAAGTTCGATTAGCGTGACGCCGGAAGAATATGTCGTTCGCATGACCATGTTTTCTCTCATCACTTCTCAAGATACCAGTAGATACGGGTGCGTTTAGTTGAGATGGGAATTGAGGGGGGGTGCACTTGCAGGGGAGAAACCGGCGCATTACCGGGGCCAGCACCTCCAATGATGAAGGGGAGGCTTTTTGGACTCGTTGTCGTTGTGCCATCGCTGTTCGTGATTGGAACATTGACTTCAACTATGCCCGCTACCGGCGATGGAGGTAATCCACCACCGATGAAAGTATCAAAGCGTGTTTCGTTTGCTGGCGCAGTTGCATCCAGGAAGTTCACAGAATAGGCGCGCGCCGTTCCGAGGTTGGCGCCACATGTAACAGCCGCTGTAGGTGTATAGGTACTGAAGTAAACATACCCCCCTACAACCACGGATGAAGTGACCGCAGCCTCTTTGGTATCGGCAAAATCCAGATACCAGCCCTTCTTGTTAGTCAAAACAGTTGCAGTTGCCGCATTTGAATTGTTGACCAGGGCCAAGGAATCCCTGCCGATGAGGCTGTTGTTTATATTGTCCTGAATCATGAAAAACGCGTTATTCCCGTTGGATGTATTGGTACTCAACGGATGCTCGCGATCGCCGCTGCCGACAAGAACCGCTGTGTAGCCGCTGGTTGCACTGTAGCCGCCGTTGACGGAAACCACCTCTGGCGCATATAGGAACTTGCTTTTTGTACAGGTCGCACCTGTTGTGTCGCACCCCAGGGATGCAATCTTTGTGATGCTCGTATTGTCCCAATTATGGGTGGTATCAAAAGCCAAGTTGATTCTATAAATATTGCCACCGGTATCCACTGCGTAGGCCAACTCCGTTGTTCCGTCGTAGTTGCTGTCCACCAGGGTCAAATCGGCCGCAACGGCGCGATCCGTGGAGAGTTCCTTGAGCATGCCACCGGTTTCCGCATCTATCACGAATACGCGGTTGCCTTTGGTACTGGAACAGGTCGCGGGGTCAACATCCTCGCAGGTGTCGTAGCCACCGCCCATGATGAGAACGGGTTTCGGATTGTTTGAGCCATCGACATAAGCACTGACCAAAGCAGCCTTGGGTTCCGACCAGGTTTGGCCGATGGCGGACGACCATCCGCTCGTGCAGTTCGTATCGACTGGAGCCGGACTTCCCAGCGCTGAAAGGTTATCGGTACAGCCGCGCCGCCACATGAGCACCGGCGAGCCGGGGGTGCTGACATTGAAGGCGTACAGCGTCCTCCCCCCCCGGCGCATGGTCGGGAATATCCAGGTTGTGCTGCCGCTCTTGTAATGACCGATCGGGCCGTCGAAGAAGTAGTCCTTGGGCGTGCCGGTAAAGGTAGGAAAACTGATCAGCGACGTGTTGAGTTTGAGGCGGTCGAGTTTTGCCCATCTTTCAGGCGCCACAAAAGCCCAAAGTTCAGCGCCTTCTGTATTCGCAGTGTCGGCATTGATTGCACGCAACATGCCGTCGTTGGCGCCATAGAACACCTTTACGTCTGGAATGTGTTTGTTATTTGCATCGACGGTTGTACCGAAATCGATTGCCAGAGGGCGTGAATGGACGACATCCCCATGCACTGAGCGCCGGATTTCGGTCGTGTTGCTATCTCCATCCTCATCGAGCACATCCCTTCCTTTCGCCCAATCCACGAGATCCGAACTCAGGCCTGTATTCGTGGTATTGAAATCCAGCAAGCCAGAGCATAAGGCCAATGCACAGGTGTTGACAGTGCGTGAAGAAATAGAGGAAAGCATGCGCAGGTGCTGCCCCGCCCCCCCTTTCTCGACCACTTCACCATCTGGCAGATCATAAGTGACTGGGTTCGGCGGGTTGATGCAAGTGCCGAATGCCGTTGTAGTTCCAGGATAGGTCGTAGGCCAATAGGCGCCGAGCGTATCGGTAGTCCAGAAACTGGTCGCACAGGGCCTGATGAAGCCTGTGCTCGCGCTGATGGCAGAGGCGCCATTCTTGTCGCCCATTTGTAGAACATAACTATTGGATGTGCTGTCGTAAGTGGCGACAAACTGGTATTGCTTCAGATTGCCCATCCAACGCGGCTTGGCCTCTGGGTCAGGACGGAACATGCCGATGAATATCTGATTCAGGTAGGTACCCTGGGTATTCACGCTTACCGGAAGACTGGCGGAAGCAAAAGCACTGTTGACCGCCTGGATTTCAGAAAAGACCGTCTGCAAATGCCCGGCAATCTGATTGGTGTTCGTTGCGGCGAAATACTCCCCTTTGCCCTGAGTCGCCATGCTCTTGAGGAGTGCCGTCCAACCGGGGCCTTGGCCTGTTGATTTCGGAAGCACATCGATGGTGAAGGTGCGCACAATTTGCGTACCGGTCAAACTGGTATTCACATCAGCTCTCTCAGCAAGAAAACGGGCCCACTCATCTGCCAAATTGGCCTGACTACCGCTAGGACTAAGGACAATCTGAGCCGTGTCACCGTCTGCATGGGAGAGTAGGTCTGTAGCGCCACCATTATCGTTATCACCTTGATCACCATTGCTGATATAGATGATGTAATTATTGGAGCAGGCGGACGTAACCGGGCTGACGTAAGTTGTACTGGCAGACGAGGTAAACGCATTGCCGGAGGCGGCGACTGTTGAGGAGATGCCGCCGGCGGTGTTAGTCAAATAATCGCGTTTGGCCTGGGTACCACCGGAGTAGGCCGTACCTGCCTTGAAGTACAAGTAAGCCTCGTTCATGGATGTGGCAAGATAGCCCGCGCTCCCTTTGTCACCGTTTTCACTCAAGCCGTTGACCAAATTGGCCAATGCGGTTTTGTTGGTCGTTGTCATATTGCGAACGGCAAAGCGGACGTAGCCCCCCTGCCCACTAGGTTCTGCAAACATCATCAGACCGACGTTGAAGCGCTCGTCCAGGCTATTGACCAGAGTCACCAGCGCCGCTTTCTCGGCAGTGAACGGCGGACTCCAGTTCGCCGTGTTGTCGAGCACGATCAGCACATTGGGTTTGTCTGTACCGCCAGATGAAGCACCGACGAAAAGGTCGATATCCTCGGCCTGGCCAGGCGAGAAAAAAAGACTTGCCATAAGCGTGACCAGAACTGCTGCCGCGCGCCGCCATTGAATCAGTACGAGTTTCATCTTGACCTCCTGATCAACCACACTGACTTTGCGCCAAGGTGGATTCCATGCGCTTGCTGACGCCCTGACGCAGAGTGACCACGCCACCACTATTTGCATCCTGCACCGTGGCAATGACCTCCCAACGGGTTTCCGCGCAAAGGGATTGGGCGCCTATTCCCATACCAATTCCGGCCACACAAGCCAAATCGGCGGGCAGGGTAAGTTCACTGTTGTTCAACACTCTAATTTTGATGCACGTGGGCTGTGCGATATTCACGGTGTAGTCGGTGACGTTGTCCCGGCTAATGTCCACGGTGATCACCTGCGCTTGGGGATTAATGGTGAAGTCAGCGCCGATCACCTGCTCCATCGCCAGGTTGGCGGCGGCCATCGCCTCGGAGCGATACTGCATATTGCCGGCCACTTTCAGATTGGTCAGGCTAAGAGACATCGTGCCGACTACCAGCAGCGTAACCATGACCAACATGACCAGAGAGATGATCAAGGTTGCGCCTTGTTGGCGGTGGCGGTTAATGCGCGGGCTCATGGTGCGTTGGGCTTTCTGGTGGCCGGATTAACCAGCCTGACCACCAGGCTGTAGACGTGGCGCTTGTAACCTGCAACGAGAACCTTATTCGTGCAGGTACCGTTAGTGCTGCAGATAGGGTCAGCGCTGCCCAGCGTATAACTCTTTGTGTCGACGGCGGCGTAGCCGGGCGAGGTGCTCGAACTCCGCGCCAGCACCGACACGCGCACGGCCACCACCTGGTTCCATTGCGCCGCCGTGCAGGCCGAACACGTGGTGTAAGCGCCATCTGCGATACCGTCATCACCGCTTGTGTCCAGTGCATATTCCACTTGAAAGTTTTCGATGTCTTCGACCAGCGTTTCGGCGGTACGGGCGATGACCACGCCGCTTTCATTGTCGAATTCTGAACGGGCCAGGACAGGTATGGTTTTTCCATTCTGTGTAACGGTCCGAACATAGTAAATATGAGAAATGAACTTGCGCTTGCCGGCGCGCAATGCGGCGGCCGGATTAGCCGCCGCCGGGTCCGTACAAGTTCTTATCTGACGGGTAAACGCTGCCCCATCCGCACTCCGACCGAATTCGTAGTCAGGGGTTTGATTGGCGCAGAGTGAAACCTGGAGATAGAGCTTGTCGGCGTTGACAGCTTCGCACCCCCCCACGCCGGCAAGACAGGTTTCCGAATGACGAACGACAAGCACGTCACTGCCGGGCACAAGACCGGGGAGCGGGGTACTGCATCCTGTTGGCAGGGCGCTGCTGGTTGCGGGGTTGTCGTAGCCTTGCAGCGGCAAATGAAAAAAATTGGTTTTGTCGGCGGCAGCCCAATCCACCCAGGCCAGGCATGGGTTGACCGTAGCCGTGGGGACCGTGGCGGGTGGCACAAATTCCCCCCAGAACCCCGCATGCATCAACTCCTGTTGCAGCAATTGCAACGCGAAACGCCCGTTTTCGATCTGGCTGTTGGTGCGCTGAAATTCAGCACTGGTCGCAGCGGTGCGCGAGTAGATGGTGATCAGCAAAGCCGTGATGAGCAGGCCGATCGCCATGGCGATCATCAGCTCCAGGAGGCTGAAACCTGCTCCGATGAAGAGGGATAGCGGCTTGTTCGATGGCTGGCGCATCTTGGGCACTTAAAGCGTGAGCGGGTTGTAGGTGGTAATGGTCGTAGTGACCGCACGCCGACAACGATCATCCCCGCTTGGGCAACTGGCGTTGTAGGCGTTAAGTCCGCAGGTCACAGCCGCGGGCGGTGCCACTGTGGGGGTTGCGCCTTGCCAGACGACGGTGATGACCATTTGTTTTCGCTGCCCAGCCAAAACATCTCCTGTTCTTTGCAAACAACCGCGCGCTTCGATCAAAGCACCAACCTTGCTGGTTCCTAGCGTTTCTGCGGCCCCCTTGAGACTGTTACTCCACTCGCATGCGTCCAACTGTTGGCGGGTAGGGCTCGAGAGCGTGGTGCAGTCCGCCACTTGTGAATCTCCCGTACCCAGCGTGGTGATGGTCGTATTCGAGAAGGCAGGGGATGGCACATAACTACTCTGGTTCGTTTTATTCGCTAAAGCTCTGCTCGCCATGTCTTCGAGCAACAGGATCGCTTGTGTCCGTTGATAGGCATCCATGTCGGCGACCTGCATTTTGGCTTGCAATCCAGCCAGGCCCAGCAAGCCCAAGGCGACGATCACTATGGACACCAGCACCTCCAGCAAGGAGGTGCCCAAGCTGTACTTTTTGGCGGGAAAGCGGGAGGGTTTCATGGACTGTTGTAAATACTGCCTGACTATTTCCACTTATCGGCCGGGCTTTTTACACCCAGTTGATCCAGCGTCAACGTCCCATCACCAGCCTGCGCCGAGCCAGTTACCGGCGTGGCCGTCAGCGTAAAGGTGGTGGCAGTATTGGCGATCGAGACCGTGTAGAAGGGGTCTATATCATCCGGTTCGTTGCTGTATCCCAGTTTTGTCAGCGTATCCGCGTAACTACGCGCGTCCATCAGGTACTGCTGCTGTTTGTTGGCCAATTCCATCATGAAAGACTCTACGGCGGATCGACGGGCGCGAACCATGTAGTCCTGATAGGAAGGCACGGCGATGGCGGCCAGGATACCGATGATTGCAACCGTGATCAGCAACTCGATCAGGGTAAACCCGCCTAATGAATGAGTAGCTCGTTTCATCGTCACTTCCTCGATGGAAAATTTAGCGCATGAACAGCTAACAACAAGCGCAGCACACTTTCATGATTGGCAGTATTGGTCGGAGTTGCAAGACGGCACGGGCGAACGGTTTGCCTAGGTGGCCTAGCGGCACTGGCAGCGATCTGCTTGCCGAAAACAAAAAACCTGTCGACCTTCTTGAAAAGGCCGACAGGTCGAGGTGTGGGACTGTAAGGTTTGACTTGCGAGGCCAGTCAGATCGCTTTGCGCCTGGCTATTACCAATCCAGCCAACCCCAAGCCCAGAATGGCGAGGGTGCTAGGTTCTGGAACTTGGCTAGAGGAGACTTGGGCACTAAATCTCACGGGGTCTATGTTACCCATGGTAATGAGTCCCTCAGATGAGGCAACATTTGTCCATTGGCTCCAATAGGCGTTGCCACCTACTTCCTGGAAGGAAATATTCGAGATAAGGTCATAACTGCCAAGCCCTGAGTGGAATATGTCCAGCAAGTCAGCATTAGCGGCGTTGCCAAACCCTACAGTCTCCAACGATTGGCTATTAAAAACATAAACCGAGGAGCTGAGGGTAGCTGAACCGGCCCCCCAGCCAAACGTTGCGGTTAGGCCGCTAATCGCGGGAACGCCTGCACCGAAAAGGCTAGTTCCCACATCCACAGTATCACCCGACATGGTGACCGTGAAGTCGGCGCCTAAATTGGTTGTGCCATAGGTTGCGCCACCAACAGAGAAAATACCGTTACCCTCAAACTTGTAGTTGATGGGCAAAGCATAGGCGCCAAACGAGACCATAAATAAGATGGCTGCGGCCAGGGGGGATTTTTTAAACATTTGAAGCTCCTCGACAGATGGGGTAACTAGATCAAGTTAAGCATGAAACATGCCACATTAACCTCCCCATAAAGAACAGTGGGTTACGTCAATGCAGCTAAAAAGCCAGGCCGGGAGTGTTAAAACTTCCGACAAATCAAAGCAGAGATTTCATCACAAACCGACTTCCGATGACTCATTAGACGCCACATATTCCCCCCCTACATTCGTAACGACAACGTCATCACGACTTGCAGAAGCGCCGACAGAAAACCGCTTGATTGCTATGTGCCTAACAACCATGGGTCGCCTATAAGCTACTATGAACTACACTGTAGAGCATTACATCACCCCAGATGACAAAGACCAGACACAGGAATGGCTGGATGATCTGCGCGATTTTCGGGCACGAATCGCAATCCTGCGCCGCATCGACCGAGTGGAACTTGGAAACTTCGGCGATCACAAGTCGGTGGGTGGCGGTGTATCGGAACTACGTATCGATGTCGGTCCCGGTTATCGCGTCTATTACGCTCAGGCCGGCAATACGCTGGTGCTGTTGCTACTTGGCGGTGACAAGCGCAGCCAGCAGAGCGACATCGAACACGCAATATCTTGTTGGAACGACTGGCAACGGAGAGATAAATGAAATCCCTATCCCATGACGACGCCACTACCGCGAGCTTTCGCCGCGATCCAGAACTAGCTGCCGCGTATCTCAACGATGTACTGGAAGATGGCGATCAAGAAGAATTGATGATTGCCCTGCGCCGGGTATCCACGGCCTTTGGCGGCGTGGGCGAGATCGCCCAGCAGGCCGAACTGAACGCAAAAACGCTGTATCGCACGCTTTCACCGAAGGGCAATCCGGAACTGCGCAGCCTGACCGCCATCCTGAAAGCGATGGGGCTGCGCTTGGCGATTGAGCCTTTGGAACATGAGAAGCCCACGCATGCAGCGGCATGATGTAAATCTGACAACAGCGCTGCTCGATCAGAGACGCATCGCAACCAGCCAGGAAGCCTACGCTGAGTTTCTTGCCAAACTGGATGCCGCCCGCCCCAACGAGCGTCTACGGAAGATGTTGCAGACCCCGGCACCCTGGCAGCCTGTCGGACTTTGGTTGTCGACAGTCCACGCTGTTGCCACCTGGGGCACTGGACAGCTACCAAGTGACGGTGGGGCCGGTCGCCGATTTCCGGGCTGGTTTTGATACGCCCGACTGGAACCCGATATGGGGGGATTTTCACTGTGATTGGCGCGAGTTGTGGTTCAACCAGCGTATCGGTGGCGCTTAAAACCGAGGCAGCTTGCTCTCAAGAAAGACCATGCAACCCATTGACCCCGTAGGGTGGATAAGCGAAGCGCATCCA
>JAUYET010000025.1 GCA_030691265.1 Pseudomonadota bacterium
GTGAACCGGCATTTCGCGCGCTCCGGTTGAACCGCCAGTTAGCGATGGCAAAGTTTGTATGCTTTTCGTAGTGCGAAACAACGCGGAACAACACGAAAAAAAATGAGTGCAGGAATTGAGTGGCTTGATGCGGAACAGCAGAAAAGCAAAACAACTCAAGCGCGGAAACCTGGCGAAATGAAAGAAGAACAAAGCGCCAAGCAGCGAAAAGGTGCGACAAAATTTGCGATGGCATCGGCATTAGCATTGACTAAAAAGATTGGGCGCTAACGTCAAAGCTAACCGGCCGCGCGCGAGCCGGCGTCCACGAAGTGAACCCGCGTTTCGCGCGGTCCGGTTGAGCGTGTTGTTAGCTTTCCATTTTCTATGACTTCTTGTAATTCAGCAATAGGTATGGAAATGTCCATATTAGGATTTAGATAAGCAACAATTTTAATTTTTTCGACTTCATTACGCCGTCTGTTGGCGTCAACGAATTCACATTTCCATAGACCCTTGATTGCCAGTGGTAATACACTCTCGATGTATTCTTCTGTTAGACGGTAAGGGTTATTGATGTTAAGAGTCTTCCGGATTGGTAGTACTTTATCTTTATAAAATCTGTCATACTCGTTATGAGACAAAAGTTTAATATTTCTCTTCTTTATGGTTTCCTTACGTAGAGCCTTGAGATTAACGCCTATGTTGCGGTAGTTTTCTCTCGCCGTCTCAAAAAGACCAAATGCAATTCGCTCATGGCCATCGATAACTAAGAATCTTGTGGATTCTTCATAGTTAATTGCGTCAACACGAATATCTGTTATCCGTACAATATGAATTGTACCGTTGGTCCTATGAAAGAATACAAAAGGTCTGTCTTGTGTCTTGTAAATATGCAGTAGCTCCTCAAATCTTTGCAAACCATCAACAGCGATAGAAGCAGTTTCCACACCTTCATCTACTTCGGCTCCAGCCAATGGCGCACGTGCTGCCTCAATAACTTTCGCTGCATTCTCCGCAGTTCCAGATTCGATGAATGCACGATGTAAATTAGTAACTGTTGTCAAAAAACTTTCGCGTATTGCTATAGCATCTTGTGTACATTGTATCTGCCCGGTTGTCATTGGAGTGAGTTTGAGCACACGACTAGCGAATGCGAAGAGAAACTGAAAATTAGGAGTTTTCAACGTAAGCAGTTCAGATGGATGAATGCCATTCGAGCCAATCGTAGCAGCAAAGCCTATTAAGCAAAAATGCGTTAATGCCTGGATTAACGCCATGCTTTTGTCGTGTTGTTCCGCAGAGAGTGTCGATACTACAAGACCAATGCGTGTCAATTCATTATGAAACTCAACATGATGTGCAAGTGCTTCGCTATATCCTGTAAGAGCGGACAACTGCCCAATTGGGCCTGTAGTCGCGGGGCCAAAAAGTGGGTGAAATCCTAAACAACAACAATGCGCAGGCGTGATTTCTGTAAGAGCAGATAATGACTTTACTTGAGTAGACGTCGATACAATAAGCAAAGAATCAGGCTGAACGTACATGCACACAGACTTAATAGAACTGACTAATGCTGGCTCTGGCACTGCAAAAAGTATCCAGTCGCCTTGCTGAAAATTGTATGAGAAAGCTGATAAGTCATCTGGTGTCTCTATATGACACCGCTGGATAGTCTTTGGTAGCTGTTCAAGAAACTTGAGTGACAAGTCGTAACAGAATGTCTCGCCGACTAAAGAGAATACCTTCTCGGCTAGCCATCTACCGATTCCACTCCCGCCCCCGATGATATGAATTCGTTTCATTGATTAATCCTGGGAGAGCTAACGTCCAGGTTAAGCAGCCGCGGCGCAAAGCGCCGGCAAAGACCAAACGCCGCCGGCCCGCGGTCTGCTTGAACCGTTTGTTAGCAGTGGCATACTGAGATTGAAATGGTTTTCATAGTGCGAAACAGCGCGGAACAAAACGGCAAAGCATGAGAGCAA
>JAUYET010000036.1 GCA_030691265.1 Pseudomonadota bacterium
ATTTACCATGGCGACCTCAATACCAGACAATTCTTGTCAACTTCTTCGACTATCTCCATTCTGACGAACTCCTCGCTCAGTCTCGTCTTGAACCCAACCGGTTTCTTCGCCAGCGCATTCTGACCTTTCCCGTTCTGGTCGTGGCGATGCTGTCTGGCTTCAAGGCCGGCGTCCAGAACGAGCTCAATGCCTTCTTCGCGCATCTGGCGAACCAGGCTGGCCTGGTTCGCCAGGCCAGCGCCCAGGCCTTTTCCAAAGCGCGGAAGAACCTCTCCCATCTGGCCTTCGATGTCCTCAACACACGTTTGTTGACGCTCGTCCATGAACACTTGCCCGTCCCGCTCTGGCATGGGTTGCGCGTGGTGGCCGCCGATGCGTCCAAGATGCAGTTGGTCCTTCAGGACGCCACCGGTCGCCGGGTCCGCGAGGCTGTCGCTTTCGCCCTGTATCTGCCGGGCCTGGAAATGACCTTGGCGGCCAAGCTGTACTCGCCTGCGACGGGCGAGCGGCAAATGCTGTTCGAGCATCTGGAGCGCCTGGATTCCGGCGATTTGCTGGTCCTGGACCGTGGTTATCCGTCTCGCTGGCTGATTGCTTATCTGACCCAACACGGCATCCCCTTCTGCATGCGAGCCGACGATTCCGGCTTCACGGCGGTCAAGGATTTCTTGCGTTGCGGTTTGCCGGAAGCCGTGGTGATGTTGCGCGCGCCCGATAAGCGGGACTGCGTCGATTATGAGTGCGCAGCGACCCCGACCCAGGTACGACTGGTCCGCGTCGTCACGCCCAACGGCCGTGTCCATGCGGTAATCACGTCGTTGCTGGATGCCACAACGTATCCCGCGGAAGGCTTCGCCGACCTGTACCACAGCCGCTGGCGTATCGAGGAGGCCTTCAAGCGCCTCAAGCTTCGCATGGCGCTGGAAAACACGTCGGGCTTGTCCTGGCTGGCCGCGCAGCAGGATTTCGGGGCCAAGGTGCTGGCCGATAATCTGCACGCACTGGCGGTGATGGAGGCCACGGCTCTCGGTAAGATTCCCGACGGCTACAAGCTCAACCGGACTTATGCCTTCGCTCACTTGAAACGCTGCTTGCCGCGCTGGTTGATCGTCGCTCTGCCGTCTACCGAGCAAGTTATGACCGTGTTCGCGGAGTTGGCAAAAAACCTGATCCGCTTCGTGGCCGGAGCCACTAAACCCAGACCCGCTCATCCTAAGCCGCATCGGAAACATGGATACAAATCAACCACTTGAGGGGGGATTGCTTAAGTTGAGAGGATTGGTCAACAGTCCACCAGGCCTTCCGGCATCGAAGCGTAGGCTATATGACTGCGGTGTGAGTGGTATTGAGTCTGACCTATTGTCTTTTTGAGTGTCGTTCGGCACCGTCTGCACGGAAGAGCCATCGCTTAGCATCTGCTTGGATTTGGCCTGGTCGCGTGAGATTGCCAGTCTATGCGCCACTAAGGCTAGCACCAAGGCGAGGCATACTCCGAGCGCCCATCTCAGGTCTTCGGAAAGAAAGTCGGCAGGTGACATAGCTCAGTCTGGCGCCTAGACATAATGGTTTAACGCGAGGCGGCCCGACTCCGGAGTAACGTGGATTGGGTGCCGTCGGCACGCAGAGCCACCCGGTTGGCACGTTGACACAACCTTTGAAAACAGGAGTCGAGCCATGACAAAGTCTAGCAACC
>JAUYET010000041.1 GCA_030691265.1 Pseudomonadota bacterium
TGAGAGACCGCATGTACTCTACGTTCAGAGCCTTCGATGACGTTCACCATTTGGGTGAGACCGCTACGCGGCCGATTGCACGCTTTTCGAGCCGTCTGGCCGCGTTGCTCCTCCTTGCGGGAAACGACCCCGCGCGTCGTCGCGCCTTTCCAGCCGACTCGAAAACCGCACACTCGGCCGCGTTCAACTGAGGTTTCTAGGTTCATTTCTTTAACCTCTGACATGCCCATCGCCCAGCACCACCCATTTCTGGCTGGTCAGTCCTTCCAGGCCGACCGGGCCGCGGGCGTGGATCTTGTCGGTGGAAATGCCGATTTCGGCGCCGAGGCCGTATTCGAAGCCGTCGGCGAAGCGGGTGGAGGCGTTGACCATGACCGAGCTGGAATCGACTTCGCGCAGGAAGCGCATGGCGTTCGGGTGGTTGGTGGTCAGGATGGCGTCGGTGTGGTGCGAGCTGTAGTGGTTGATGTGGTTGATGGCTTCGTCGAGGTCGCTGACCACTTTGACGCTGATGATGGGCGCCAGGTATTCGGTGTACCAGTCTTCCTCGCTGGCGTCGGCCAGTCGGGCGCCGGCCAGTCGGGCGCCGGCCACGGCATCGAGGATGGCTCTGGAAGCGCTATCGCAGCGCATTTCCACGCCTTTGGCGGCGAAGATGGCGCCGATGCGCGGCAGGAAGGTGGCGGCGGCGCGCGCATGCACCAGCAGCGATTCGGTGGCGTTGCACGGGCTGTATTTCTGCGTCTTGGCGTTGTCGGTGACCAGCAGCGCTTTTTCCAGATCGAATTCGGCGTCGATATACGTGTGGCAGTTGCCGTCCAGGTGTTTGATCACCGGCACTTTGGCTTCCTTGCCGATGCGTTCGATCAAGCCCTTGCCGCCGCGCGGGATGATGACGTCCACATAGGTCGGCATGGTGATGAGTTCGCCGACGGCGGCGCGGTCGGTGGTTTCCACCAGTTGTACGGCCGTGGCGGGCAGGCCGGCGCTTTCCAGCGCTTGCCGCACCAGTTTCCACAACGCCAGATTGGACTGGAAGGCTTCGGAGCCGCCGCGCAGGATGCAGGCGTTGCCGCTCTTGATGGCCAGCGACGCGGCTTCGATGGCGACGTTGGGGCGGCTCTCGAAAATCATGCCGAATACGCCGAGCGGAACGCGCATCTGGCCGACGCTGATGCCGGACGGCAGGCGTTTGATGCCGGTCATTTCGCCGATGGGGTCGGGCATGGCGGCCAACTGTTCGCAGCCTGCGGCCATGGTGTCGATGATTTTTCCGGTCAGGCGCAGGCGATCCACCATCGGCGCGGCCAGGCCGGCTGCCTCGGCGGCGGCGATGTCCTGGTCGTTGGCCGCTGCAAGCGGCGCGCCGGCCGCGCGCAGCAGGCGGGCCAGTTCGGACAGGGTGTCGTTCTTGGCCTTGGTCGAGGCGCGGGCCATGGCGGCGGAAGCGGCGCGCGCCTGCTGGCCGACGGTTTGCATGTAAGTCTTGATGTCCATGTGTTGCTCCGTGTGTGGCGATGATCCTAGAAACCTCAGTTGAACGCGGCCGAGTGTGCGGTTTTCGAGTCGGCTGGCAAGGCGCGACGACGCGCGGGTTCATTTCCCGCAAGGAGGAGCAACGCAGCCAGACGGCTCGAAAAGCGTGCAATCGGCCGCGTAGCGGTCTCACCCAAATGGTGAACGTCATCGAAGGCTCTGAACGTAGAGTACATGCGGTCTCTCAAGGGTGGAGGAGCGGTCAACTGAGGTTTCTAGGATGATGGGTTTCGCTGCGCTCAACCCATCCTACGAGAAAGCGGGCGCCTTGCCCCGGTTCATCAGAGCCAGGCCGAGTTGTTTCAATTCATCCCAGGCATCTTCGCGCAGCAGGCCTTTGGCGGCGCGGTCGAGGCGGGAGAGGCCGCGCATCGCCCAGGAAAGTTTCTCCGGCCCGGCGCGCTTGAGGGCGCGTTCGACCAGTGCCTGCTTGCTGTCCCAGACGCGCGAGGCTTGCATCAGCGCGGACATGCGTTGGCCTTGCGCCAATCCGGCCGCGATGCGGTACAGCGTGCGAATTTCATTGCCCAGCACGGTCAGGATCAGCACCAGCGCCTCGCCTTCGCTTTGCAGGCCGTCCAGCACGCGGCAAAAACGGGCGGCATCGCCTTTCAGGAAGGCATCGGAAAGGTCGCTGACATCGTAGCGCGCGACATCGGTGACCGCCTCGCGCACGGTTTTGAGCGAGAGTTGCACCGATTGGCCGGGTTGCCTGGGCGGCGCCAGCAAGGATAGTTTTTCGATTTCCTGATGCGCGGCGAGCAGGTTGCCTTCGACGCGCGCCGCCAGCCAGGCGAGGATTTCCCGATCGGCTTTCAGGTTGTGGCGCGACAGCCGCTCGCCGATCCAGTCCGGCAAGCGGTCAAGCGGCGGCGGTGCGGTCTGAACCAGGATGCCGGCGCGTTCGACGGCGGTCGCCCATTTCGTCGATAAGCTGGCCTTGTCGAGGCGCGGTGCGGTGATCAGCAGAATGGTGTCGGCGGGCGGGTTGGCGGCCCAGGCTTCCAGCGTCTTGCCGCCTTCCACGCCGGGTTTGCCGGTCGGCAGGCGCAATTCGACCAGGCGCAGGTTGGAAAACAGCGACAGCGAATCGAAACCGGCCAGCCAGCCGCGCCAGTCGAATCCGGTTTCAGACTGCCAGGACTGGCGCTCGGTATAGCCCTGGGCGCGCGCGGCAGTGCGGATTTGCGCGGCGGCCTCGTCGGTGAGCAGGGGTTCGTCGCCGCTGACCAGCCAGATTGGCGACAGCGCACGTTTCAGCGCACCGTCGAGCTGTTCGCCGCGCAGTTTCATAAATGCGCACGTCGCAGCGCGACGCTCGAAGCTCCCCTCTCCCGCAAGCGGGAGAGGGGTTGGGGGTCAGCCAGAGACTTGGCTGATGTTGTTTGGCAACCTAGTCGGTTGGCTGGTAGTCCCATCAGAGGGAGACGGGCGTGACTGAGGACGTTCATGATCAGGAGGATCTCAATCCATGCCCGTCAGATATTCAAGTAGGACAGGCGACGCAATATCTGGCGCAGCGCGTCCTGTTCCATCGAACGATTCAGCGAGGCTTCCTCCGCTTCCTTGGCCAGAACCTGGGCGTCGGTAAAGGAGAAGTCGTTGCTGAGGCGAATCTCGGTCGGCTCGACCAAGGTTTTTCCTGCCGCGTTGAATACCGAGAGATGGACGCGGTATTCGAGACGGTATTCGCGCACCTTGCCGCCGCCGGAGAGCGCCAGGATGTTCTTGCTGTACGCCTCCTGGTCGAGCCTGATGCGGACGGGCGCCGTGTCGAGCGTTTGCGCCAGTTTCTGCTGGCTGGAGAGTGAGCGGCGCAGCGCAGTGGCGACGTTGGAGCCCTCCGGCGCTTCGACATAGGCGGCGGTGAAAGGCATCAGTGATTGGCCGCGTAACTGGAAGCCGCAGCCGCCGAGGCTGGCAACAAGGCCGGCAACTGCGGTCAGGCCGAGCAGGGTTTTAATCGCGTTTCGTCGCACATCTAACTCCATAGGGCGTAAATAAAGAACCAACCGTGCTTATCGGGTTGTCACACACACCCACTATATCTAGTGGCTCGTGATTTCGCGGCATGGCACCGTAGGTTGGGCAAAGCGAAGCGTGCCCAACATCGCGCCGGTTCGTTGGGCACGCTTCGCTTTGCCCAACCTACGCCACTACCGGTAGTGGTTGTGTGTGTTAACCCGATAAGCACGGAACCAACGACTGCTTCACGTCAAACGACCACGTTGACCAAACGTCCGGGCACCACCACCACTTTTTTGGCCGGTTGGCCTTCCATGAACTTCTGCACTTCCGGGCTGGCCAGCGCGGCTTGTTCGATGGCGTCCTTGCCGGCGTCCGCTGCGACGGTGATCTTGCCGCGCAGCTTGCCGTTGACTTGCAGCATCAGCTCGATTTCGTCACGCACCAGAGCGGCTGCATCGACTGCCGGCCAGGCCGAACCCATCAGACAGGCGCCGGGTTTCAGCGCCTTGATCAGGCTGCGGCAGATGTGCGGCACGATGGGGGCGAGCATCAGGGTGATCGCTTCCAGCGCTTCCTGTTTGACGCTGCGGGTGGCGGGGTCATTGCCCACTTTCGCCATCGCGTTCATCAATTCCATGATCGCGGCGATGGCGGTGTTGAATTGCTTGCGGCGCTCGATGTCGTCGCTGACCTTGGCGATGGTCTGGTGCAACTGACGGCGGAAATCCTGCGTTTGCGCGCCGAGGTTAGCGCCGCTGTAGGCAGCGCAAACGCCGGCTTCGACATGTTCGAAAACCGTTTTCCATAACCGGCGCAGGAAGCGGTTCGCACCCTCGACGCCGGCATCGGACCATTCCAGGCTTTGTTCCGGCGGTGCGGCGAACATCATGAACAAACGCGCGGTGTCGGCGCCGTACTGGTCGATCAACGATTGCGGATCGACGCCGTTGTTCTTCGACTTCGACATCTTTTCGGTGCCGCCGACGATCACCGGCTGGCCGTCGACCTTGAGCACCCAGACACCATCGCGTTGCTCGACATCGGCCGGGTTGATCCATTGCTTTTTGCCCGCGTTTTCAACACCTCCGAGGTCGCGGTAATAGGTGTCGGCGATCACCATGCCCTGCGTCAGCAGGTTGGTGAACGGTTCGTTGGAATTGACCAGGCCGACATCGCGCATCAGCTTGTGGAAAAAGCGGGCGTAGAGCAGATGCAGGATGGCGTGCTCGATGCCGCCGATGTACTGATCCACCGGCAACCAATGGTTGGCGCGGCCGTCGAGCATGGCTGTGTCGTTGTCCGGGCAGGTGTAGCGGGCGTAGTACCAGGACGACTCGACGAAGGTGTCCATCGTGTCGGTCTCGCGCTCGGCTTTACCGCCGCAGGTCGGGCAGGTGGTCTCGTAGAACGACGGCATTTTCTTGATCGGCGAGCCGATGTCGATCTTGACGTCCTCGGGCAACACCACGGGTAGCTGCTCGGCCGGCACCGGCACATCGCCGCAGCTCGGGCAATGGATGATCGGAATCGGGCAGCCCCAGTAACGCTGGCGCGAAATGCCCCAGTCGCGCAGACGCCAGGTGGTGCGCTTCTCGCCCAGGCTCAGGTTCTTCAGCACCAGCGCGATCTTGTCGATGGCGTCTTCGGAAGTGCGGCCGGAGAAATCGCCGGAGTCGAACAGCACACCTTGCTCGACATAGGCTGCGGTCAGCGGATCGGCCAACTCGCCATCGACCGGCTTGATCACCGGTTTGATCGGCAAAGCGTACTTTTGCGCAAAAGCGAAATCGCGCTCGTCGTGCGCCGGCACCGCCATCACCGCGCCTTCGCCGTAGCCCATCAGCACATAGTTGGCGACGAACACCGGAATCGCTTCGTTGGTGAACGGGTGATAGACCTTGAGGCCGGTGTCCATGCCCTTCTTTTCCATCGTCGCCATGTCGGCTTCGGCGACGCTGCCCTGCTTGCATTCGGCAATGAAAGCGGCGAGGGCCGGATTGTTTGCCGCGGCCTGGGTGGCGAGCGGATGTTCCGCCGCGACGGCGACGTAGGTGACGCCGAACAGCGTGTCGGCGCGCGTGGTGAAGACTTTCAGCACCGGTTCTCCCTCTCTGATGGAACTACCAGCCAACCGACTAGGCTGCCCAAAAACGTCAGCCAAGTCTCTGGCTGCCCCAGCCCCTCCCCCGGGGGGCGAGGGGAGTAAAGGGAAATGAATCTCGACGCCGAAGCTCTTGCCGATCCAGTTGCGCTGCATGGTTTTCACCCGCTCCGGCCAGCCGGGCAGGTGGTCGAGTTCGGACAGCAGTTCTTCGGCGTAAGCGGAAATGCGGAAGAAATACATCGGGATGTCGCGCTTTTCGACCAGCGCGCCGGAGCGCCAGCCGCGTCCGTCGATGACCTGTTCGTTGGCCAGCACGGTGCGATCGACCGGGTCCCAGTTCACCGCCGCGGTCTTCTTGTAGATCACGCCCTTCTTGAACAATTCGGTGAACAGCCATTGTTCCCAGCGGTAGTAATCCGGCTTGCAGGTGGCGAGTTCGCGGCTCCAGTCCACCGCCAGACCGAGGCGCTTCAACTGGCCGCGCATGTAGTCGATGTTGGCGTAGGTCCAGCCGGCGGGGGCGACGTTGTTGGCCAGCGCGGCGTTTTCGGCGGGTAGGCCGAAGGCGTCCCAGCCCATCGGCTGCATCACGTTGTAGCCCTTCATGCGGTGATAACGCGCCAGCACATCGCCGATGGTGTAGTTGCGCACATGGCCCATGTGCAACTTGCCCGAGGGGTACGGGAACATCGACAGGCAGTAGTACTTGGGCTTGGCGGAATCTTCCGTGGCGCGGAAGACCTGTTTTTCTTCCCAGTGTTGTTGTGCTTCCGGTTCGATGATTTCCGGGCGGTAATGGGGGTCCATGTGGGAAACCATGTGGGAAACCATTTGGGCGTCCATCTGAAATGTCGTATGTGCTTGAAGAAGCGGCGGATTATAGCCGTCCTGTATGGCAAACCCGGGTGGCAAACTCGGTGACAGGCCGGGGGTGCGCGTTTATACTCCGTGACCCTTTTTTGGGGGCAGCGGAGTCGTTGCCGCTTTAGCGGCTTACAAATCCGGCGTGCCCCTTGCGGGTGAAACGCGAAACGTAAATGGTGAGACGAACACTGCTCACGTTTCCCGTTTCACAGTTCATTTTCCCGTTCTTGTTTCACTTTTTTAGGGGAGCACCCATGTCCAAGAAGCATCCTGTCGTGGTCGTTACCGGTTCTTCCGGCGCCGGCACCACCACCGTCAAGCGCGCGTTCGAGCACATCTTTTCGCGCGAGAAACTGTCCGCCGCCGTTATCGAAGGCGACAGCTTCCACAGCCTGGGCCGCGCCGAGTTCAAGGAAGCCATGAAACAGGCGGAAGCCGCCGGCAATCACAGCTTCAGCCACTTCGGACCGGAAGCGAACGACTTCGCCGCCCTGGCAAACCTGTTCAAGACCTACGGCGAAACCGGCGGCGGCCAGCGTCGCTACTACATCCACAGCGATGAAGAAGCCGCCGATCACAACGCCAAGCTGGGCACCAACCTGAAGCCGGGCGAGTTCACCCCGTGGCAAGCGCTGCCCACCCCGACCGACATCCTGTTCTACGAAGGCCTGCACGGTCTGGTCAAGACTGACCAGGTAGACATGCCGAAGCATGTCGATCTCGGCGTCGGCGTGGTGCCCGTGGTCAACCTGGAATGGATCCAGAAGATTCACCGCGATGCCGCCGAGCGCGGTTATTCCGCCGAGGTCATCGTCGATACCATCCTGCGCCGCATGCCGGATTACGTGAATTTCGTGACGCCGCAGTTCTCGCAGACCGACATCAACTTCCAGCGCGTGCCGCTGGTGGATACCTCCAACCCGTTCATCGCGCGCGACATCCCGACGCCGGACGAGAGCCTGGTGGTGGTGCGTTTCCGCGATCCCAAGAAGGCGGATTTCCCCTACTTCCTGAACATGATCCCCAACTCCTTCATGTCGCGCCCCAACAACCTGGTGGTGCCTGGCGGCAAGATGGGCTTCGCGATGGAAGTCATCCTCGGTCCGATCATCGAGCGCATGGTGGAAGAAAGCCGCAATAGCTGATTCCGCGCTGCTTGCCGAAAAAAACCGGACGGTCTTCCGTCCGGTTTTTTTATGTGCTCCCGTCGGAGAAAAATATGACTATGCTGTGAACGGTCGTATCTGCCCACTTCGGTTGCTCCTTTCCAGCAGCGTCAAGCGCACCTACTCATGTCGCCCCGCCTGATATCCCTCCTTCGACGCCTTTACCACTACCTCGCCTATGCCGCCGGCGGGGCGATGATCGTGGTGTGCATCGTCGCGCTGACGTTCAGGTTCTGGGTGGCGCCCAATATTTCCAGCTACCAGGCTGCGCTGGAAGAAGCCGCCAGCAAGACGGTCGGCCAGCCGGTCGATATCGGCGGGCTGGAAGCGGATTGGGGCGGTTTCAATCCGCGCGTGGTCTTGCGCGATGTGCGCATGACGCCGCCCTCGGGCGTTCCATTATTTTTGCCGCGCGTCGAAGCGGTGTTTTCATGGCTGTCACTGCCCTTGCTGGATCTGCGCCTGGCCAGTTTGAGCCTTGATCGACCGCGTCTGCTCATGCGCCGCGATGCTGCCGGCGTCATCACCGTCGCCGGCATTCCGGTCAACCGGCCGAGCACGCCGAGCCCGTTTCCGGATTGGCTGATCAAGCAACCGCGCATCGTCATCAAGGATGCGGAAATCACCTGGCTGGATGAAAAACTGGATGCGCCGGAATTGCGCTTCGCCGGCGTGCGCGTATTGCTGGAGAACCGGTTTGGCCGCCATCGTTTCGGCGGCATCGCCTACCCGACGGCTGCCGCCGCCCGCCGCCTGGAGCTGCGCGGCGATCTCAAAGGCCGCAACCTGCGCGACTGGTCAGCCTGGTCGGGCGAGGTGTATGCGCGCGTCGATGGCGCCCGTTTCGAGTCGTGGGGGCGTTGGGTGCCCTGGGCGCAAGAATCGGTGCGGAGCGGCGTCGGCGATATGCGTTTCTGGCTGACCCTGAGCAAGGGCGGCGTGCAGGGGATAAGCGGCGATGCCCGCCTGGACAAGGTCGCCCTCAACATCGACAACGCCCTGCCCGACCTGGTTTTTGACAGCCTCACCGGCCACGCCGGCTGGGCGCGCGAGCAGGATGCGCAATCCTTTTATGTCGATCATCTGCGTTTCAAGATGCCCGGGGCGGGCCTGAGCGAGCCGGCCGCCGTGCGCGTCAACCTGACGCCGGATGGCAAGGGCGCTGGCGGCTTCAAACGTATCGCCGTCAGCGCGCGTAATCTGCGGCTGGAGGCGCTTACCGCCTTGACCGGCGCATTGCCGATACCCAAACGCGGACACGATTTGATCCAGTCATTGAATCCGCGCGGACTGGTGGAAGAAGGCGCCGGCCACTGGGCCGGGGCGGGCGATTACGCGATCAAATTGCGCATCCGCGCGGCCGGCCTCAATGCCTATGAACAGTTTCCCGGCCTCAATGGCCTCAGCGCCCGCATCGACGCCAATCAGGGCGGGGGGGCTGCGGTGCTGGACGGACGCGGTTTGAGCCTGCTCATGCCGAAGGTTTTTCGGCATGAGCTGAACTTCAGTCAGCTCGATGCAAAAGCCGATTGGAAGCTCGATGCCGCCGGCATGAAACTGAATTTCGACGTTGGGCGCATCGTCAACGCGGACCTGGACGGCACGGCGCAAGGCCATCTGTTATTCCCGAAAACCGGGCCGACACAAACGAAACCGATAACAAAACCGATAACGAAACCGATTTATGCCGACATCGGCGCGCATCTGCGGCGGGCCGAGGCCAATGCGGTGTACCGCTATTTGCCGTTGAAAGTCGGCGCCGATACCTACAACTGGCTTCAGCACGGCCTGCTATCGGGCAAGTCCGACGATGTGCGCTTGCTGCTCAAGGGCCCGCTGGATCGTTTTCCATTCGACAAAGGCGGCGGCAAATTCAGTGTCGCCATCAAGATGGTGGACGGCGTGCTCGATTACGCGCCGGGCTGGCCGCGCATCGACGGCATCAACGGCGTCCTGGTTTTTCATGACAAGGCGATGACGCTGAATGCCGATTCCGGCCGCATCCTCGATGCACGTCTCGGGCCGGTGGAAGTGGCGATTGCGGACCTGCATTCCGGGCCGGTGGAGTCATTGTTCATCGACGGCCAAGCCCAAGGCGAAACGCGCGCTTTCCTCGATTTCATCAAGCGCTCTCCGGTGCATGCCCATACCGATCGCTTCACCGAGCCGTTCAAGGCCACGGGCGAGGGGCGCCTGGATATCCATTTGCGCATCCCGCTGCGGGATGTCGATGCCACAACGCTTGCCGGCAGTTTCACGTTCGACGACAACCGTCTCGACCCGGGCGGCGATCTGCCGGAGTTGAGCGGCGTCAGCGGCAGCATCAACTTCACCCAGGCCACCTTGCAGGCGAAGGATATCCGCGCGCAGGTGCTGGGCTTGCCGGTGACGCTGGCTATCGACAGCGTCGCGGCTCCCGGCCTGGGCCAAGGTGCGCGTCAGGTGCGCGTGCATCTGGATGGTGAAATCGATGCCGCGGCGCTGAAAAAATATCTGCCCGCCGCCCTGGCCGGGCGCGTCAACGGCGCTACCCGCTGGCAGGCGGATATCGGCATGAACCACGCTGCGCCTGGCGTCGCCAGTCGCAAATCCGGGCTCACGCTCAGTTCCGACCTGGTCGGCCTGGGCATCGATCTGCCGGCCCCATTGGGCAAGCCGGCGGCGCAGGCGATGGCATTGAGCATCGTCAAAGAAGCCGCTGCGATTGCCGATGGCGGCGTGAAAAACAAGGCGGACAGCGCGACCGACACGGATGCCGTGTTCGTGCGTTACGGCGAACTTCTGACCCTGCGTGCGCAGTTACCGAAGGCGGCGCCGGCGCGTGTCCATCTGCGTCTGGGCGCCGGCGAGGCGAGCGCGCCTTCGGCATCCGGGCTATGGGTCAGCGGTGCGCTGCGCATGCTTGATCTGGACGCCTGGCGGCAGGTCGGCCAGAGCGCGGAGTCGCTGTCTTCGGGGGAGGCCGGCAAGCTGCCATTGCGCGAGGCCAGCATCGCTTTCAACGAATTGCATGTATTCAATCGTCGTCTGAGCGATACCCACGTCAAGTTACACCCGGCCGCTGCAGGTTGGCTGCTGGCGCTGGCCGGACGCGAGGTCACTGGCGAAATGGTGATGCTTCCGACTGGCGCCGGCCTCGGTGTGACAGCCCATTTCAAGCGTTTGAGCGTGCCGGAGCCCGTGCCCGGCATGTCGGGCGAAGTGCGAGAAGCACGAGAAGTGCGAGAAGCGCGCAAGCCTCAGGCGGCGGATTCCGGGGCGGCAAATTCGCTCGGCGAAAGTCTGGCCGGGCTCGAATTGAGCGCCGAGAGCGTGGCTTTTCAAGGGCGTGAGTTGGGTGAATTGCATCTGCGCCTTGCGTCGGACGGGTCGCGCAAGCCGGGCTTGCGCCTGGACGACTTCCTGCTCAAGACCCCGGACGGACGCTTGCGCGGCAAGGGGGTGCTCGCCAGCCACCCGCGGCGGCCGACGCGACTCGAAATCGAGCTGGAGTCAGACAATCTGGGCAAGCTGCTTGACCGGCTGGGTATGCCGGGGCGCGTCAAACGCGGCACCGCACGCATCGCCGGTCCTCTGGGATGGACCGGCGGCCTGGAGGATTTCAATCTGGCGACGCTGGGCGGCGATCTCGATGTCAGCCTCAAGCAAGGCCAATTCCTCAAGGTGGACGCCGGCGCCGGAAAACTCCTCGGCATCCTCAGTTTGCAAGCCTTGCCGCGCCGGATCGCGCTGGATTTTCGCGATGTCTTTTCGGAAGGTTTCGCGTTCGATGAAATTGACGGACGTGTGCATCTGGAGCGCGGCTCGGCTTATGCCAAAGAGCTGCGCATGAGCGGCCCCGCCGCCAAGGTGCGCATGAGCGGCGTCGCCGATCTGGTGCGCGAAACCCAGCACCTGCGCGTCGCCATCCAGCCGCGCCTGGAAGATACGGTGGCGGTGGCCGGCGCTTTGCTGGGCGGGCCGGTCGTCGGCGTGGGAGCGTTCATCGCCAACAAGCTTCTGCAAAATCCGATCGGCCAGGCGGCTTCATTTGAGTATGTGATCACTGGCGCCTGGGCTGACCCGGTGGTTACCAAGATGGCAAAGCCCAAAATACAGGCGGCGCCGGACGAATGAGCTGCGTAGCTTGGGCACGCTACGACATTGCCCAAGCTTGGCTCGCGTTGCCCTTGTTTTACCCTCAAGTCCTTGTGTACCCTCGACCACTCTCAATGCCTCCACCGGAGTTCGCTGTGATCCGCGCCAAGCCTGCCAGCCTGAAACCCTCCAGCTTTGCCAAGACCAAAACCCGCGCCGTGCCGAAACCGGCTCAGGATGCCAGTGGCATCGTGCGCGTCGCCGCCGTGCAAATGGCGTCCGGCCCCAATGTGGCGGCCAATCTTTCCGAAGCCGAGCGCCTGATCGACATGGCGGTGGCAGCCGGCGCCAAGCTGGTGGCGCTGCCCGAGTTCTTCGCCATCATGGGGTTGAAGGAAACCGACAAGGTCGCCGCGGCGGAAGTCGATGGCAAAGGCCCGATCCAGAAATTTCTCGCCGCGCAAGCCAAGAAGCACGCGATCTGGCTGGTCGGCGGCTCGCTGCCGCTGACTTGCGACAACCCGAAGAAAGTCCGCAATGCCTGCCTGGTGTATGACGACAAGGGCAAGCGGGTGGCGCGCTACGACAAGATTCATCTGTTCGGCCTCGATCTGGGCAACGAGCATTACAAAGAACAGACCACGATCGAAGCCGGCAATCGGCTGGTCGTGGTCGAGTCGCCGTTCGGCCGCATCGGCTTGTCGATCTGCTACGACCTGCGTTTTCCCGAGATGTACCGGGCGATGGGCGATGTCGACATCATCCTGGTGCCGGCCGCGTTTACCGCGACCACCGGCCGGGCGCATTTCGAGACCCTGGTGCGCGCCCGCGCCATCGAGAACCTGGCCTATGTGATCGCGCCGGCGCAGGGCGGTTATCACGTTTCCGGCCGCGAAACCCACGGCGACAGCATGATCGTCGATCCCTGGGGCAATGTGCTCGACCGCTTGCCGCGCGGCTCCGGCGTGGTCGTCGCCGGCATCAATCGCGCCTACCAGGACAGCCTGCGCAAGAGCTTGCCGGCCTTGAAACACCGCAAGCTGGATTGCTCCAGCGGCATCGAAGTCGATGTCATCAAACCCTGATTCGTAGGGTGCGCCATGCGCACCTACGGACGTAATTCGGTGCGCATGGCGCACCCTACTCTTTAAGCGCTTATTCTCATGCCTACTGCTTCCCCCTTCGCCACCGCCGACGCCACCTTGCTGGCCCCCAATGAAGTCGATGCTGCGCAGCTCGACAGCATCTTCGGCCAGCTCGCCGCGCATCAAATCGACGATGCCGACCTGTATTTCCAGTACACCCGTTCCGAGGCCTGGAGCCTGGAAGAGGGCCAGGTCAAATCCGGCAGCTTCAATATCGACCAGGGCGTCGGCGTGCGCGCCGTGGTCGGCGACAAGACCGCCTTCGCTTATTCCGACGACATCCGCCTGCCCGCCATTCGCGAAGCCGCCGCCACCGTGCGCGCCATCGCCGCCGCCGGCCAGTCGGCCACGGTTCGGGTCGCCAGCCGCATGCAAGGGCGCACTTTGTATGCGCCGATCGATCCGATCGCATCCCTGAACGAGTCGGACAAGGTCGCCTTGCTGCATCGTCTGGAAGATTACGCACGCAAGCTGGATGCGCGCGTCACCCAGGTCGTCGCCAGCGTGGCCGGCGAATACGAGGTGATCTACGTGACCCGGCTGGACGGCCGCAGCGCCGCCGATGTGCGGCCGCTGGTGCGCGTGTCGCTGCAAGTCATCGTCGAGCAGGACGGCAAGCGTGAACAAGGCAGCGCCGGCGGCGGCGGACGTTTCGACTACGCCTATTTCAGCGACGCGGTGTTGCGCGAATATGCCGAACTCGCCGTGCAGCAGGCGCTGACCAATCTCAACGCCCGGCCGGCCCCGGCCGGCAGCATGACCGTGGTGCTGGGTTCCGGCTGGCCGGGAATATTGCTGCACGAAGCCATCGGCCACGGCCTGGAAGGCGACTTCAATCGCAAGGGTTCCTCCGCGTTCTCCGGCCGCATCGGCCAGCGCGTCGCGGCGGACGGCGTCACCGTGGTCGATGACGGCACCATCGCGGATCGGCGCGGTTCGCTCAACATCGACGACGAAGGCACGCCGACCCAGCGCACGCTGCTGATCGAAAACGGCATCCTGCGTTCTTACATGCAGGACAACATGAATGCCCGCCTGATGGGCATGGCGCCGACCGGCAATGCGCGGCGCGAATCCTTCGCGCATCTGCCGATGCCGCGCATGACCAACACCATGATGCTGGCCGGGGACAAAGACCCGGCCGAGATCATCGCCTCGGTGAAAAACGGCTTGTACGCCGTCAATTTCGGCGGCGGCCAGGTCGATATCACCAGCGGCAAATTCGTGTTTTCCGCCGCCGAGGCCTACATGATCGAAGACGGCAAGGTCACCTACGCGGTCAAGGGCGCGACGCTGATCGGCAACGGCCCGGATGTGCTGACCCGGGTGTCGATGATCGGCAACGACATGCGCCTCGACCCCGGCGTCGGCACCTGCGGCAAGGAAGGCCAGAGCGTGCCGGTCGGCGTCGGCCAGCCGACCTTGCGCATCGATGGGTTGACGGTCGGCGGTACGCAGTAACGCATCTGGTCGCAGTTGTAGGTTGGGCAAAGCGCAGCGTGCCCAACATTCTTCCGCGCCGATGTTGGGCACGCTGCGCTTTGCCCAACCTACGAACCACGGGTAACACAATGGCTGACTCAGAACTCCACAAAGGCGCAGCCAAAACCGCCCGCATTCCGATCAAGATCGTGCCCAAACCGCGCCTGAAGTTGCCGGTCTGGATCAAGGCGCAAGCGCCCAGCGCGCCGGAAGTGGCGCAACTCAAGGCCATCCTGCGCGACGCCAAACTGCATACCGTGTGCGAAGAAGCCTCCTGCCCGAATCTGGGCGAATGCTTCAAACACGGCACCGCCACCTTCATGATCCTGGGCGATCTGTGCACCCGGCGTTGCCCGTTCTGCGATGTCGGCCACGGCAAACCGCTGCCGCCGGACCCGGAAGAACCACGCCATCTGGCCGAAACCCTGGCCGCCATGGGCCTGAAATACGTGGTCATCACCAGCGTCGACCGCGACGATCTCAAGGACGGCGGCGCGCAGCACTTCGTCGATTGCATCCGCGCCGCGCGTATTGCCTCGCCTGGCACGCGCATCGAAATCCTGGTGCCGGACTTCCGCGGCCGGCTTGAACTGGCGCTCGAACTCCTTGCGCTGGCGCCGCCGGACGTGATGAACCACAACCTGGAAACCGTACCGCGCCGCTACAAAGCCTGCCGTCCCGGCGCGGATTACGCCCACTCCCTGTTGCTATTGAAGACCTTCAAAGCGCGCTGTCCGGGTGTGCCGACCAAGTCCGGCATCATGCTCGGCCTGGGCGAAACCGACGCCGAAGTGCTCGACGTGCTGCGCGATCTGCGTGCGCACGACGTGGACATGCTGACCATCGGCCAATACCTGCAACCCTCCGCGCATCACCTGCCGGTGGAGCGCTTCGTGCCGCCGGACCAGTTCGCCGAATTCGAACGCATCGCGCTGGCGATGGGCTTCAAGAACGTCGCCAGCGGGCCCATGGTGCGGTCGAGCTATCACGCCGACCGGCAGGCAGCGGAGTCGTTGGCGCTTTAGCGCTTACGAATCCGGCGTGCCAAGCACTGGTGCAGCGGAGTCGTTGCCGCTTTAGCGGCTTACGAATCCGGCGTGCCCCTTGCGGGTGCCACGCATTCCGAAGCAAACCCGCCGCCTACGGAACGCATGATTCTCGATGCAGGCGGTTGTCGTCGCATGTCGTGAACGCCATGCTGGAAAACTTGTGTTCGGGCCTCAAGCCGGCAAACCGCTTCGCATCGGGTTGTCATCCTCTCGTCATCGTCCCCCGAATACACTGCACGCCTCCCTAACTCGCCGCAACGGCGAGTTTTTAGCGGCGCCCAATTGGGCGCCGCTCTTTTTTGGGGTGACAGACAAACGCTGTCGCCTTTGTTACGACGAAATGACATTTCCGGGGCGACTATTTCCGGGGCGGATACGCCTCGGCCCAATGCCAGCGCGGCTCCACGGGTCTATTACTTTAGACAGATATCCTTTCGGGTAGAGCCGTTCGGCTCATCTTTTGGGGTGCTCGAACCCACACAAACTGTCATTAACCCCCCTTACGCTGGCAGCACAACCCGGCCAAACGGCCATTCGGGAACGCAACGGGGAAACACCATGATTCGCAGCACCCTCATCATCACATTTGCTCTTGCCATGCCGGCATGCTCCTGGGCGGCGAACGACTACAACGCGTCACTCAGCCAGGGCGCGGCCTACCTCGCCTCGATGCAATCCATCGATGGCGGCTGGCAGAGTTCCGGAAGTGCTGCGCGGTTTCTGGAGACTGCGGAAGCCACGCTTGCGCTGCAAGAGACCAACACGCGCAGCAGCGCCTATTACAACGGCATCACCTGGCTGGAAAATCACGCGGCGGGAAACATCGATTACCAGGCGCGTCGCATCCTGGCCCTGCTCAATCACAACGCCAGCACCACTCAGTACGAAACCGACATCCAGGCCGCCAAGGCCACGAATAATGGAGCGGTGGCCAATCGCGGTTATGGGCTGTCCGCGAACTACAAGGATTCCCCCCTCGATACCGCGCTGGCTTTACGCGCCTTGAAGGCGACGGGCGCCACCTCCGGCGTAACCGACGCCCTGGCTTACCTTAAAAACACCCAACGAACCACGGACCCCAAAGGCTGGCCCGTCACAGAAGGCGGTGTTTTTGATGCCGCGGTGACGGCAAACGTGTTGATCGCGCTGAACAGCCACCTGCCCAACTCGACGCTGACCACGCCTATCGCAAACGGGGTCGCCGCGTTGCAAGCTCAGGTGACAACGGATTCGCCTCTCCGCCTGCGCGCGCTGGCCGCATTTGCCTACCTCAAAACCAAATCGACCACGGACACCTACGCCACCGGTTTGATCAACTCTCTGGTCAATGCTCAAAACCAGGATGGCCACTGGGGCAGCGGCGTCTACGACACCGCCCTGGTCATGCGAGTGCTGGCCATCCCGGCGCAATTGGACTTGGCGGCGGATCGCACCTTGGTCGGCGTTCCGGACGAACTGCTGCGCGGCGCGATCAACCGAGCCCTGGGGCGCAACAGCCTGGACCAACTCAATCGAGGCGAACTGGCGCAACTCACCGCGCTGGACATATCGAATCAAGGCATCACCAGCTTGACCGGGCTGGAATACGCAAAAAATCTCGCCACGCTCAACGCCGCCAACAACAGCATCACGGATACCTCGCCCCTCACCGGACTGACCCATCTCGCCAGTCAGGATTTGACCGGCAACCCATGCCCAGGTTGTACCCAAGTTGCCAGCAACGACGGCGATGTGCCCTTGCCGGCATGGGCGCTGTTGTCACTCGGCGCGGGGTTGATGGGCGCGCTGATTCGTGGCGGCGGCCGGCGCGGCAAAGTAACCGGAAAAACAGGAGAAACAGCATGAATAGCCTTACCCCCTACCTGCTTGCCTGCATGATGGCTTCGGGAATCGCAGTCAGCGCCATGGCGGCGGACGCACCTGCCGGCCTGTCCGCAGCCGCCGCGCCAGGGCCGCTATCGCCGGAACAACTCCGGGCGATACGTGGCATCAGCCGCAACGTTGTCGCCGCGCACAACAGCCAAACGGAAGCGGGCGGCGATGAAAAACAACTTGAAAGCTTGCGCAAGGACATCGATGCGCTGATTCGCGCCGAGTCTGAAGAAACCCGAGAAAACCCGGAAATCCAAGCGCAAGCCGCGCAAGTCGATGGCAAACCGGCCGGCGCCACGCCGCAAGGCGCGGAACTGGCAAATACACCCCAAACACCCCAAATCAACGCAGGCCGACACGCACCTTCGGCGCGCGTGCGGGGCGAGCGAGCCAAGGCCAGGGAATGGGCCGGCAAGCTGCGTGGCCGCGCCGACAGCATGGCGCAAGTCAACGAATCCGATACGGCAAAACCGGTCGCCGCCATCCAGGCCCGACGCGCCAAACTGTTCAGGGAATGGAGCGACACGCTGGAAACGTCGACCGATGCCACGAAACCGGACCGAATCGCCAAACTGGAACAGTTGCGCGACTTGATGAAATTGAGCCGTATCGCGCCCAGCGAGCAGCACTACCACAACGACACGCCCACCATGATGGCCGTGCAAGCGAACGATGTCGTGGCAAGCGATGTCGTGGCAAGCGATACCGAAGCGACAAATACCGAAGCCGTAAAACCGGCAACACCCAAACGCACCCGCCCGTCCAAGCGACGCGGCCAGTGAAGCCTCGTCTTCAGTCGTTCTTCAGTCGTATACGAACCCACGCATACAAACCGAACCAGGGAAAACCATGAACTCATTTGCTGCCCTCAAAAATCTGCGGTCGTGCCTGCTTGCGATAGGCGTTTTAGGGAGCGCGCTTGCCGCAATACCAGGCCAGGCATGGGCGCAAGCCACCGGCGAGACGCGGGAAATCGTCTATCTGGGCGACGAAGCCCAAAGCCTGCGAGAACAGGCCGCCACGCTCGGCACACCGGTGGCCATCTACGAGCACCTGCGCAACAACACCGAATTCGTGCCTTATTGGGGCTCGACCTCGGGTTCGGTCAACGCCTACATGGGCCGCCTGGGCAACGACGTCGATTTAGCCAGTGCACTGATCGCCATGCTCAGATCGCGGGGCATCCCGGCACGCTATGCCGTCGCGACCATCCGCATGCCCAATGCTCAAGTCTTGAACTGGCTAGGCGTGGGCACGCCGGAAGTCGCGAAGGCATTGCTTGACAATTCGGGCATACCGGCCGTAACGCGCACCAGCAGCAACACCACCCTCGATTTCGAACATGCCTGGGTGCAGGTTCAGCTTCCGTTCGATCAATACCGGGGTTTGCCGATTGACGGCAGCAGCATCGATTGCAACACCACGCCGGAGCAGTGCGCCTGGGTGCCGCTCGACCCAAGTTTCAAGCAGAAAATTTACAACGGCCTGAACCTCGACCCCTTCCCGGAAGTGGCCTGGGATGACGCGGATTACACCAAATACCACGATGCCATCCTGGATAACGACACGCGGCGCAAGGACAAAAACCCGCTCGCCATCCTGGAACAGGACGTGCTGGACTGGCTGCATGCCGACCCGAGCCGCCAGGGCAAAACCATTGAAGACGTGCTCGACAAGGGCCAGGTCATCGAAGCCCACGAAGGTTTGCTGCCCGCCTCGCTGCCTTACCTGCTCATCGGCACACCGCGCGTCTATGACTCGGTGGAAGCGCATGACGCCAGCACGGCTGAAACCAACAAATGGGGGCGTACCGTCACGATAACGACTACCCCATGCAACCCGGCAACCTATACCGGCGCGACCAGCCAAAAATTCTGGCTGAGCGAGCTGGCCACGAACCGCCTGATACTCACGCACAGCGCCGGCACCAATGGGACGATCAATCTGGATTTGAAGCTGGGTCGTTCGCCGAATGCCGAAATCATAAAAACCTGGAACTTCGGCACGGTCACTTGTCCAGGGTCGGAAGGCACCAAGACCTTTGCCCTCGGTACCCCCTTCTATCTCAAGCTGGAAACCGATGCATTGCCAGATTACCCTGGCACGGCATTTCCGCCTGCCATTTACACGGCCAAAGTGGGGTCTCGCTATCTGGTGGCCATCGGTGGCGAGCACTCCAACTGGTCACAAGTTCATCGCGCCGCTGAATACCTGCTGGCGAGCAGTCAGAATTACAAGATTGTCCATGACGCCGCACACCCGCTGAACGGCCAGACCTGCGATGTTGCAAGCGGCACCGGTTGTTTGCCCTTTGTGGACATCGGTCCAGCCGGCTGGGACAGCGGCGACCCGCTATTGACCGACACGCCCGATGCCACCGATGCCCTGACCGGCGGCCTGCTGGAAGTGGCCGCCGCGCAGTATTACGCCCAATGGCGTGTAAACAACAAGCGAGCCGACGGCCTGATGAAAATCAATACGCCGATATATCGTTTGCTGGGTGTCATCCAGTCCAACTACGACGTTCAATACCTGCAAGACAGTACCGCCTTCTCGATTCAACCCAATGGGCTGATCATCGACATGAAGGGCCTGCTGTCGGGCTCTTCACTTCGCTCCAATGAAACCTTAACGACACAAAATTCAACCCATTTCCTGTTTCAAGGGTACGTTGGTTCCTCGCTCGAACATGAAATCTGGCAGGAACTGACGGGATTCGACGCGGTGTCCACCGTACGTGGCTTTCAGTTGGCCCGTGCCGCCAGTAGTCCGTTCAAAACCTACATTCACGATGCAGGCATAAACGATGCAGCAAGCTTCCTGACCGACATGGGCTTCACCGACAGCGTGCCGCTTCCTTTCGCGGTGTCGGTGCGCGACATCTACGGCACCAAGCCCACCAGTTGGAGCCATCCGAGCGAAGATTCTTCCGCATCGTTCGACCTGCTGAAACGCACGCCTTCCAGTAAAACGGATACACGGATTGGCCCTTATACCTACAGGAATGACACGAACGCCGGGTTCTTCAAAAAAATGGACGAATGCGAGAACGGCATCCTCACCACGCCCGCAAGCAGCCCTTGGACGCCCTATAGTTCAACCGGCATCTCAATCAGCACGCCGGGCGAGAAGTGTTTCCTCAATTTCCCGAGCACAGGCAACTATGCCCTCAGCGCGATACGCACCGCAGTAAGCGGGGTCTATACCGGCTGGCGGAATAACTCCGGTGGCAACAATTACCTGAATGTTTTTGGTGAACCTGGTTTCCTCAACACCAATTACGTCTACCGCACCACCGCGATAGGGGCGGACAAATATTCCACGAGCTTCGTCTTCCAACAATGGAACGACCTGTATTTTTATGACACCAGCACGGGTTCGGTCCAATACCAACTCACTACAGCCCCCGCAAGTGACCAAAGCTACCTGACCGAGGTTTTCCTGAGAAAGAAATTCGATTTGAATGGAAGCTTGCTCGGGTTCACGTTTGGCATCTCTGTAGTCCCCAAATAAAAAACATCCAGGAAGGAAATCATCGTGCGCACATCGACTCTCGCTTCACGACCGGCCCCCGGCCGGTTGACCACCACAGCCCTGGCGGTGGCGCTACAACTGGCGTTCGCCCCCACCGCCCAAGCCGGCGGCTGGCTCACCGGCACCCAGGCATTCACCCCCGCCAACAATTGGACTTCGGCGGTCACCAACATCACCCCCCTGCCCACCTACAACAACCTCTTCTTCACCGACAAAATC
>JAUYET010000066.1 GCA_030691265.1 Pseudomonadota bacterium
AGGTTGGGCAAAGCGAAGCGTGCCCAACAGCGCGCCGGTTCGTTGGGCACGCTTCGCTTTGCCCAACCTACGTCACTGGTTGAAAACGTGTTGTATTGATCTTGCCGGGTATCGAACAGCGCGATGAATAGACGCCTGATGGGAGATGTCGGCAGGCGCTGAATCAAGCCCCGAGACATCCGCATGCCATGCAAAAGCGCCCGACTTGTCGGGCGCTTTTTTGTGGTGTGCCGCAATGGTCAGACATAAAAAAAGGGAGCGGATTTCTCCGCTCCCTTTTTACGTCTTAACTTCGCTTACTTGGCGGCGACAGCGGCTGCCTTCAGCTTGGCCATCTCTTCTTTCAGCATCTTGATACCGGCCTGAGACGCGTCGATGGAGCGGGTCAGCGACTCGCGCGCATCATCCGGGTTGTGGAAGCCGTCGGAATTCTCGGCGGTCCACCATTCCCAGTACAGGTTGGCGTCGTACTGCAGGTCGTAGGCCTTGTCCATGACTTCCTTGGAAAGACCGACTTCCTTGGCCTTCATGATCGCGTCGATGAACTGGGCGATCCAGAACTCGGCCTTGCCCATCTTGCCGCGGGTGTAGTTCTGGATGGCCTCCATGTGGTACTTGGCGTCCTTCTCGGTCCAGTCCTTGTGGCAGGTCAGGCAGGCCGCCTTCAGGTTGTAGCGCGGCGAAATCTGCTGGTGATTGGTGGTCACCTTGCCGTTGGCCGCCCGGTTCTTGGTCATGTGGCAGTCCTTGCACTCGACGCCTGCGCGCTCGTGCTTGGAACCCCAGAAGGTTTCCATTTCCGGATGCTGGATCTTGGGCAGCAAGGCACCGGTACTGGCGTGCTTGAAGTCCGCGAACTTGTATTCCTTCAGCATACGGTCCTTGTAGCCGAACACGTTGACCCACTGGAACAGGTTGGTACGGCGGTCATCCATCTTGACGAAGGTCGGCTTGTCCTTGTCGGCGCAATCCCAGCCGGGGCCGCAGTTGTATTCCACATGGCACTGGGCGCACATCAGGTTGGAGTCGGACTTGGACAGCAGGCCGATGGCGCGGAAGTCCTTGCCGTCGCGCTGGAAGGTGACCTTGGTCATCTTGGACTGCTCGCTCTTCACCGGATCCATCGGATAGGTGCCCAGTTTGCGATCCACCACGGCCTCGATCAGCGCGTCACGCACGACACGGGGACCGGCGGAGTGCGGGTCGTGGCACATGAAGCAGTTCAGCGGGTGGTTCACACCACGGGCGAACTCGACCGGCTTGGAGGTACGGTCCCACTTGGCGCGCGGATTCTTGTCGCCCATGTAGGCCCAGTCCAGGATGTGATCCTGAGTCTTGCAGTTCATGCAGACCGGGTTCACCGCAGTCGCGGTCTGGCGCATGAAGGGTTTCTGGTCGGAAGTGGACGGCTCCTTGTCCACGATCACGTTCCAGGCGCCATTGGCGGCCAGTTCGGCTTTGTTGATGTAGGTCCAGTCCTTGAACTTCATCCGGCCACCGAAGGCACGATCCACCACCCACTGGTCGACCAGCATGAAGGCATGGGAACGCGGCTCGTTATGCTCCTTGGTGAAGCCGTAGCCTTCCATCAGCTTGTCGAACAGGGGCGAACGGCTCTTGTAATTACCCTTCTCGACACGGGCGTGCGATTCCATGTTGGTCTGCACGAAGGTGTTGTACTGCTCGACGTGGCAGGTGGCGCAAGCGCGGTGGTCCTTGATGGTGTTCGGACGCACGCCGATGTCCTTGCCCTTGGCCAGTTTCTGGTGCTCGGCGGCATTGTCGTGGCAATGTGCGCAGTTCACCGTGGCATGGCGGCCCTTGGTGTGGAATTCCTCGACGTCTTCGTGGCAGGAATAACACTTCTTGGCTTCCACCGGTTGAATCGGCGGCGCCTTGGCGGGGGCGGGGGGCGGCAGTTTCGGGCCGGGAATATCCACGGCCGCCTGCACGCCGAAGGCGAACAGGGCTGCTGCCAGTCCCATCGCCATGCGGCTTAGTACGTTTCCATATTTCATGTTCAGTCTCCTGAAAAGTTACTACTTTGGCGGCCCATTACACGCTTGCAACTACTCGGGCCCACCGGCTTGGTTAAACGTCGGCAGTTGGTCGCGTGTCTGTCATAGGCCTCCTTCGGTTCAAAGTCAGCTTCGTCGTTTTGCTTGCAAACGATCAGGCGAAAGCATCCGCCATGATGTTTTTCAGCCAGCCCACGGCGTACTCGGATTCGAGTTTGCGCTGGAGCTTCATCTGATCCTCGCTGTCCATCTTCACCGGCGAGACACCGCCGGCTTCCTTGACATACTTCAGCTTGCCATCCACCAATTTGTATATGTGCACCACCGAGAAACCCCAATTCGGGGCGGTGACGCTATAACAGGTGTTGACGAAGAACGGCTCCGGCGCAGCCACGCCGTTGAGCTTGGCGACGATGGCGCCGGCTGCAACCTTGGCCTGAGTGGAGGCCATGTGCGCAGACTTGGGCGCGCCAAATTCCGGCAAATCACCATGTACGCAGGAGTCGCCCACTACATAGATGTCCTTCTGCACGGTGGATTCCATGGTCAGCATGTCGACGCTGCACCAGCCCTTGGGATTGGTCAGACCGGTGGCCTTGGCAATTCCACCGGCGTGGTGCGGCGGGATGATATTGAGCACGTCGGCCTTGTGTTCGCCGAAGCCGGTGAACGCGGTCTTGCTCTTGGCATCGATCTTCAGCACCTTGCCGTCCTGGGCGCCGGCCACCCATTCGATCATGCCGGGGTATTGCATCGCCCAGGCTTGTTCGAACAGGCCCTTCTTGGAGAAGGAGTCGTTGGCGTCGAGGATGATGACCTTGGATTTGGTCTTGCCGTGATGGGTCAGGTAGTTAGCGACCTGGGAGGCACGCTCGTAGGGGCCGGGCGGGCAACGGAAAGGGGCAGGCGGCACGCTGATGATGAACTTGCCGCCATCGGGCATGGCTTCCAGTTGCTTCTTCAGGGCTAGTGTCTGCGGGCCAGCCTTGTAGGCGTGGGGCAAGTCACCGTTGGCCAGGGCTTCGGAATAGCCTTCGACGCCGGCGTAGTTGAAGTCGATGCCAGGCGAGACGATCAGGGCGTCGTAGGAGAGTGTCTTGCCGCCCTTGGTGGTGACGCTCTTCTTGGCCGGGTCGATCGCGGTAACTTCATCGATCATGACGTTGACGCCGCGTTTCTTGAGGCCGTCGTAGTTGACTTGCAGGCTGGCCAGGTCACGTTCACCGGAGAGGACTTCGTTGGACAGCGGGCAGGAGGTGTAGACCGGGTTCTTTTCGATCAGAGTGACATCAACAGCGGCGTCGAGTTGTTTGACGTACTTGGCTGCGGTAGCGCCACCGAAGCCGCCGCCGATGACGACGACTCGGGCTTTGGTGCTGCCTGAGCGGCCGGAGGGCGCGGCGCAGGCGGACAGGGGAATAAGGACCGAGGAGGTGGTGATGGTCTTGATAAAGTCGCGACGATTGATGCTCATGCTGAACTCCTTATTTGGGCTGGGCGGCGTAGTACTGGGCGGCTGCGGCTACGTCGGCCTCATCCAGCTTTTTGGAATTGCCGCGCATCTTCTTGTGCGGCATCTTCACGGCATCGTTGCGGTATTTCATCAACTCCAGTTCCATGTATCGCGCCCATTGGCCATTGAGTTTTGGGGTGTCGGTGTCGTCGGGCTTGCCGCCGGTGTCACCGTGGCAGGTTTCGCAACGGTCGGTGGCAGCCTTGCCCTGCGCCAGCACCTTGGCATCGGCCTTCTGTACCACGGGGGTCCAGGGCAGTTTGGAGAAGTGGGTGGCCAGTGCGCCGATTTGCTCGTCGCTGTAGCCCTTGATCAAGCGGCCCATGGTCGCGGAGTAGCGCTCGCCGCTCTTCCATTGCAGCATCATGTTTTTGAGATAGGGCTCGGACAGGCCGCCGATGCTGGGCATGGTGGGGCCGACCGAGACGCCGTTGATGCCGTGGCAGTTGTTGCAAGTGCGGGCCAGGTTTTCGATCGAATCGGCCGCCAGGGCGGGGGTGGCGGCAAGCCCAAGGGCGGCCAGGGCCATCAACAAATTGCTTCGCATAGTCCTCTCCTACAGTTCCGACAACCGTGGACAGCCCACGGTTGACTACAGGGGCGGATAGTAGGAATGAGCCAGTCCACTCTTCCTTGATGCCCATCATTTTTTTTGTATATCAGGATGTCCTGAATTTGCTTGTCTTCAATGCGTCCCAACAAAAAAGCGGCCGAAGCCGCTTTTTTGTTGGGACGCGATGACGGGGTCAGGTTGCGGTGCGCGAATCGTGATGACTGGCGACCCGGCTATCGTGCTCCAGCCATTTTCGGATGCGTTGGGCATCGCCAATGCGGCCCCACTTTCCGATCGAATCGAGCAAAACGATGATGACCTTCTGTTCGGCGATCTTGGTCTGCATCACCAGGCAATGCCCAGCCTCATTGATGAAACCGGTTTTCGACACGCCGATATCCCAATCCTGACTGCGGGTCAGGCTGTTGGTATTGTTGAAAGCCATGTGGCGATTCACTGAACGGGCGACCTTACGCATTTTGCCGTTTTCGCGCACCCGCACGACCCGGGTCCCGGGGACGGATACGTCGTAGCTGCCAGTACTCGATATCTCGCGGATGAGCGGGTAACGATAGGCGGCATCCACCATCTTCGCCAAATCGGCGGCAGTGGCGCGATTGCCGCTATTGAGGCCGGTGCCATCGAGGAAGCGGGTATCCGCCATGCCGATCTGGCGCGCCTTGCGATTCATCGCCGCGATGAAAGCCTCGCGTCCGCCGGGATAGGCGCGCGACAAGGCTGCCGCCGCGCGGTTTTCCGAGGCGATCAAGGCCAGGTGCAGCAATTCCTCGCGTGTTAATCGCGTGCCTAGCGCCAAGCGCGAACCGGTGCCTTTGAGCCGATCGACATCTTCGTTGCCGACAACGATTTCTTCATCCATAGACAAACCCGCGTCCAGCGTCACCATGGCAGTCATCAACTTGGTGATGGATGCAATGGCAGTGGGAACATCGATATTCTTGGCATAAAGCGCCTCGCCGGTTTTCTGGTCGATGACCAGTGCGGCGGAAGCGTGCAGATCAAGCTCGTCGCCCTGCAAGGTATCGGCGGAAACTGCCCGCATGGCCCGCAACGCGGGCGGCGGGGTCTGGACATAATGCGCAATCCTGACGCGCTTGGCCGCTTTAATGCCTTTCTTGCTCGCCTTGAGCGTCGCTTTCTTGGTCTTGGATTTGGCTTTGACCTTGGCCTTGACCTTTGCTTTCGACTTGACCGAGTGCGCTTTTGACTGATCGGCTGCCTGCACTTCCGGCATGCCAGGTATCGGCCCGGCCAGGAAGGCGATCAAAGTCAGAAATAAAAACATTTTTTTCAATTCATCACCCCGTTGGCTGCGCTGTTTTCATGCCAGCAATGTAACAAGTATCGTCAATTAAATCGGATTCTTTAGGTTTTACATTAACTTTCTGATCCGGGTCCATTGTGGCGTACGCCAGATCGCTCAGTAGGAGTTACCGTGCTTATCTGGTTAACACACCCACCCACTACCGGTAGTGACAGGTTGGGCAAAG
>JAUYET010000075.1 GCA_030691265.1 Pseudomonadota bacterium
CTGTTCGAGATTAGCCATGAATTACCGACTCTCAGGATAAGAAAACCGCCGTAGTTGCACCGAATCTATTCAAAAATCGCCCTGAATAGGCGAGTGGCGCAGTCGGGTATTTTGTTTTTTGGGGTTTTGCAAGAGGCTCAATTATTTGAAATTTTTTTAAAATCCACCCTAAAGTTATTTTATGCTTTGCCGTAAGTGGGTTAGCGCTCACAATTGAACCATCGCGCGAACCTTAGAACATGGAAAAGAACTTTCCATGATTAACCCTAGAAAGGAGTTTCACCATGACTGACACGCAAATCCCTCTGATGGCTTCACATCGTTCCAACTTGAAAGGGCTAAACATGAGTGATGATTTAGAACTCAAATCCCCCGCTCGGAAAAGTCTGCTTTCGGCCGCAATCGTTGTGGCTCTGGCGGGAATGACCGGTACAGCCTCGGCTGCTCCCACGCTCTTTGATGCTACGGCAACGGTACAGAACGCTGTGACCATCACCCAAGTCACCCCACTCACCTTCGGTACCGTGTTTGCCACGAAGTCCGCAGTCCTTTCGGCATCTGCCACCGCCACAACTGCTGCGCCGTTATCCAATAAGCTGATCCTGTCGCCTGCGGGCACTGTTACCCAGGGTGTTGTGGTGTCTGGTGGCAATCCTGTGCTAAGCCTCGGCGGCGCAACTGCCGGTTCATATACGATTCCTGGACTGCCTGCCGGCGCCAAAATCGCCCTCCTTCTCACCAACGCAACCGCAGTTGCAATGATTAACTCCGCAGGTGCGGTTAACGCCAATTGCGGCTATGAGAATCCGACTGCCGCCGGCACTGCGGGAAAAATCACATTGGCACTCACCGGGGGCGACCCGGCTAGTACCGGCTTTTTCTGCGTTGATGCTTTGACTGCATCCGTCGCTGGTATTGATCTTGCAGCCGGCACCCTGCTTCCCACTTCTACTGCTTTTGGCACTGTCGCCACGGCTAATACAACAGGTTATACCTTGGCTTTTAGCGCTACCTCGGTGACCTTTAACTTGGGTGGCACGCTGGTGCAGCAGGTGCCGGTAACGACGGCAGCGACTCCTCGCACCTACGAAGCAGGTACTTACTCGGGCAAAATCGGATTGGAAGTCACTTTCCTGTGATTTGGCCTCTCCGCCCCCTTGTGGGGCAGTTTTGCAAGCTAGTCAACCGGCAGTCATATGATTGCCGGTATTTTTTTGTGCTTGCCAGTATTTCGTTTTGGTTAGGGCTGGCATCCTCGTCCGCTTTTGCCGCACCGCAAATCGTCATGTTGCAACGGCTGGATTTTGGCGTGCTGGCAATCCGCGCCAATGCGGTGGCCTCGGCGCTGACACTCTCACCGCTAGGCGCCACCTCCTATGGCAGTGCTTTTGTTTCCATCGCGGCAGCGGTGCCAGGGCGTTACCGGCTGACCGGTTACCCCGCCTTCACCGACATTAGCGTGAGCATGTCGGCCAGCCCGATCAACCTGGCCAGCGGCGTTCTCGGCGAAACCCTGACCGTGTCAACTGCCGTCACTAACCCACTGGTGCTGCATACCGATGTCAACGGTCAGGTCGACTTTAATCTCGGGGCCACGCTGACCACCAGCGGCAGCAGCGTGCTTTACCCGGATGGCGTTTATGTCGGTCATCCAGGGCTGACCCTGAACTTCAATGTTGCGGGGGTTCCGCAGTTTACAAATCACCAAATCGATGTTGACGTTGTGCTGCGCACCAGCCTGGTTCTGACCGAAATGGAACAGCTCTCTTTTGGCAAGCTTGCTGTGTTTTCTTCGGCCACCGACCAGGCTACTCTGAAGCTGGAGCCGAACAGACAGGTCACCATCGTTAATGCCGGCAGCGCCAAAATCGTGCGCTTTGGCAACGAAACACCCGGCGTCTTCAAGGTGACCACGGGTGCGGCCTATGCACCGGTCACCATCACGCTTCCCGCCACCACCATCTATCTCACGCATCAGTCGCTGTCGCCCGATGTCGCGCGGCTGCTGGCGACCGATTTCGTCTCCCTGCCCACCTCCGCCAACGCCAAGCTTGACGCCAATGGCACGATGGAATTCCGCCTCGGCGCCACACTGCGCACCGAGCAGACGGCAAAACGCTATCAAGACGGCTTGTATTCAGGTTCATATCTGCTGGATGTCGAGTATTAAACTACCCGCCTGAATCGGCATGGTCGATGGCTCCGGGGCAAAAAATACGCTGCAATGTTTGAGGCAATTCACCTGCTCGCCACATGCTTGCACACAGTTGTTCACTGTTGATAACCAGTCTGGAGAGTTTCGATGTACTTGAAGCGCATATTTTCTGCATTATGGCGTGGCCTGAAGTTTGCCGCCCAGGACACTTCCGTCACGCTCGCCGTACTCGCGATCAGTATTTTGGCGCTACCATCACATGCAGATATCCTCATCAGTCCGCAACGCGCAATCTTGACCGATGACGTTCGGCAGGCAGTGATCAGCTTGCATAACCCGGGCACGGATCCACGCGCTTACCGTTTAAGCTGGGTTGAGCGCCGAGTCACTGAAGACGGGCAAGTGCTTAGCCTCAAGGATGGCGAGAATCCACGCTCGATCACCTCGATGGTGCGTTTCTCGCCGCGCCGCGTGATCATCCAGCCCGGGCAAACCCAGACCGTGCGGCTGGAGTACCGGCCGCCAGCCGATCTGAAACCTGGCGAATATCGCTCCCACCTGCGCATCGGCATGGAGCCCATCGCCGATAAAAACGGTAATAGCGGTGGCACCGAGGTCATGCGCGGTGAGAAGGAGGGCATTTCTTTCCGCCTGGACGCCTTGATGTCTTTTTCCGTGCCGATATTTGTGCGTCATGGCGCGGGTGGTGCGGAAGTGAAAATTTCCGCAGTGGAACCCGTGATAAACAAGCAGGACGGCCCCGGCGTGCCCGCCTTGAAGGTGACACTTTCGCGCGGTGGCGAATTTGGCGCTTATGGCCGGCTGATGGTTTATCGCCAATTAAATGCCAGCGCACCGGTTGAATTGATCGGCGAAGCCGGGTCAGTCGCCTTGTATGCAGAGGTTAGCGGCCATACCCGCATGATCAACCTGAGACCGGATGCCAGTTTGACGCCCGGAAGCTGGGTCAGGGTGACCTATGAAGGCGTGGGCGAAGAGCGAGGCCGGGTTTTTGCTGAACAGACTTTCCAGCTTGGCAAGTGATCAACTACTTGATAACGGTAAATTTGTTCTAACCGAGATTTCGTCATTCTTGCGCAGGTGCGAATCCAGTTCGTTTGCCAAGCTTGGGGTTGAACGGCAATCAGACGAACGCACTGGATTCTGGCTTACCCACTGCCGGAATGACGGACTAAAACGGTTTCACGTGATTACTTAACACCTTGCGGAAATGACGGTAGCTCAAAGTGTTACGGCGAGAACAAATTAGTCGTGCCTACTTGATCAACTGCCTTGTGAGTAAAAACACAGGCCTCGTAAATGCGGAACGAGGATCGTTTTCCCACCGCACGCCGCTGCGATCTGCTCGCTGGAAAATCGGGGTAATACTGGTACGGGCATCGAAACCTGGCTCGCTTTAACGGTGCTGGGTGTGTCGAAGGTGATGCCCTGAGCGTTGGCGAAGGACAGTGTCGGTGTGGCCTGTCCGTTTTGCGGCACGATGTCGCGTTTGACGTAAAGCAGGCTGGCTTTCTCTGCCCGGGCCTTATCCTCGTTGAACATCGAATTCTTGCCGACAAAGAAGCCGACCACGCTTCCTACGATAGGCCCGGCCGGGTGAGCGAACATCGCCCCGCCGAGGATGCTGCCCGCCAGAGAGCCGGAGCGCCGGGGGTCGGAAAGATAATCGCGGATATATCCCGAGGTCTTGTCTCCTAACCCCGCGCCCGAAGCCGCTTTGGTGGCGTTTTTGGCCGACGCAGTGTCAACAGCTAATGAGTCACTGCCATAGGATGCACCACCATAAGACGACGCTAACACCAGGGTTGATAACAGGGCGCTGTCGCGTAGATTTTTCAGAATGACTTTCATCGGTTTCACTCCTTCGCTCTTATGGAGCAATTGTGATGCACTCAATGCCTTGAGTCTTCAGAGCGCTACACATTGTATCGGCACCGGATTTGCCGGGTTTCGCTACAACGCGGTGAAATAGGCCATGTCGGCCAAGATCGACGGTGACGATATCGATCTGCGCATCTATAAGCAGAGGCATGGATAACAACTTTTGCCGATACGCCCGGGCGCCTTCAATATCCGCGAATGCGGCGATTTGAACCAGCCGGCCGTCGGATGGTTTATCCACTGCGGCTGGCGCGGGCGAAGGATCTGCTTGAGTTTTGGCTACGGTTAAGGCTGGCGCAGGTGGCAAGGTCACCACCGGTTGCGCGATAACGGATGTTTCGGCCAGCGTTGCCGGTGTTTCGGGAATGACTATTTCCACATTGGAATATTCGCTGCGTTCTCTCGCCAGAATCACCTTGGGTTGATTGGCGCTGGCGCGTAGTTGCCCGGCCAGGTCAAGGCTGTAGCTGTCATAGGGGACATCTTCGAACACGAACAAGCCGTCCTGGCTGGATATTTTGAACGCGACGACGGCGCCAGCGCTGTTGCGGAGTTCGACCATTGCGCCAGCCAGTGGAGCACGCCGGTTAAACTGCATTTTGTAGACATGCCCGTCGATGACTCCCGTTGGAATAACTGGGAAATCAATGACCTTGATTGCGGTCGGCCGCGGACGAACCGAGTTGCCGGCATGGGCCGAAATCATCTGCGTACTAGGCAACGTTTCGGTTGCCAAAACCACGTCGGTGGGGCGAACCGAATCCATGTTGGTCAGGTAGGCCACGCCCTTATCGTCGGTCTTTGCGCTACGGTAGGCCTGAATGGCTCGAATCGAGACGTTGGGCAACGGTTCGTCTTCTGCGCTGAAAGTCTTGCTGCCGTCATTGTCCAGAAAGACGCGCGCCGCTACGGTGCCGCTGGTGGCTAGTGAACTGCCGCTGACCATGATACCGGCGCGATCCGGGCGTGGTGCCAGGGAGAAGGCGGCGTAGATGAAGCCACTGTATTCGCCGTTCGAGTCGTAGTTGACGCGCGGGCTTAAGGTGACTTGCGGAAACTGCCAGTTCAAACCCGAGGTGTAGCGGGTGACGTTGGAAAGCGGGGTGTAGATCAGGCCAAAGTTGACGCTCATGTCATTGGCAATAGTCAGGTTGCTGTCCAGGAAATACTGGCGCGCCTCGGCATTGGGCTGCAAGGTATACGACAAGCCGCCGCGCAACGTCAGAGGTTGGGCGCTGGTGCTGAAAAACAGGCTGCCATCCAGAACATCGGGCAGGCGAACATCGCTTGAGTCGCGGCCGAACTGGAAATAGTTAAGCGTGTTGCCGTAGGTGACACGGCCCGTTCGCGCAGTGAAGCCAGCCGAGGCTTGATTGGAACTCCGGGCCGGTTCCTGATTGTGAAACAGTGAGAACACGGTCGAGGTTTTGCCAATTGGGCCGCTCAGCGTGAGGCCGGTGCGGCTGCGCAGTTGCAGTTCATATTTATCTTGCACAAGCGGATCATCAACAAGCACGGTCTGGGCGTATTGCGTATGACTGAAACGCGCGTCAAACCCCCATAATTTTTTCTGCGCGGGGAGTGCAATGGAGCCATCCCAACGCGTGCCGGTGAGCGGGGCATACGTCGCGGTTGCGCCAAAGGTGATGTCGCGCCAGCCAGCGCTTGCGCCCAGGCTGGTGTAGTTGAGCCGCCGACCATCAACCACCAGGTTGTTCCATGCACCACGCAATGACAATTTCGGCAACACGCGGATTTCCATGCTGCCGGCAAGTCGCAATGATCCGCGATCGCTCATGCCTGGATAGGACGTGTCTTGTCCGTCGTAGATTTGCTCGCCTTTTTGTGATGCGGACAGTTGATAACGCACGCTGCCAGGCAGGTCAGGGGTTAAACCGCTATATCGAGTAATGGTTTCCGTACGGCGTTCGCCTGCTGGGCCGTAGAAGGCCAGTTCGAATTTATTCTCGCCAGCAAAGGGTTCGATATTGGTGAAATTGTAGCGTCCATTCGCGCCTATGGTCTGGAACCCAACGCGCATGCCGTTCTGGAACAGTTCTACATCCCAGCCTTCGAGCGCGTCGCCGCGGAGGTTGAAAATGTCGCTGCCGATCAGGTCGTCACGGCCAACGGTCGAGCCGCCACCTTGAATCAAAACGCCGCGCTCGACGCCGCTGTAGCTCACGCCGGGCACGATGGCCGGGACGATGTCGCCGACTTCGACGTAGCGCAAACCCAAGGGCATGCCGAGATTGTCGCGCGATAAGCTGAATCGGGCTTGCGACAGCGCGTCCTGGTCGCTTCCACTCAGGTAAATATGCGAATCCATGTAGGTGAGATCGCCGCTCACCAGCGCCGAATAGTTGAGGCCGGTGGTCGTTTTACCGGTGCTCTCGGGACGCCGAATCGAGTAACCCAGGCCGATATCAGCGGCATGCGGACCCAGTAGTTTGTAGGGGCTATCAATCAGTGGCAATGTGGCTGGGCCGACGCTGTAGCCCTGCTGAGCGCCACGGCGGCGAGCCTGACGTTCCTGTAATGGCAGACGCTCACGCGGCATCACTTCGATCTTCAAGGCCGATATTTTGAGACTCAAATCGACCGGAAACCAACGCGATAGCGCTTCAACGGTGACGAAAATGGCATCTTTGTGGGTGAATGCGTCATTAAGCAGGAGCTTTTTGCGCTTGCCCTCAATCTCGACAAATTTTTCATTCAGGTTGAGCACGAATGTGCGCTCTGGACGAATGAATGAGCCGTTGGCCGTGCCAGCCACCGGGTCGACAATAATGGGAAATTCGAATGCAGCACCGGCTTCGGCCAGAGAAACCACAGCCGTGTCGCCTAGTGCATAAGCCGTGACCGATGAGGCCAGAATCTGACGCTCCAGGACAAAGTCGAGCAAAAGCAGATTGTCTTCTTCGAGTAGCGCTGCTTGTGCCGGTGAATTGAACACCAGCCCGGTTAGCAAAGCTGACGAAACAATAAGCGTGCTTAGAAGGCGGTTCAGGCCGTCGAAATATCGTCCACCGCTGTCCATCGTCGCGGATGCTGAAGCACGGAAAAACTGCCTGGTTAGTATTTCAATACTCCACTGCCTGCCAGCGGTTGAACAACAGCCTCGATAACTATCTTCCACTGGGCGATGATGAATAACACAATAAAAACAAGAAATTCAATGGTTTTGGCGAGTTTCCTCGAGTCTTTCTGTTACTGTCAATCGCGAATTTTTCAATGTAGAGTGCGGATTGAAATGTGGGTACTCCTGCCTATTCCGCCAACGTGCGTATCTCGCAATCGGCGTGGCTTATGGAGGCAAGGGCCAATGGCTTTTCTTGGTTCAAGGAGGTCAACGACATCGTCACTCCGACCTTGACGGAAGTGTTGAAACTCGATGAATGCCTAATAGGAAGGCTCTGTTCGCTCTAAGCGTTGAAAACCCGATGGTACCGCATTGAGTCTGGCTATCCGTATGATTTGGCGGGATTTATCCCTGGCGACGTTTTGGCCAAGTCATTGAATCAACAGCGACCAACGGAAGACGCGAACAGAGCCAATAGGAAACGCGGCTTGACCCAGCAAACAGCGCCATCGTCGAAATTTTGACAGGCATGTTGAAAGACTGGCAGCGTGCCCGGTTAGTCTGTCATCAATTATTCAAATATCCTTGGTTTAATGCGGCCTCGCGGATCATTCGACGCTCACCAGGACTTGGCACGATTCCCGCTAAACATCTCCCGCAAGTTGATTCAACCATGTCATTGGGAGCTAAAAATGTTGCTACATGAGATAGACAAAATGGATGTCAGTTTGATTCCAGGCGACGATGGTTTTGATCGCATCGCCATCAAGTTGTTGAGTGATTTGGGCGCTTCGCTGACGCTGACCCCCAGTCAGGCGAGGATTCTTGCCACCGAACTGATCGCTGCCGTGAATCGCGCAGAAGTGAAGAGCAGTCTCAAAAACAGCCCAAACTTATGGCGCCGCCAGGGGGAAGCCCGTCCCCGCCTGGCAACGGCGAGCTGAAGCGACAACCTGAGGCGGCGTACTCGACAGGCCTGAAAGTAAAAGGCCGCAGAATTCAGTCTCCTTGAGCGTGCTAACATGCCGCGGCCGACCTAAGTCGGCCATTTTTTTGTCCTTTTTTTGCCAAACTACAGGGGTTTTTCATGGCGGTCCTGGAACTCGACGAACAGAACTTCGAAGAAGTCATTCTCAACAACGATTTTGTCGTGATCGACTTCTGGGCGCCCTGGTGCGGTCCCTGTCAGGGCTTCGCGCCGGTGTACGAAGCGGCTTCGGAAAAGCATGAAGGCATCGTCTTCGCCAAGGTGAATACTGAAGAGCACCAGGCGCTGGCTGGCCACTTCCAGATTCGCTCCATTCCCACCCTGGTGATCTTCCGCGAGAAAGTGATCATTTACGCCCAGCCAGGCGCAATGCCAGCAAGTGGTTTCGACGATCTGATCGCGCATGCCAAGGAAGTCGATATGGCGCAGGTTCATGCCGAGATCGAGGCCGAATCCGGCAAGGAAAACGGTTAATTCAGCCTTTACGCGCCAGTAAATGGCGCGCTGCCTGCGCCGCCCCATCGGCACGGATTGCGGCCTTGCGGGGCTGGCGCCAGAGTTCAGCCATTGCCGTTTCGACCCGGCTGGAAAACAGGACGGGCTCCTCGATGGCAGCCGCATTGCCGTGCTTCTCCAGCCAGGTGGCGAGGTAGGGTGTTTCCGGCCAATCCGGCCGACCCATATAAAGCACCGGCACGGCATGCACAGCCGCTTCGACGAAACCGCCGTAACCGACTTTGGTGAGCAGAACGTCGCTGGATGCCAGCAGATCAAGGAAGGGCAGGTCGAGCGCGCTGAATGGAATCACATCCGCCCGCTCGGGCCCCCAGTCATCCGGCACCAGCCAGATGATGTCAGCCAGTTCCGGCAAGCGTCCTTTGCTCTGGTAAGCAATGCCGCCAAACCCCAGTAATGCCAGTTTGCAGGTTGCCGGCAGCGCCAATTTTTCAATCAGTTCCTGCCGCCGATTGCGCCCGCGTGCGGCGATCGGCGCAATGCCCCGGCGGCGCGGCAGTTGCGGCATGGGCATGGAGGGTTCGGGTTGCAGAAAAACGCCGGCCGCAGCGTAGGCGGCATTCATTTCCCGGAAAATCTCGGCGGCCCCCGGGCGTTCTGCCAGATAGGCTTGCGCGATGTCGGCCCAGTTCAGCGAACATAGCGCCACGCTTCCGATGCCGGCTTGCGCGGCGGCCGCGAGGGGCAGATAGGCCACGTCGACAAATACCTGATCGAAAGCCTGTGCGCGCAGCCAAGCGGCTTCACGCTGCACCCGCGCCGGCCAATCGGCATGAAACGCCTGATAGGCGGCATGGCTGGCGGTCAGATCGACGCGCATCGCATCGTGCATGATCAGACCGACATCGGCGGCTTCATGACGATGTTCAAACGGCCCTTCGATGCGTGCATGCAGCGCGGCGGGGTTGAGTCCGGACCAGATCGTCAGTTCCAGGCCGGGTTGCAGCACGCGCAGCGCATTCAGCACCGGCGCCGCTTGCGCCAGATGGCCGAGGCCATGCTGGCTGATCGCCGCCAATAACTTCATGGCGCCAGGCTTTGTTGCAGGATTTCCTTCAGCATCGGCAGGGAAACCGGCCGTTTGCGGCTCAGGGAGTGGGTGTCGAGCAGATCTACCAGCGTCAGCAGGTGGGGCAGATCGCGCCGGCAGTGGGTCAGTAAGTAACGCAACACCTCATCCGGCAGCCGCATACCGTGCGACTCGGCGCGCACGGTCAGTGCGGCGCGTTTGTCGGCGTCGCTCAGGGGGTGCAGGCGGAATACCAGGCCCTGGGCCAGACGGGTGGCGAGGTCCGGCCGCACATTCAATTCGATCAACTGCGCCGGCGGCAACGGGCCGGTGGCCAGCACCCGGCCGGCGCCTTCGCGCGCGGCGTTGATCAGGCTGAACAGCCGGATCTGGTCTTCGGCATCCAGTCGATCCACGTCGTCCACCACCACGAGCGCCTGCGGCGGTTCCGGCAGCGGGAAAACGGGCGCCGCGCCAGTGGCGTGACACCAGGCCTGAAAAAGATGGCTTTTGCCGGTGCCGGCCTCGCCCCACAGATACAAAACGGGTTCTTGAATCAGCCCGGCGGCGTGTTCACGTACCGCGGCGAGCGCCTCGGCGTTGGGGCCGGGCAGGAAGTTATCGAAGCCGGGCAGGGTGTCCGGGCGAATATCGAGTATCAGTTGGTTGGGGGGCGGAAGACGCATGGCGCGCGAGTTTACCAGCGCCGTGTGCTGTCACATCGGCACTACTGCGGACGCGGCCTTGCTTGACAGGCGTGGCTCCCGGCGACTAAATCGCTCCATGACTTCCGATACACCCACACCCGTGATTCCCGCCGCCTGCCCCGTAACCGATGTGCCGCCCGTGATCGAAGAAGTGCTGGCGCCAGGCGAGCAGGAAGCGCTGACCGCCTGCATCAAGACGCTGCTGGTCGAGCAGGATGCGGTTCTGGTGGCGCACTACTACACCTCGGCCGTATTGCAGAAACTGGCCGAGGAAACCGGCGGTTGCGTTTCGGATTCGCTGGAAATGGCGCGTTTCGGCCATGCCGCCAAGTCGAAAACGCTGGTCGTGGCCGGCGTGCGCTTCATGGGCGAGACCGCCAAAATTCTGAATCCGGAGAAACGCGTATTGATGCCGGATCTGCATGCCGAGTGTTCCCTCGACCTGTCCTGTCCGGCGGACGCCTTCAGCCAGTTTTGCGATGCGCATCCGGATCGCGTCGTGGTGGTCTACGCCAACACTTCCGCCGCTGTGAAAGCGCGCGCCGACTGGATGGTGACTTCCAGCATCGCGGTGAAAGTCGCGGCGCATCTGCATGCGCAAGGCAAGAAGCTGATCTGGGCGCCGGATCGCTATCTCGGCGATTACGTGCAGAAAACCACCGGCGCCGACATGCTGCTCTGGCAAGGCTCGTGCGTGGTGCATGAAAAATTCAAGGCGGCAGGCATCCGCGCCTTGAAAGCCCAATACCAGGACGTGGCCGTGCTGGTGCATCCGGAATCGCCGGCCGCCGTCATCGCGCTGGCCGATGTGGTCGGCTCGACTACGCAACTGATCCGCGCGGCGGCGGAATTGCCGCAGCAGACCCTGATCGTCGCCACCGACAACGGCATCTTTCACAAGATGCGACTCGCCGCGCCTGGCAAGACGCTGCTGGAAGCGCCGACCGGCGGCGCTGGCGCGACTTGCGTGTCTTGCGCGCACTGTCCGTGGATGGCGATGAACGGGCTGAAAGGTTTGCTGCACGTGCTTGAAACCGGCGCCAATGAAATCCACATCGACCCGGCGATCGGCCGCCGTGCCGTGGTCTCGATCAACCGGATGCTCGAATTTGCCGGCCAGACCGGCATCAGCATCGCCGGCATGAGCGGCGATTGAGCGGTACCTCTCATCTCACCGGAGAACAACATGCGCTTCATACAGGAATTCAAGGCTTTCGCGATGCGCGGCAATGTTGTCGATCTGGCGGTCGGCGTCGTGATCGGCGCGGCCTTCGGCAAGATCGTCGATTCTCTGGTCAAGGACATCATCATGCCGGTGGTCGGCGCGATGCTGGGCGGCGTCGATTTCAAGCAGTTCTATTTCAATCTCGGTGGCACGTCATACGAGAGCCTGGAACTGGCCGAAAAAGCCGGCGCGCCGCTGATCAAATACGGCGCCTTCATCAACAGCATGGTGGACTTCACCCTCATCGCCTTCGCCATCTTCGTCGCCGTGAAAGCCATCAACAAACTCAAGCGCACGGAAGATGCCGCGCCGGTGGCCCCCGCGCCAACGCCGGAAGACATCGTCTTGCTGCGCGAAATTCGGGATGCATTGAAAAAATGAACACGACACGCCGCCGTTTGCTGCAAACCTGTGTTTTCTTGCCCTGGCTGGGCTTGGTCAGCACTCAAACCCACGCTCAAGCCCACACTCAAACCCAAGCCCAGACCGGCGCCACCGATCTGCTCGGCGCGATCAGCGGGCCGGAAGCCGCGCAGGCGCTGCGCGACAGCCTGGAGCGGGGCGCCGGCAATGCCATCGCCAGACTGGGCCGCGAGAACGGTTTTTTTGCAGATCCCAAGCTCAAGATCGGTTTGCCGAAGAATTTCGCCAAGGCCGAGGGCATTCTGCGCGGTCTCGGGCATGGCCAGAAAGTGGATGACCTGGTGCTGGCCATGAATCGGGCCGCCGAAACCGCTGCGCCGCAGGCTAAAAATCTGCTGTTGGCGGCCGTCGAAAGCATGAGCATCGACGATGCCAAAGCCATCCTGAGCGGCGGCGACAATGCCGCCACCGACTATTTTCGCAAGACAACGGAGACGCAACTGGCGGAACAACTGATGCCGCTGATCAAGTCAGTCACCGCGCAGAGCGACCTCGCGCGTTCTTACAAGGCACTTGCCGGCGCGTTGGCGAAATACGGACTCAAAAGTGAGCAAAGCACCGTAGAGGGTTATGTCAACAAGAAAGCCCTCGACGGCATTTACCGTGCCATCGGCGAGGAAGAACGCAATTTGCGCGCCAACCCGACGCAACACGCCGGCAGCCTGCTCGGCAAAGTATTCGGTTTGTTGAAGTGATTTATCCTGAAAACCTCAGTTGACGGATAAATTCATTACGATTCAATGCGTTGCGAGATGTCTGTAGGTGCGAATTCATTCGCACAGAAGTCGTTGATTGTGCGAATAAATTCGCACCTACGAGCGCTTCAACTGAGGTTTCTAGGTTTATTGACCCCAAGGAGTCCACCAGATGCGTATCCAGTCCACCGTACTGAGCAGCCTTGCCGCAGCGCTGATCGCCGCCGGCGCCCTGCCTGTCCAGGCCGCCGATGCGCCGTATTACAACCCGGCCAACGCCGCCAGTTCGAGCGGCCAGACCAGTGGTTACGAGCTTTACCAGACCATCGGTTGTCCCGGCCGCGGCATTCTTGACGCCCCTTGCGCGGGTCCGGTGGCGGCCAAACCCGCCGCACCGGTGGTGGAAAAACCTGCACCGGTAGTCCAGGTCCTCGATAGCGACGGCGATGGCGTCGCCGACGACAAGGATCGCTGCCCCGGCACGCCGATGGGCGCCAAGGTCGATGCGCTAGGCTGCGAACTCGATGGCGACAAAGATGGTGTGGTCGATCGCCTGGACAAATGCCCGACCACGCCGGCCGGCCGCAAGGTGAACGCCCAGGGTTGCGAACTGGATGGCGACGGCGATGGCGTTGTCGATGCGCTGGATAAATGCCCGACCACGTCGGCTGGCCGCACGGTGAACGCCGAAGGTTGCGAACTGGATGGCGATGGCGATGGTGTGGTCGATGCACTCGACAAGTGCCCGACCACCCCGGCCGGCAACAGGGTCAACAGCCAGGGCTGCGATCTGGATACTGACGGCGATGGCGTCATCGATAGCGCCGACCAGTGTCCGACGACGCCGGCTGGCGAGCGCGTCGATGCAAAAGGCTGTTCGTTGCCGAAAGTGATCAACCTCGATGGGGTCAATTTCGACAACAACGATGACGCCTTGCGTCCCGCCGTCGCCGCCATTCTGGATGCCGCTGTCGCCACGCTGAAGCGCTATCCCGGCTTGCAGGTGGAAGTCGCCGGCCATACCGACAGCACCAGCAGCGATGCGCACAACCTGGATCTGTCGCAACGCCGCGCCCAGGCGGTGATGGACTACTTCATCAGCAAAGGCGTCAAAGCCGACAGCTTGAGCGCCAAGGGTTACGGTGAAGTTCTGCCCATCGCCGACAACGCCACGGCCGAGGGGCGCTTCAAGAATCGTCGAGTCGAGCTGCGGATACTGAACTGAGCCAGAATTGCGACAAGAAAAAAGGCCACGTTCGCGTGGCCTTTTTTGTCAGCGGTCGAAACGCCGCTTCAGACCTTGTACCCCACGTGTAACGCCACCACGCCGACGGTCATGTTGAAGTAGTCGACGCGCTGAAAGCCGACCGATTCCATCATGCTTTTCAGCGTTTCCTGATCCGGATGCATGCGGATGGATTCGGCCAGGTAGCGATAGCTTTCGGCGTCCTTGGTGACCAGTTCGCCCATGCGCGGCAGCATCTTGAACGAGTAGAGGTCATACAGCGGCGCCAGCGGTTTCCATATCTTGGAAAACTCCAGCACCATCAGCTTGCCGCCCGGTTTCAGCACGCGGCGCATTTCGGCCAGCGCGACTTCCTTGTGCGTCATGTTGCGCAGGCCGAAGGCGACGGTGACCAGGTCGAAGTAATCGCTTGGAAACGGCAGTTTTTCCGCGTCGCACTGGGCCACCGGCAACATCAAGCCTTTGTCCATCATGCGGTCGCGGCCGACGCCCAGCATCGAGCCGTTGATGTCGGTCAGCCAGACTTCGCCGCTCGGGCCGGCTTCTTCAGCCAGTAAACGCGCGATGTCGCCGGTGCCGCCGGCGATATCCAACACCTTGTGGCCGGGGCGGATGCGCGCGTGCAAGGCCAGAAAACGCTTCCAGACCCGGTGCAGGCCCATCGACATGAGGTCGTTCATCGCGTCGTAGCGATTGGCGACGGAATGGAATACCTCGGCGACCTTGCGGGCTTTTTCTTCCTCGGCGACGGTCTTGAAGCCGAAATGGGTTTGTTTGTCAGACATGATTAGTGTGAAAGACGCGAAGCGCCTTCTCGAAGCTCCCCTCTCCCGCATGCGGGAGAGGGGTTGGGGGTGAGGGAAACGGGCATGGCGCAGGCTTTCATGATTCGGGGCAGACTCAATCCATGCCCGTTAATGCGGTTTGAAGCCTTCCGGTGCGCCGACGCCTTCGCCGAAGAAATACTTCTCGGCCTGTTCCATCAGGTATTTGCGATGCTGGAGGTCGGCCAGGTTGAGGCGGTTCTCGTTGATGATCATGGTTTGCAGCTTGATCCAGCCCTGCCAGGCTTCTTTCGAAACGTTTTCGAACACGCGCTTGCCGAGTTCGCCCGGCAGGAGTGGGAAATCCAAGCCTTCGGCTTCGCGGCCGAGTTTTACGCACTGCACCATACGTGCCATTTGATTGCTCCTGCTTCAGTTGATGAATGTGATGGATGGTAGCCGCTGGGCGAATTTGCGTCACTCGCCCGCGCGTGGCGGGTCGAGTTGTTTATCGAGGCGTTTGGCGAATACCGCCATTTCCCTGGCCGCCTGGATGTCGCCTTTGGCTTCGGCGGCGGCGATGCCTAGTCGATAGGTCTCGCGCGCTTCGGTCAGTTTGCCGGCTTCGCTCAACGCCTTGCCCAGCGCTTTCCAGGCGGCCGAATAGCGCGGGTCGAATGCCAGCGCGGCTTGCAGATGTGCGCACGCATCCTCCAGGCGGCCAAGTTTCAGGTACTCGTTGCCGAGCGAGTAACGCAGCAAGACATTGTCCTTGCCCGAGGCCAGCATTTTTTCGAAGGTATCCAGCGCGCTCATGGCAATTTCCCGATTTGGAGATAGGCAGGGTGGGGGCAAATCAGGTCAGCGCAAGTCCGCGCCGGCATAGCCCTGTTGGCGCCAGGCCTCGAATACCGTTACCGCGACCGCATTGGAAAGATTCAGGCTGCGCTGGCCAGGCAGCATCGGCAGGCGCAGACGTGCATCGGCGGCGAAGTCGGCCAGCAGGTCGGCGGAGAGACCGCGCGTTTCCGGCCCGAACACGAACACATCGCCGGGCTGAAAGGCGATTTCGGCGTATGACCGCGATGACTTGGTGGTGAACGCGAAGCGCCGCCGCCCGGCCAGCGCCTGCAATAACGCCGGCCAATCGGCATGCACGACCAGTTCGGCGTACTCGTGGTAATCGAGGCCGGCGCGACGCAATTGCTTGTCGCTCAGATCGAACCCTAAGGGTTGCACTAGATGCAAACGACAGCCGGTATTGGCGGTGAGACGGATCACATTTCCGGTGTTGGGCGGGATTTCCGGTTCAACCAAAACGATTTCAAACATATAACTTGAGATATAGAAGCTAAGTCGTTAATTTACGGGCAAATCCCTCACCCCTAGCCCCTCTCCCGCTTGCGGGAGAGGGGAACTTCGAGCGTCGCTGTGCGACGTTCACGTTGAAACTGGAGTCCGCATATGGCGCGGCCTGAGAAGATTCGTTTAGGCGATCTTCTGGTACAGCAAAAGCTGATTTCTCAAGAGCAGCTCGGCGCAGCGCTTGAGAAACAGCGACTATCCGGACGCAAACTGGGCCGCGTTCTGGTCGAGCACGGCTTCGTCACCGAAGACGAAATTTCCGGCGCCATCGCGCGCCAGCTCAACATCCCCTTTCTCGATTTGCGCCAGGTGCATGTGCGGCCCGAGATTGTGCGCCTGTTGCCGGAACAACTGGCCCGTCGTTTCCGCGCCATCGTCCTCGAACAGCGCGAAAACAAAGTCCTGGTGGCGATGGCCGACCCCACCGACCTGTTCGCCTTCGACGAGATCATCAACCACCTCAACCGCGAGGTCGAACTGGGGGTGGCGAACGAAGGCGCGCTGGTGCAGTTCATCGACCGGGTGTATCGCCGCACCGAGGAAATCAGCGAACTCGCGCGCAACCTCACCGACGAACTGGGCGACGATGTCATCGATATCGGCGCGCTGGCGGCGACGCAATCCGCCGAGGAAGCGCCGGTCGTGCGGTTGTTGCAGACCCTGTTCGAAGACGCCTTGCAGGTGCGCGCTTCCGACATCCACGTCGAACCGCAGGAACGTGGCCTGCAGATTCGTTTCCGCGTCGATGGTGTGCTGTCGATCGCCACCGAGGCCGACCGCAAGATCGGCCCGGCCTTGATCCAGCGCCTGAAATTGATGGCCGATCTGGACATCGCCGAAAAACGCCTGCCGCAGGACGGCCGTTTCATGCTGCGCATGAAGCAGCGCGCCATCGACGTGCGCATGTCGACGATACCGACCCAGTTCGGCGAATCCGCCGTGCTGCGCTTGCTCACCGGCAGCGGCTCGGCCGGGCTGGCCGACCTGGCCATGACCCCCGGCATTTACGAGCGCTTCACCAAGCTCATCCACCGCCCGCACGGCCTGGTCCTGGTCACCGGCCCCACCGGTTCCGGCAAGACCACCACGCTATATGCCGCGCTGGCCGACCTGAACACGCCGGAACGCAAGATACTGACCGTGGAAGACCCGGTGGAATATCGCCTGGCGGGCATCAACCAGGTGCAGGCCAACGACAAGATCGACCTGACTTTCGCCCGCGCCCTGCGCGCCTTTTTGCGGCAAGACCCGGATGTCATCCTGCTCGGCGAAATGCGCGACGCGGAAACCGCCCAGATCGCGCTGCGCGCCGCCCTCACCGGCCATCTGGTGTTGTCCACGCTGCACACCAACGACGCCCCCTCTGCCGCCGCCCGCCTGATGGACATGGGCGCCCCCGCCTATCTGCTCGCCACCAGTCTGGCCGGCATCCTCGCGCAGCGTCTGATACGCAAGTTGTGCCCGGCCTGTGCCGCCCCGGCCGAGCTCGACGCCAACGAAAGCGCCTGGCTGCGGCAGGAACTCGCCGCCGGCATGGACGCCAGCGTGGCGCGTCAAGCCAAGGGGTGCAGCCACTGCAACCACACCGGCTACCACGGCCGCCAGGGCATCTATGAATTGCTCGAAGTCGATGCCGAGCTCGCCACCCTGCTCAACCGCGGCGACACCAGCGCCTTCCGTGTCGCCGCCCAGCAACGCCTGGCCGGCCAGACCCTGCGCGACGAAGCGCTGCGTTTGGTGCGCGCGGGCATTACCAGCGTGGCGGAAGCCATGCGGGTGACGCATCAGGTGGATGAATGAAGTGGATAGGTAGGGTGCACTATGCGCACCGATACGCATTAACGGTGCGCGCGGCGCACCCTACGGCCCATGCCCGCTTTCACCTATAAAGCCCGTAACCCGCGCGGCGAACTGCTCGCCGGACGCCTGGAAGGCGGTTCCAGCGATGCGGTGGCGGATGAGTTGATGCGCTCCGGGCTGACGCCGGTGGAGGTGAAGGCGTTGGCCGGAAAGGCGGAGGCGGCGAAGCTGTTCGGCGACTACTTCGAAGAGAAGGTCAGCGAACTCGACATCATGTTGTTCGCGCGCCAGATGGCCAGCCTGCTCAAGGCGGGCGTGCCGATTCTGCGCTCGCTGGCTTCGCTGGCAGAGTCGAGCGCGCATCCGGCATTCCAGAAACTGCTCGGCGATATCCGCGAAGGACTTTCCGCCGGGCGCGAACTCTCGGCCTGTCTGCGCAAGCATGCGCAGGTGTTTCCGCCGTTCTTCATCAACATGGTGCGCGTCGGCGAAGCCACCGGCCGGCTCGACGACGTCTTCATGCGGCTGTTCCACCACATGGAATTCGAGCGCGAAATGCGCGACCGGGTGAAGAGCGCGCTGCGCTATCCGACTTTCGTCATCGCCGCGCTGGCGATTGCACTCGGCGTCATCAACGTCTTCGTCATCCCCGCGTTCGCCAAGGTCTACAAAAGCTCGCATGCCGAATTGCCGTTGATGACCAGGATACTGGTCGGCTTCTCGGAATGGACGGTGCAATGGTGGCCGGCCCTGCTGGCTGGCGTGGCGCTGGGCTTCATGGCCTTGCGCTGGTGGAAAAACACGCCGGATGGCCGCTACACCTGGGATCGTTGGCTGCTGAAAGCGCCCATCGCCGGCAAGATCGTGCACAAGGCCGCGCTGGCGCGTTTTTCCAAGGGTCTGGCGATGACTTACCAGAGCGGCGTGCCTATCGTGCAAGGCCTGACCAACGCTGCGGAAGTGGTCGATAACGCCTTCATCGCCAGCCGTATCGAACAGATGCGCAATGGCGTCGAGCGCGGCGAATCGCTGACCCGCGCTGCCACCACCACGGCGGTTTTCACGCCGGTCGTGTTGCAGATGATGGCGGTGGGCGAAGAGACCGGCGAGCTGGATCGTTTGCTGGCCGAAATCGGCGAACTGCAACAGCGCGAAGTCGAATATGAAATCCGCACCCTGTCCGAACAGGTCGAACCCCTCCTCATCGCCGGCCTCGGCGCCATCGTGCTGGTGGTCGCACTCGGGGTATTCCTGCCGGTGTGGGATTTAGGCTCCACCATGATGAAGCGTTAAGTGAAATCACCCCGCCATGCCCGCTCAAGTTTCTTCCCTTCTTGCCGTATAACCCCCGTACAAATTTTGCCTCGCCGCCCCAAACAGGAGATCGCCATGCCCAAGCTGAAAAATGATTCCACACGCCGCCCGATACGCCCGCTGCAAGCGGGTTTCACCATGATCGAACTGATCATGGTCATCGTCATCCTCGGCATTCTTGCCGCCGTCGCGCTGCCACGTTTTTACGACCTGCAAACCGATGCGCGCATGGCCAAGATGCAGGCGGCGGTGGGCGCGATCAAATCCGCTTCGGCGATCGCCCACTCGGGCGCATTGGTATCCAATCAGGCTGGCGCCACCGGCACCATCAAGATGGAGACCCTTGATGTCGGCCTCGTGAATGGCTACCCAAGTGTGAGCGGCATCGTCATCGCAGCTGGCGGGCTGACCGATTACGTGACATCTACAACCGGCACCACGCTCACGGTTACGCCCGACCCCAGCCATGCCACCTGCGTCATCACCTACACAGAAGCCGCAGCAGGCGCCGCACCGGCCATCGTGTCCACCGCGCTGACCACCGCCAACTGCGATTGAGCGGCCTGAGCCGGGGTGATCGCCATGCCTTCGTTGGCTAAAGGCTTCACCCTGGTCGAACTGATCGGCGTCATCGCCATCGCCGGCATTCTGGCGGCGGTGGCCGCGCCGCGCTTCTTCAATACCGCCACGTTTGCGTCCCGAGGCTACTTCGATGCCGCCGCGGGATTTTTGCGTTATGCGCAGAAACTGGCCATCGCCCGTCACGGCAACGTGGCGGTACTGGTGAACACCAGCGGTCTCACGCTATGCAGCGTCACCACCTCGCCTTGTCCTGTTGCCAGCCAGATTCTCGGTCCGGATGGCAACACGCCGTTTCAAGCCTTGGTGCCGAATGGTGTCAGCCTGGCAGGCAGCGTTGCCAGCTTCAGCTTCGACGCGCAAGGCCGGCCGAATACCGCTGCCATCCTCACCATTACCGGCGATCAAACGCGCACGCTGACGGTGGAAGCGGAGACCGGTTATGTGCATTGAAGCTAACGTAGGTTGGGCAAAGCGCAGCGTGCCCAACATAGCTGCGGTTCGTTGGGCACGCTGCGCTTTGCCCAACCTACGAACTACTCGTCACTTGCAACAAGGTGTCTCCCTGATCGAAGCCGTGATGTTCATCGTCGTCGTCAGCGTTGCGCTGGTGGTCGTGCTGAAGGCGTTCGATATCGCCAACCAGGGCAGCGCCGACCCGGTGTTGCGGCGGCAATCTCTCGCCATCGCCCAATCGCTGCTCGATGAAATCAGCTTCAAGAATTTCGCCAACCCCAGCCCCGGCGGTTATGCCGGCCCTTACAACGCGGCCACCCGCAGCCAGTTTGACGATGTGATGGACTACAACGGCTTCAACATGGCCGGCATCAGCGATCTCTCCGGCACGGCGGTGGTCGGCCTGACCGGCTACCGCGCCAGTGTCGCCGTGGTCGCCGCAGCCTTCGGCGCGGTGCCATCGACTGCCGGCTATCGCATCACTGTCACTGTTATCGACCCGGCGAACAACACACTTACGCTCGACGGTTACCGGGCGGATTACTGAACATGAAGCGCGAACCTCCCGCCCGTCGCGTAGGGTGCGCCGTGCGCACCGGTCCACCGGTGATGCTGCGCGCGGCGCACCCTACGGCGTTAATGGCCGGCTTTTCCCTGATCGAACTCATCGTCGTCATCATGGTCGTCGGCATTCTTGCCGGCATCGTCGCGGTGTTCATCCGCAACCCGCTCGAAGGTTATATGGCGGCTTCGCGCCGGGCCGAGTTGACCGATACCGCCGATGGCGCGCTGGTCCGCATCGCCCGCGACCTGCGCACCGCGCTGCCCAACAGCGTGCGCGTCACGCAAGTCGGCAGCGCTTACTACCTGGAATACCTGCCCATCGAAGACGGCGGCCGCTATCGGGCGGAACAGACCGGCGCCGCAGCGGGCGACATTCTCGATTTCACCTCCGGCGCGGATGCCGGCTTCGACGTGCTCGGGCCTGCCGTCAGCGCCGCCCCAAGCCAATACCTGGTGGTCTACAACCTGGGGCTGGATGCCAGCACCGATGCCTGGCAAGGCGGCAACCGGCGCGGCGTGACCAGCAACGGCGCAGTGGCGAATCTCGCCTTCAGCGCCAGCGGCAGTGCGTTGCCGCTGGAATCGCCCGGCCATCGTTTCTATCTGGTCGGCACGCCGGTCAGCTATGTTTGCGACCCCGCCGCCGGCACCGTGCGGCGCTATTCCGGCTACGGCGCGCCGACCGCCGCCCAGCCCACCAGCTTCGGCGCCGGCGCCAACGCGCTGCTCGCCAACCGGGTCAAGGCCTGCGGCATCCTCTACACCGCCGGCGCCAGCCAGCGCCTGGGCCAGCTCACGCTGTGGCTGCAACTGGAGAACAGCGAGGGTGACAACGCCGAACAGGTCTCGCTGTATCGGGAAGTGGTGGTGAACAACGATGCTTGAATATAACTATTTATAACCCCAGAATATAACCATGCCCTATACGCTCTTCATCCGCCAGCAGGCCAGGAAAAAGCTGCAAAGTTTGTCCAGGCCTGAGCGATTCAGACTGGCGGAGAAGATCGAGCAGCTTGGCGCTAATCCGGACAGTACGGAACTGGACATCAAGAAGCTCGAAGGCGAGCCGTATTACCGGCTGCGTGTGGGCAATTGGCGCGTGATCTTCGACCGGCAGGACGCGGTCAGGGTGATCGCAATCGAAAAGATCAAGCCGCGTGGAGACGCCTACAAATGACTCTGCAAACCATCAAATCCCTCGACGGCAAGGACGAATACGTGCTCCTGCCGATTGCGGTATACCAATCGCTCCAGGATGAAATCGTGCAGGCTATGGCGCAACCGCGCGTGCGCGCAAAGGACGATGTCTACCTGCCCTTCGTCCTGGAGGACTATGTCGATAACCCCGTCGCTCTGGCCCGCATGCAAGCCCATGTCACCCAGCAAGAACTCGCGCATCGCCTCGGCGTTACACAGGCTTACATCAGCAAAGTGGAACGCCAGGAAAAGGTGACCCCCAAACTGCTGGAGCGGGTCCAATCCGCGCTCGCGCTGAATGCCATCCACAACGCTTGAGAAATCGGGGCGCGGTTTCGCGCTGCCCGCCGCCATCTTCCTGCTGGTGGTGCTGGGCGGCTTGGCTGCCTGGATGATGCAGCTCACCGTGGCGACGCAGGCGCAGGATGCCTTGGCGATCGAGGGCGAGCGGGCCTACCGCACCGCCGAGGCCGGACTGGAGGCGGGCATTTACGCGGCGCGGACGAGCGGCGCTTGCGCGACGCAGACGCTGACCTTCAGCGGCCAACTATCCCGCTTCACGGCATCTGTGACATGCACGCCGTATGCCGCCGACGAAGGCGGCCTGGCGGTGACGCACTATCGAATCACCAGCGTCGCCTGTAACCAGCCGGCCGCCGGCGCCTGCCCAAATACCGCACCGACCCTGCCGGAATATGCGGAGCGGCAGGTGCGCGCGCTGGTGGAACGATGACCCCGCGCCTGATCGTCCTCTGGCTGGTGCTTTGCCTGACGTCGGGCGCCGAGGCCGCCACGCGTTACGTCTGCCCCTCGGGCTGCGCCTACAACCGTATTCAGTCGGCCATCAACGCCGCGCGCAGCGGCGACATCATCGCCATCGGCGATGGCACTTATGCGGAAAATCTGGAGATAGAGGTGAACAACCTCGTCCTTCAGGGCAGCAGCGGCAGTCCGGCTGCCGTCATCGTCCAGGGCAACGACAACAGCGTGAAGATCGACGGCAACAACGTCACGCTGGAAAACCTGACGGTCAACGTCACCGGCGCCAATACCCGCGCCATCAAGATCGAGGGCAACAACGTCATTCTGCGCAACTTGGCGGTCAATGCGCCGAATGCCAGCAACCCGGCGATCAAGGTCGAGGGCAGCGGCGCCAGCATCGACAGGGTCAGTATTACCGGTAATGACAAGGGCATCGAGATCGAGGGCAACAACTTCACGATCACCGCTGTCGACATCGCCAATCTGCCCAGCTACGGCATCGACATCGCCGAAAACGCCAGTGGCAGCATCCGCGACAGCCGCATCCGGAATACCGGCGACAAGGCCATCCATGCCGATGGACGCGCGAACGTCAGCCTCTCCGGCAATTGCCTGATGAGCGGGCGGGGCAATAACGCGGGCGGGTTTTCCGGTTCTTCATACAGCTTCAGCGGCAACTTCTGGAGCACCGCGGCGGGCGTCCAGGTTACGCCGGACTATCCGGACAGCGCGGCTCGGAGCAGTTGCCCCTTCGCCGCGAGCCTCATCGCCCATTACAGGTTCGACGACACCTGGAGCGGCAGCGACCTGCTCGATGACAGTTCCGGCCGCAACAAGCATGCCACGCTGCGGGGAACGGTGACGCAGGAATCCGCGCCGGCCGCGAACGCCAAGCCCGATACCTGCAAGGCCGGCAATTTCAACAAAGCCGGCTGGTTCGCCACGCCTGCGGGACTCGATATCGACACTGCGGCGAACGCGAAAAACAGCGTGTCGTTCTGGATGTACTGGGATGGCGGCTTCCATACGCAAAACTTCACCATGCCGTTCAGTTGGGGAGGCGTCTATTACGACCTGGCCGTATCCAAGTACCGCTCGAACATGGGCGCCGGCGTGATCGGCTTCAACACCGGCAATGGCGATGTCTATGGCGTCACCGCCGCCGGGCTGGCCAATGGCTGGCACCATGTCGCGGCGGTGTTCAACAACGGCGATGTCACCAAGAGCACGCTATACCTCGATGGCGTGCAGAAGAGCCTGACCTCCTATGCCGGCCAGAACGCAAGATCGGCCACCACGTCGGCAGGCATCGGCGCCGGCGCGGGCTGGGGTGGCGATTACAAGTGGAGCGGCAAGCTCGACAATCTCAAGATATACAAGGGCACGATCAGCAGCGCCCAGATCGCGGCGGACATGGTGGAAACCGTCAGCTGCGCCGGCGCGCCCAGCGGCCCCGCCGCCCTCAACGCGGTGGATGTCGGCGCCAACGCGGTGAGCGGCCAGATCGCCACGAAAACGGCGGGCGCCGCGTTCAGCCTGGATATCTACGCCCTCAACGCCGCGCGTACCGCCCAGGACAGCGCCGCCACGGGCGATGTGCTGCTCGACCTGCTCGCCAATAACGCCACCGGTGTGGCGCGGGATGCCAACAACTGTCCGACCAGCGGCACGACGCTCAGTGTCGGCACGGTCACCCTGGCTGCCGGCAAGGTCACTGCGGCGATGGGCGCGGTGGCGAATTCCTGGCGCGACGTGCGCGTGCGCATGCGCTACCCGGCGACCGGCGCTGCCACCGTCACCGCCTGTTCGGCGGACAACTTCGCGGTGAAGCCGGCCACGCTCAGCGCCATCGCCAGCCATGCCGATTGGCAGACGGCGGGATCGACACTGCTGGCCAATACCGGCGCCAGCGGCGGCGCGATCCACAAGGCCGGACGCCCGTTCAGCGTGCGGGTCACCGGCTACAACGCCAGCAATGCCATCACTTCCAACTACGACGGCAGCCCGACGGCGAGCAGCGCTTGCGTCCTCCCGGCCAGCGGCTGTGTGGCGGGCGCCTTCAACGCCGGCGCGTTCAGCGCCAGCGCCGGTACCGCCGCCAGCAGCACGGCGAGCTACAGCGAAGCGGGGGCGATTGCGGCGACCTTCAGCGATACCGGCTACGCCAGCGTCGATAGCGACGACACGGCCGCCAGTTGCGCCGGCTTCCACGTCTGCGCCAGCGCCATCGATATCGGCCGCTTCGTGCCCGACCACTTCGATATCAGCGCCAACACCCCGACCTTCACCCCCGCCTGCGGCACGTTCAGCTACCTGGGTCAGCCGTTCGGCTTCGGCACGGGTTTGGGCGCCTCGCCGGTATGGACCGTCATCGCGCGCAACTACGCGGGCGCCACTACCCTCAACTACACCGGCAGCCTGTTCAAGCTCGCCGCCGGCACTGTGAGCGGCCAGGCCTGGAGCGCGGCCAGCGGCACGCTCGCCGTCGTCGGCAGCTTGCCCGCGGTCAGCGTCAGCGACCTGGGCAGCGGCCAGGGCAGCCTTGTTTTCAGCGTCGGCGACCCGGCTGGCGGCGGCGGCCTGGCGTTCGCCCGCACCGCCCTGGCCGCCCCATTCGACGCCAGCCTCACGCTCGCCGCCAGCGTCGCCGACAGCGAAGGCGTGATCCACGCCGGCAATCCCTGGCAGCACAGCGGTATCGGTTTCGACGACGCCAATGCCGCCACCGCGACCGACGCGCAATTCCGCTTCGGCCGCCTGCGTTTGAGCCATGCCGTCGGTTCGGAACTGCTGCCGCTGCCGGTGCCGCTCACCGCGCAATACTGGAACGGCCAGGGCTTCGTGGCCAACACGGCGGACAACTGCACCGCGCTGACCACGCCCAGCCTCACGTTTTATACGGCAAGCGCCGACAACCACCTCGCCAGCGGGGAGACCACGGCCAGCTTCAACGCCACCCTCGCCGCCGGCAACGGCAATCTGCGTTTATCCGCGCCGGGCGGCGGCAATTTCGGCTACCTGGACCTGGTGATCGGCGCGCCGAACTGGCTGAAATACAACTGGGATGGCGTCGATCAGGGCGGCGATGTCGATCTGTTCGACGACAACCCGCGTGCGCGCGTCGCCTTCGGCAAACGCAAAGGCGCGGACAAGGTCATCATTCGTCGGGAAATTTATTGACATGACAATGGCTTATCGCAGTAATCTCGCGCGGAACATGAACCCGAATCAGACAAGCCGATGAATTGGCTCAAATCCCGAGCCCATAGTCGCGCTCATGCCGTGTTGTCGCACTATCTGAGCGGTACAGCGGCCTTGCTTGTGCAGGGCGCAGGCGAACGGGTGCGCGTGCTTGCTTTTTCGCAGCACGAAAATATGCAGTTTTCTGCGGATTTGCTGAACCGGGTCGCAGCGGAGGCCGGCATCAAGCATTCGCCCCTGATCGCGCTGCTCGGCCAGGAGCACTACCAGACCATGATGGTGGAAGCGCCGAGCGTGCCGGAGGATGAAATCAAGAGCGCGATCCGCTGGAAAGTGAAGGATTTGCTCAATTTCCATATCGACGACGCCGTGCTCGACCACTTGCCGGTGCCCGGCGGCAGCGGCCATCCGCCGAGCCTGTATGTGGTGGCGGCGCAAGCGCAGGCCGTGCGTGCGCTGGTGCAGCCCTACCATGACGCCGGCTTGCAACTTGACGTGATCGACATCCGCGAGACCGCCCAGCACAACCTGGCGATGCGTGTCGCGCCGGCCGACTACGCCGTGGCCGTATTGCATTTCGATGGCGAAAACGGCCTGCTCACCTTCAGTTTCGGCGCCAACCTGATCCTGTCGCGGCGCATCGAGGGGCGGGGCGCCAGCGGCGAGGCGCTGCTCGACAAGGTGGCGATGGAAAGCCAGCGTTCGGTGGATTACTTTGAACGTCAATATTCCTGGTTTCCCCTGGCCAAGCTTTATCTGGCGCCGGCCGCACAAGCGCAGGCGCTGCTGCGTCGCTTGAGCGAATACCTGCCGATCGGCGCGGAAAGCCTGGATCTGGGCCGGGTGTTCGATTTCACCGGCCAGATACAACTCCAGGACACGCAGGTGCAAAACGCCGCCTTCCATTTGCTCGGCGCGGCATTGCGGCCAGGGGCGGAAAGCTCGGACACCGCGCGATGAAGCAGATCAACCTCTACCAAACCGAGTTCCGGCCGCCAAAAATCATCCTGCCGGCACGCGAGATGGCGATTAGCGGCGTGGTTTTTCTGCTTGGCCTGCTGGCGCTCTATGCCTGGAATGGCTGGCAACTGAAGCAGTTGCGGCAGCAGGTTGAACAGGTCGAGCAACGCGCCGATGCGGTCGCCCGCCAGATCGCGGCCAGCGCGCCGGGCGCCCGCCAGGCCGATCCGAATCTGGCGCTTGAGGCGCAGTCGCTGGAAGCCCGGGTGCATGCGCTGCAGCAAGCGCAAGACGCCATTGCCGGCGGCGAACTGGGTTCTGAAACCGGCTACTCGGCGCAATTCCGGGCGCTGGCGCGCACGGCCGGTTCCGGCGCCTGGCTGACCGGCGTGACCATCGCGGATGGCGGCCGCGCGATGGATCTGCGCGGCCGCGCCCGCAGCGGTTCCGAGCCGGCGCGGCTGATCGCCGGCTTGCGTCGCGAACCGCTGCTTGTCGGCCTGTCTTTCGCCGTGCTGGATGTGCATCCGCCGGTGGATGCAGCGGCGGCTGCGAATGCGTCGTTACCGCCAGCCGGCCAGGCCGGGCGTAGCCTGGAGCCGCGCTATCTGGAGTTCTCGCTGCAAGCGCGCCTGCCGGAAGCGGCCGCGCCAAATTCCCTGTCCGCCGTAAAACCGGGTACGCCATGAGCGCCTTGACTGACAAGCTGAAGAAAGTCGATGCGCTGACGCTGCGCGAGCGGGCCATCCTGTTCATCCTGCTGTTGGCCGGCATCTGGGCGGTCGTGGACACCTTGCTGTTGTCGCCGCAGGAATACGCCCGCAAGGAAGAACGGGAAAAAATCACCCAGGCCAGCGCCAAGCTGGTCGAGGCCGAGCAGGCGCTGACGCTGCGCGCCGGGCAGCCCGATCCCGATCAGGCCGCCCGGCTGCGCCTGGAGCGCGCGCAGCAGGCCTTGAACGCACGCCAGCAAACCGCCGCCAGCCTGCAAGCCCGTCTGGTGGCCCCGAAGGACATGGTGCGCGTGTTGCAAGGCATGTCGGCCGATCAGCCCGGCTTGCGTCTGGTCAGTCTGAACACCCTGGCGCCGGAGGCGGTCGGGCAGTCGGCTAAAGAGCCCGACAAAGTGCAAGCCGCGCCAACGACTCCGCTGTTCAAACATGGCGTCAAGCTGACTCTGGTCGGCAACTACGCCGCGCTGACCCAATACATGGAAAAGCTGGAACGCTTGCCGGTCGGCTTTTATTGGGCGCGGGCCGAACTCGATGCCAGCGCGCATCCCGACATCAGCCTGACGCTGACCCTCTACACCCTGAGTCTGGAGCGGACATGGCTGACCGTTTGAACCTTGCCGATCAGACTGTAGGCAAGATCGTAGGGCGGAAAAGCGGCTCGCCTTCCGCCGTATGCACCGAGCGTTGGCGGAAGGCGCTGCGCTTTTCCGCCCTACGATCCGCCCTACGATCCGTTCTACGCAGACCGATCGCTTCGATGTTCGTCGCGTTGCTGCTAACTGGCGCAGCGCGTGCCGATAGCGCCGACCCGACCCGGCCGCCGCAGGGTTTTTCCGAACAGCCCGGCGCGGTCGCGCAAACCCCGCAGGACGCCCCCTTGGTCGTGTCCAGCCTGTTTCTCATGGGAGCCAAACCCTATGCCGTGGTCGATGGCCAGATCGTGCGGCCAGGCGATCCGCTGGCCGATGGCAAGGTGGTCAGGATCGACACCAACGGCGTCTGGATTGCCATCCCCGGAAGTGGCAAGTCCCGAACGAGTATGCGGCAGCTCAAATGGCTGCCGGAAGTGGTCAAGACGCCCGCCAAGGCATCTGCCAATGCACCTACCAAAGCGCGCATGGAGAAGAAATGATGAACAAGCTGAAATCCCCCCACGCGCAAACCGGTCTTGTCTGTCTGGTGCTGGCCCTGGCCTTGACCGGCTGCGCCCAGGTCAAGGAAAAGCCGGTCCTGCCGCTGATTCAGGACGAACTGCACAAGGCCGCTGAAGCGCCGAAACCTAAATCAGAAACCAAGTCCCTGCCCGCTGCCGTCGAAGCCGCACTGGCGCCGCAGACCCGGCTGGAACTGCCGAAAAGTGCCGCTCAAGCCGCCGAAGCGCGTTTCGATCTGGCGGTGAACGCCGCACCGGCGCAGCAAGTATTCCTCGGCATCGCCTCCGGCACCCGTTACAGCATGTTGTTGCACCCGGAGGTTGCCGGCAGCATCACCGTCAACCTGAAGGATGTGAACGTGCCCGAGGCGATGGATGCGCTGCGCGAGCTGTATGGCTACGAATACCGCATCGACGGCAACCGGATCTTCGTGCAGCCGCTGACCGCGCAAACCCGCTTCTATTCCATTGCCTACCCGGCGTCGTTGCGCCAGGGCAAGTCGGAATTGCGCGTGATTTCCGGTTCGATCGCCGATGCCGGCGCGAAGTCCGGCAGCGGCAGCACGCAAGTCGATAGCAGTCGGGTGACGACCTCGGTGGCGAGCGACTTCTGGGGCGAGTTGCAGGCTTCCGTGGGCATGCTGGTCGGCTGTTCGGTTGCCGCCAGTCCGACTACCGGCCAGATTGCCGGCCCGAGTGCGACGGCCACCAACTGCCCGAGCGGGCGCAGCGTCGGCGTCAGCCCGCATACCGGCATGTTGATGGTGCGCGCGTTGCCCATCGAGCAGCGGCAAGTGAACGAATATCTGAAAGCCGCGCGCATACAGGTCGAACGCCAGGTCATGATCGAGGCCAAGATCATCGATGTGACGCTGAACGAAAACGCGCAGAGCGGCATCAACTGGGCGATGTTCAACAACGGCGTGCATAACGCGTCGAAGGGCGCGACGACCAGCGCTTTCCCCGCTCCAGGCGCTGCGCCGGCGACCAACCTGTCCGCCATGCTGGGCGTCGGTTTACCCGCTGCCGCAGGCGCCACCACGACATCGGCCGGCACCTTCGGCCTGGCGTTCCAGACCAGGAATTTTTCCGCACTGATCAACTTCCTGGAAGGCCAGGGCCAGGTGCAGGTGCTGTCCAGTCCGCGCATCGCCGCCATCAACAACCAGAAGGCGGTGCTCAAGGTCGGCACCGACGAGTTCTTCATCACCCAGATCACCAGCACGCCATCCACCAGCGGCACCACCACGACCACCTCGACCAGCGTCACCACGCAGCCGTTCTTCTCCGGCATCGCGCTCGACGTGACGCCGCAGATCGACGATGCCGACAACATCATCCTGCATGTGCATCCCTCGGTCAGCCAGGTCGTCACCGACGAAAAATCCATCGACCTGGGGACTCAGCAGGGGACTTACAAATTGCCGCTGGCGAAAAGCAGCGTCTCGGAAACCGATAGCATCGTGCGCCTGAAAGACGGCGAAATCGCCGCCATCGGCGGGTTGATGAAGCGCGAGTCGCGCGATGCCGGCAGCGGCGTGCCCGGCATCGGCGACATTCCCGGCTTAGGCTGGTTGTTCAAGAACACCAACAAATTGCGCCAGAAGCAGGAACTGGTGATTCTGCTCAAGCCGACGCTGATCAAACAGCAGTCGGACTGGATGCAAGGCGTGCGCGATGCCAGCGCGCGCTTGCAGGAGTTTTCTGCCGCGCCAGAGCCACGTTGATGGCGTCTACACCCCGTAGGTTGGGCAAAGCACAGCGTGCCCAACGCTTGGCGGCGATGTTGGGCACGCTGCGCTTTGCCCAACCTACGAAATGACATGTATCTAACCCATTTCGGCCTGAAAGAATTCCCCTTCGGCCTGACTCCCGACACCGGCTATTTCTTCCCCGGCGCCGGCGTCCAGGCGGCGCTCAACACCTTGCTGGTGGCGCTGGATTCCGGCGAGGGGCTGATCAAGATCGTCGGCGAAGTCGGTTCCGGCAAAACCCTGCTGTGCCGCTATCTGCTCAATCGACTGGAAAGCAAGGGCTGGGCCGCCGCCTATATTCCCAACCCGCATCTATCGCCGGCGGCGTTGAATCAGGCCTTGCTCGCCGAACTCGGCGGCGAGGGTGGCAACATCGTCAAACGCAGCATCGCTTATGGCCTCACCAAGGCGCTGGAAATACGCCTGCTCGAACTGGCGCAAGCCGGCAAGCCCGCCGTGGCGCTGATCGACGAAGCGCAAGCGATGCCGCTGGAAACGCTGGAAGCGTTGCGCCTGATCACCAATCTGGAAACCGAGAAGCGCAAGCTGTTGCAGATCGTGTTGTTCGGCCAGCCGGAACTCGATGTGCGCCTGGCCGACCCGTCGGTGCGCCAGATCAGAAGCCGCATCGCCTTCCATGAACGCATCACGCCGCTGGCCGCGCACGAAACCCCGGTTTACCTGATGCATCGCGTCACCCAGGCGGGCGCCGCCGGGCCGCTGTTCACGCCCGCTGCCGCGAAAAAACTGCATCGCCTCAGTCAGGGCGTGCCGCGCCTGCTCAACATCCTGGCGCACAAATCCCTGTTGCTGGCCTACGGCGAAGGCGCGCGCGAAGCCGCGCCGCGCCATGCCCGCCTGGCCGCACGCGATACGCCGGGCGCGCGGGCGCCCTGGTGGCAATATTTTCTGAGCGCGGCATGAGCGTCATCAATCAGGTGCTGAAGGATCTCGACCGCCAGGGCGCCAATACCAGCGTGCCGAGCGGCGTGATCGCCATCAATCAGCGTGATGCCGCCGCGCCGCGCTGGCCCTGGTTGTTGCTCGCTGGGGCGATGCTGGCGGCAGCGGCCTGGTGGTTCTGGCCGGCCGCGCCCGCCCCGCGTGCAGCCATTCCCTCCCCTCCGCCAGCCTTGTCGACGCCGGTCGAGACCGCGCCGCAACTTCAGTTGTCACAGCAGCTCAGCCCATTGCCGGAGCCAGCCCACGTAGGGCGGAATCCCCGCAAGGGGGAGGCCGAGTCCGTAAGCGCTGAAGCGCAACGGCCTCGCTCAAGCGAAGCGCCTTCCGCCAACGCTCCAACCGTCGAAGCGTCCGCACCGGCAACCATCATTGCGAAGCCGCGTCTCGATACCCGTTTGCCTGAGCCGCGCCCGCCCGAGTTACGCCAACCCGAAGTTGCCAAAGCTCAGGTGGTCAAGGAAATCAAACCGCTGACGCCGCAAGCCCAGGCCGAAGAAGCTTGGCGGCAAGCCAGCCGCTTGCTCGAACAAGGCCGTAACCACGACGCACAGGACAAGCTGGAAAGCGCGTTGCGCCTGGACCCGGCGCATGCCGGCGCACGCCAGAGTCTGATCGCGCTGGTTCTGGAAGCAGGCGATGGCGCCCGCGCCGAAACGCTGTTGCGCGAAGGGCTGGCGCTGCAAGCGAACGATCCCTGGTACCCGCGCAGCCTGGCGCAACTGCAACTGCAACGCGGCGACTATGCACAAGCCGCAGCCATCCTGAAAACCGGACTCGGGAAACGCCCCGACACCGCCAACTGGGGCCTCTATGCCAGCACGCTGGCCAAACTCGGCAAGCCGGGAGACGCCGCCCAAGCCTATCGCGAGGCGTTGCGCCCGAACCCGGCGCAAGGAGGCCAGGCGGAGCGTGGCAACTGGTGGATCGGCCTCGCCGTCGCGCTGGAACAAAACGGCGAGAAAGTTGAAGCCGCCGCCGCCTATCAGCGCGCCCTGCAAACCCGGTTGAGCAGCGAACTGCGCGAATTCGCCCAGCAGAAAGCCCGGGAATTGGTGGCGCGTTAACTTTCCCGCCCTACGACGGGGGCTACCCGAATCCATTCGGCCTGCAAGCGGGCATCCTCCCGGGGATATACGCGACTAAACTTCGCCCTGTTTCTATCTCGCTGCGCCGTCATGGTCCCTCACCTCACTACTGCACTTACCGGTCCCTTGCTGGAACTGGAACGCCATGTCATCGAGGCGCAGACCGACATCGAACACTGGTTCCGCCGCCAATGGATGCAACATGCCGCGCCGTTCTACAGCTCGGTCGATCTGCGCAATGCCGGCTTCAAGCTGGCGCCGGTGGATACCAACCTGTTCCCGGGCGGCTTCAACAACCTGAACCCGGATTTCATGCCGCTGGCGGTGCAGGCGGCGCAGGTGGCGGTGGAAAAGATGTGCGGCGATGCGCGCCGCTTCCTGATCATTCCCGAGAACCACACGCGCAACCTGTTCTATCTGCAAAACGTCGCCGCGCTGGCCGACATCATCCGCAAGACCGGTTTGACGGTGCGTTTCGGCAGCCTGATTCCGGACCTGCAAGAGCCGCTGACGCTGGACCTGCCGGACGGCGGCCAACTGACGCTGGAGCCGGTGCGGCGCGAAGGCGACCGGCTGTTGCTCGATCCAGAATCCAAACACCACGCGCGCTTCGAGCCCTGTTCCATCCTGCTCAACAACGACCTTTCCGCCGGTGCGCCGGCGATTCTGCAAGGGCTGGATCCGGCTCAGATCATGCTGCCGCCGCTGCACGCGGGCTGGGCGACGCGGCGAAAATCCAACCATTTCGCCGCCTACGATCAGGTCGCGCGTGAGTTTTCCGCCTTGATTGGCATCGACCCGTGGCTGATCAATCCGTATCACGCCAACTGTGGCGAGGTGAATTTCCAGGCCCGCGGGGACGCAAAATCGGGTGAAGACTGCCTGGTCCATCACGTCGAGGAAGTGCTCGCCAAAACCCGCCTCAAATATGCCGAATACGGCATCGACCGGGAACCCTTCGTCATCGTCAAAGCCGATGCCGGCACCTATGGCATGGGCATCATGACGGTGAAATCCGCCGACGATGTGCGCGACCTGAACCGCAAACAACGCAACAAGATGGCGGTGGTCAAGGAGGGCCTGGAAGTCACTCAGGTGCTGGTGCAGGAAGGCGTGCCGACCTTCGAGAGCATCAACGAAGCCGTCGCCGAGCCGGTTGTTTACATGATCGACCACTTCGTCATCGGCGGCTTCTACCGCGTCCACACCAGCCGCGGCATCGACGAGAACCTCAACGCTGCCGGCATGCATTTCGTACCGCTGGCATTCGACCAGATCGGCAGCTTCTGCGACTGCGGCCTGCGCCCCGACGCGCCGGTCAACCGCTTCTACACCTACGGCGTGCTGGCCCGTCTGGCGGCGCTGGCGGCGGCGCTGGAGCTGGAGCAGACGGAACCCAAGGCATGAACCTCCTCTTCATCGCCGACCCGCTGGCGACCTTCAAGACTTACAAGGATTCGACCTACGCGATGATGGTCGAGGCGGCGCGGCGCGGGCATGGGTTGTGCGCCATGCTGGCCGGCGATCTGGCCTGGTCTGGTGGAAAAACAAGTGGCAAGGTCGTTGGACGGATGCAGGCCATCATGCTCACCGGCAGCGATCCCTGGTTCGGCGCAGGCGAGTCCGAATGGCGCGATCTGGCGTCGTTCGATGCGGTGATCATGCGTACCGACCCGCCGTTCGATCAGGCTTATCTCTATGCCACCTGGCTGCTGGAGATGGCCGAGCGGCAGGGCGCGCGGGTGTTCAACCGGCCGCAAGCGCTGCGCGATTACAACGAGAAGCTGGCCATCGCCCGTTTTCCGCAATTCATCGCGCCGACTTTGGTGAGCGGCGATGCCGCGCTGATTCGTGCGTTTCTGGCCGAGCAGGGCGACATCGTGGTGAAGCCGCTCAACGCGATGGGCGGCAGCGGGATCTTCCGTCTGCGCCCGGACGATCCCAATCTGGGCGCGATTCTGGAAACGGTGACCCGCAACGGCGCCGAGACCATCATGGCGCAGCGTTATCTGCCGGAGATCAAAAACGGCGACAAACGCATCCTGGTCATCGACGGCGAGGCGGTGCCGTATTGCCTGGCGCGCATTCCGGCCGAGGGCGAGACGCGCGGCAATCTGGCCGCCGGCGGCACCGGCGTGGCGCGGCCGTTGACTGAGCGGGACTGGGGAATCGCCCGCGCGCTCGGGCCGCACCTTCAAGCTGCCGGACTCTTGCTGGTCGGGCTGGATGTGATCGGCGATTGCCTGACCGAGGTCAACGTGACCAGCCCGACCTGTTTCCAGGAAATCACCCAGCAGACCGGCTTCGATGTGGCGGCGATGTTTTTGGATGCGCTGGAGAGCCGTGTGAGAGGGCTGGCGTGAACGACGTAGTTGTAGGTTGGGCAAAGCGCAGCGTGCCCAACATTGACCGGTGCTGTTGGGCACGCTGCGCTTTGCCCAACCTACTCTTGCTACTAGCTGCTTTTTTTCTCTCCGGTTGCGGCGAAAAGCTGCACAAACAGCAGTCCTACGTGTTCGGTACGCTGGTCGAAATCACCGTTTATGGCGAGGATGCCGCCAAGGCGAAGCGGGTCACCGATCAGGTGCTGAAGGATTTCGACGCGATGCACCAGACCTTGCATGCCTGGCAGCCGGGCGCGCTGGAACGCATCAACGGCATCCTCGCATTGGCGCAGCCTGGCAAGCCGCCAACGGCTCCGCTGCCGCCCGAGCTGATTCCGATTCTGCAAGATGCGAGTCGGCTGTCGGCGTTGTCGGAAGGCCTGTTCAACCCAGCCATCGGCAATCTGGTGCGGCTGTGGGGCTTTCATTCCGATACCTTCGAGCCGCGCTTGCCGGACCCGCAAGAAATCGAACGTCTGGTCAAGGCGCAGCCCGGCATGGCCGACCTGCGCATCGACGGCTTGATGCTGAGCGGCGCCAACCCGGCGGTGCGGCTCGATCTGGGCGGTTATGCCAAGGGCTATGCGCTCGATCTGGCGGCGGCGACCATGAAGCGTCAGGGCGTCGACAACGCGCTGATCAACATCGGCGGCAACATCCTGGCGCTCGGGCAAAAAGGCGGCCAGCCCTGGAAGGTCGGCATTCAGCATCCGCGCCGCGCCGGTGCGCTGGCGACGCTGGAATTGCATGATGGCGAGGCGATCGGCACGTCCGGCGATTACCAGCGCTTTTTCGAGGTGGACGGCCAACGCTATTGCCACCTGATCGACCCGCGTACCGGCTGGCCGGCGAAGCAGACGCAGGCGGTGACGGTGATCGCCCGCGGCGCGCATGCCGGCACGCTGTCCGATGTCGCCAGCAAGCCGTTGTTCATCGGCGGGCCATCAGAATGGCGGCGTCTCGCCGGCAAGATGGGCATCGTCGAGGCGCTATTCATCGCCGCCGACGGCAACATCGAAACGACGCCGGAGATGGCCAAACGGCTGATCTGGGAAACCGGTTCAAAGTGAACAAGTGCGGGGCGGATTGGCTATAGTTCGCTTCGAACGGTTTTCGGCTGCTGCCGAATAACCGAACTGTTGGGGGATAAAGCACTATGTACGCGTGGAAAAGTCATTTTGTCGTGCAATCCGACTATCAACACTGGGCCAATGAGGTGTTGTTCACGGCGCTGGATTATCTTCAGCCCGATGCCATCGACAGCGATCAAGGCCTGTTCTTCAACAGCATTCACCACACCGTCGATCACATGTTGCTGGTCAGCCAGCTCTGGCTGGCGCGCCTGCAAGGCGAGAGCCTGGCGGTGAACTTCAAGTGCATCAACAACCCGGATTGGCGTGAACTCAAGATCGCCCTGCGGCGCGAAACCCGCAAGTTGCAAACCTGGCTGGAGGCGCAGTCGCCGGAGTTCTTCGATACCCAGATCGTATTCACCGGCAGCGATAGCAAATCTCGCTCGATGTGGGTGCGCGACGTCCTGACCCACCTGTTCACGCATTACGCCCATCATCGCGGACAGATTTCCGCCGTCGCTACCCGTCTTGGTGTGCCCAGCCCGGAGATGGATTTCTTTTACTACCGGCGTGAGATGGAACGCCTGCTCAGTGAGATGAGGCAGGTGGCAGCGCCTGAGGCATCGGCGCCTGAAGCAGCGGTGTGATCAGATCGTCGAGCCGGCCGGCATGAACCTGGCCGTCGATCTTGTGGCGCACGATGCCGTTGCGGTCGATGATGAATGACAACGGTACCCGTGCAACACCGCCAAATGCGGCGGTTACCTCGTTCGAGGCCAGGGGCGCCGGAAAGGTATAACCCTCGGCGCGCAGGTAGGCATCCACCTCGGTCTGGGTTTTATCGATGCTGTAGGCGACAATCTCGAACCCTTTCGCCTTGTTGTCTTGATAGAACGCCTGCATCGCCGGCATTTCGTGGCGGCAGTACGGGCACCAGGTGGCCCAGAAATTCACCAGCACCACTTTGCCGCGCAGGTCGCTCAGGCGCTTCCCCGGCAGAGCGGGCACATCCGGCGCGGCATAGGCCAGGTCGTCCACAGCGGCCGGCGGCCGGAACCAGAGGTACACGATCAGCCCGATCAGAATTGCCGTGACCGGGCTGGGTTTCAGTTTCTTGAGGAATTCCCTTGTCTTCGTCATCCGATAAGTCCAGTAAACCCAAACCCAAACGCAACACGCTCGGCATTAAACCCGATGCCGGCGGCGATGCCGCTAAAAAAGAAGACGCCGGCTGGCGTCCGCCGGTGCGTGGCCGCCATACGCCGCGCACGCGGGTAGCCTCGCCGGATACGCCGAAAAGAGCGGGTGAGGGATCGGCGCCGACCATTTCCAGGCGGGAGCGTCCCGAAGCGGCCGAGCGGCCGCCTCGGTCTGCGTATGCCGACAAGCCTCGACGCGCCGAACGCCCGGATCAATCCGAGCGCCGGCCTGAACACCGACCCGAGCGCCCCGATCGGCCTGACTTCAGCGGCAAATCGGATGACCGCACCGAAGCGACCGGACGCGGCAGAACCTCGGGCCGTTCCGGTTATTCGGAACGTGACAATGCAGCGCGCCCGGATCGCCCCGCCGCTGTAGCGCCGGAGCGCAAATCGGGCAGTTTGTCGAATTTGCCAGCCAACCCGCGCCGGCGCGAAATCAGCCCGGAAACGCGGGCCGAGCTGGATAGGCCGTCCTATTCAAAACCCTCAACCCCCTCAAAACCGTCTTACGACCGACCGCGCCACGACAAGCCCGCCGCGCAGCCACGTTCCTCGTATCGCGCACCGGTCGGCTACCAGTTCTTCGCCTCCTGCCCGCGCGGCCTGGAAGAGGAACTGTGCAAGGAATTGCACGACCTGGGCGCGACCGACATCGTGCCCGCCTCCGGCGGCGTCGGTTTCATCGGCGACATGCCGACCGGCTGGAAGATCAACCTGTGGAGCCGGCTGGCGATTCGCGTCTTGTGGCGGGTCGGCGAAGGCCATTACAAGAAAGAGGAAGACCTCTACCAGGCCGCACTCGCCTTGGACTGGCCGTCCTGGTTCGACGTCAATCGCACCATCGCGGTGACCACCGTCGGCAAGAACAGCCCGCTGCCCAGTCTCAATTTCGTCAGCCTGCGCATCAAGGACGCGATCTGCGACCGCTTCCGCGAAGCCACCGGCGAGCGGCCCAGTGTCGATACCCGCAAGCCGGATATCCCGCTGACGTTGTTTCTCAGCTCCGACCGCTACACGCTGTACCTCGACCTGTCCGGCGAACCGCTGAACCGGCGCGGCTATCGCGTGCAGCCCTCGGGCGCGCCGCTGAACGAAAACCTCGCCGCCGGCATGCTGCTGCTGTCCGGCTGGACGCCGGGCACGCCGCTGTTCGACCCGATGATGGGCGGCGGCACCATCCTGCTGGAAGCCGCGCTGATGTCGCTCAATATCGCGCCCGGCCTGCGTCGCCACTTCGCCTTCGAGAATCTGAAAACCTTCGACCGCATGGAATGGCTGCGTCTGCACAAGGACGCCGAAGCCGCCGTGCTGGAACGCGAGCCGCTGCCGATCTTCGGCTCCGACATCGACCCGGCGATGATTCGCGCCGCCGGCCTCAACCTGCGCGCCGCCGGCCTGTTCGATTGCGTGCGCCTGATGGAAGCCGATTTCCTCAACGTCGATCCGCCTATGGAGAGCGGCTACATCGTCAGCAACCCGCCCTACGGCGTGCGCATGGATTTGCCGATGAGCGGCGAGGAAGACCCGGGCGTGTTCTACAAAGCCATCGGCGACAACCTGAAGCAGCACTTCCCCGGTTGGACGGTTTTCCTGCTCTCCGCCGACCCGGAGCTGCCCAAACGCATCGGCCTGCAAGCCAGCCGCCGCATCCCGCTGTACAACGGGCCGCTGGAATGCCGGCTGGTGGAATATCGGCTGGTGGCGGGGAGCAATCGGAAGGAGTGAATCGGTAGCGCTGTGGAAGTTTTGTAGGTTGGGCAAAGCACAGCGTGCCCAACATCGGAGCGTGAAATGTTGGGCACGCTGCGCTTTGCCCAACCTACTTCAGCAGCCGCCGCCGCGTCAGCACCAGCGCCGCCGAGAACCCCGCCAGGCCATACGCAATCAGCGCCAGGCCGTGCAGCATGACGGACTCGGGAATCCGTCCCAACACCAGCGGCCGCGCCAGCTCGATGGCGTGGGTCAGCGGCAGCCAGGCGGCGATGCCGGCCAGCCAGACCGGTAGCGCGGTGGGCGGATAAAACACGCCGCCGAGCAGAATCATCGGCGTGATCGCCAGCGTGAAGTAGTAGAGGAAGAAATCGTAGTTCGGCGACACCGCGTTGATCGCCAGGCCCATGCCGGCGAAGCAGAAGCCGGTCAGCAGCGCCACCGGCAGCAACGCCAGCGTCATGCCGAAATCGGCATACAGCCCCAGCGTCCAGATCACCAGCATGATGGCGATCGCCGACAGCAGGCTCTTGGATGTCGCCCAGAACAGCTCGCCCAGCAGCACGTCTTTCAAGGTCAGCGGCGTATTCAGGATCGCTTCCCAGGTTTTCTGCACGTGCATGCGCGAGAACGCCGAATACAGCGTCTCGAACGTCGCGCTGTTCATCACGCTATAGGCCAGCGTGCCGGCGGCCAGGAAGTTGAGGTAGGGCACGCCATCCACCTCTTTCAGCAGGCCGCCGAGGCCGTAGCCGAGGCCCAGCATGTACAGCATCGGGTCGGCCAGATTGCCCAGCAGCGACGGCATCGCCAGCTTCTTCCAGACCAGAAAGTTGCGCCGCCAGACCGGGTACCAGTTGAGGGGGAGGGCATGCATGGGTTTTCTCGCTACAGTTGTATGGAACATCCGCTTCGCTTGAACTATCGCCTACCGTTGCAGCCGTTCGGCGCGTTGCGTAGCATCCACTCGGGTGTCCGATGAGTTTATCGCGATGAATTTATCGCGATGAGTTTATCGATAAAGCGCATCTTGCCAGCAATGGCAGCGCCCAACCCCGCTTCTCCCGGCAATATCCAGACCCGCATCCAGACCGCATCCAGACCGCATCCAACGTTTTGCAACGGCCGCCTCCTTTTTTGCTTCGACCACCCACGCCACCACCATGACCGAACGCACTTTCAGCATCGAATTTTTCCCACCCAAGACCCCCGAGGGCATGGCCAAGCTGCGTGACACCCGCCAGCAATTGGCGCTGCTCAATCCCGAGTTCTTTTCCGTGACCTTCGGCGCCGGCGGCTCGACGCGCGACCGCACGCTGGAAACGGTGCTGGATATTCAGGCCGCAGGTTTGGCCGCCGCGCCGCATCTGTCTTGCGTCGCTTCGACGCGCGAGAGTGTTCGCGAAATGCTGGAAACCTATCGCGCCAACGGCATCCGCCATATCGTCGCGCTGCGCGGCGATATGCCTTCCGGCATGGCCGAGCCGGGCGAATTCCGCTACGCCAACGAACTGGTCGGCTTCATTCGCCAGGAAACCGGCGACTGGTTCCAGATCGAGGTGGCGGCGTATCCGGAAACCCACCCGCAGGCGCACAGTTACCGCGACGATCTGCTCAATTTCAAGCGCAAGACGGAAGCCGGCGCCAATGCGGCGATCACGCAGTATTTCTTCAACCCGGACGCGTATTTCAATTTTGTCGATGACTGCACCGCGTTGGGCGTCACCCTGCCCATCGTGCCCGGCATCATGCCGATCTCCAATTTCAGCCAGTTGTCGCGCTTCTCCGCCGCGTGCGGCGCAGACATCCCGCGCTGGCTGGCGCGCAAGATGGAGAGCTATATGGACGACACGGCTTCGATCAAGGCGTTCGGCCTCGATTTCGTCACCGGCATGTGCGACAAGCTGTTGCGCGGCGGCGCGCCCGGCCTGCATTTCTATACGCTGAACCAGGCCGGTTTAACCTCGACAATCTGGCAACGCCTGGGTCTGCAAGGCCGCACGTAATAGACCCGGAAAAACAAAATAATCGGGAGGGCGCATGAAGATACTGCTGGCGGATGACCATCCGCTGTTTCGCGAGGGGGTGAAGCCGGTACTCCTCAAACTTGATCGCAAGGTCACCTTGATCGAGGCGGACGATTACCCGTCCGCATTCGCCGCCATGCACAAGGCGCGCGAAGTCGATCTGGCCCTGCTCGATCTGTACATGCCGGGCATGTCCGGCCTGGAAGGCGTCATTCGCTTCCGCGCCGCCTTCCCGGACATCCCCGTGGTGGTGCTGTCGGCCGCCGAGCAGGCCGAGGATATCCGGAAACTGCTGGAGGCCGGCGCACTGGGCTATGTCACCAAATCCTCGCCCAGCGATGTCATCCTCACCGCACTGCAACGGGTGCTGGCAGGCGGCATCTATGTGCCGCCCAGTCTGCTTGAGCATCCCGCCGCCGAACCGCCGGCTGAACCCAAAAACAACTACTCTACCGCCCTGACCGCCCGCCAGATCGAGGTGCTGCGCGAATTGGCGAAAGGGCTGAGCAATCGTCAGATCGGCGATAGCCTGCAAGTGACGGAAGGCACGGTGAAACTGCACGTGGCCGCGATCTTTCGGCTGCTGATGGTCAACAACCGTACCGAGGCGGTGCTGGTAGCCCAGAAAATGGGCTTGCACAAGAAATAACCGGAAACAGGGTGAGCCGCTTCCGACCCGCTTTGACCCTGCGGCTGCGCATCCTGGCGGTCGCGTTGATGCCGCTCTTGCTCGCGGTCGGCCTGTTTGCGGCCTATTTCACCCAGCGCAGCGTCAATGAAATGGAGCACTCCCTGGAGCGCCAGGGGCAGGACAGCGCCAGCCACCTGGCCGACGCGGTCGCTTTCGACCTGTTCTCCGGCAATCTGCCGCCGGTCAAGCGCTTGCTCGACTACGAACGCAATTTTCGCCGTATCGAGGCGGCCGCGGTGACCGATGGCGCGCATTGGCTGCTGATCAGCGGCCCAGCGGAAAAGCTGCCGAGACTGACCGGAAAAGCGCCGCTGCCGCACTGGCGCAACGGCGCCATGCTGTTCTTCGCGCAGGCGGTGCATTTGCCTGCGCCAAGCGAGTCGGACCCGTATCTCGACCCGCCGGCCGTCAGCCGGGCCAATCATTATCTGGTGGTCAGCCTGAGCCGCGCACCAGTCGAACTGACGCGCTCGCAGGTCGGTCTGGCGGCGGCTGGCACCGCGCTGATCACCACGCTGTTCGCGTTGCTGCTGGCCTGGCGTCTGTCCGGCCGGCTCAGCCTGCCATTGCTGGACATCACCAATACCGTGGCGCACCTGGCGGACGGCAAGCTGACCGAACGCACGGCGGAAACTTCGCAGGGCGAAATCGGCCTGCTCGAACGCGGCGTCAATCGCATGGCGCAGGCGCTGGAAGAGAATCAGCGCGATCTGACGCTGCGGGTCCAGGCTGCCACCGCCGAACTGCTCGGCCAGAAACTGGCCGCCGAGGCGGCCGTGCTGGCCAAATCACGTTTTCTCGCCGCCGCCAGCCATGACTTGCGGCAACCGCTGCATGCCTTGACCTTGCTGGTCGCGGCGTTGCGCGAACAGGTGCCGAGGGGGGAGGCGGGGCGTCTCGCGCAGCACATCGAAACCTCCGCTGCCGCGATGGAAAGCCTGCTCAATGCGCTGCTGGATCTGTCAAAACTGGATGCCGGCGTGGTGGAAGCCCGCCCGCTCCGTTTTTCGATCAACAAGGTGTTCGATCAGGTGGCGAGCCAGTTTCTGCCTGTCGCCCAGGCGCGCGGCATCCGCCTGAGCTTCGCGGCGAATAGTTTGTGGAGCTATTCAGACCCGGTGCTGCTCGAACGCATCCTCGCCAACCTGGTCTCCAATGCGCTGCGCAACACCGAACGCGGCCATGTGCTGGTGGGCGCGCGCCGGGTCGGGCGGGATAAGATTCGCTGCGAGGTCCGGGACAACGGCAAAGGCATTCCGCACGAATTCCAGACGCGCATCTTCGAGGAGTATTTTCAGCTCGAGAACCCGGAACGCCATCGCGACAAGGGCCTGGGTCTGGGTCTGGCCATCGTCAGCCGTCTTGCACACCTGCTGGGTAGTCGCGTGCAAGTCCGCTCCGAGCCTGGCCTGGGTGCGTGTTTCTCGCTCCCGCTCGCGCGTTGCGAGGCCGCGCCGGAGCAACCCGAGGCCGCCGCGCCATCGACCGCCTTCGCGTTGCCGCTGGAAAATGCGCTGGTTGCTTTCATCGACGATGACGAAGCCATTCTGGCCGCGATGGTGGAGGTCTTCGACCAGTGGAATGTGGCGCTGGCCGCAGGCGAAGACGCCGAACAGGTGCGCAGCGAATTGCAGGTTCTCGGCCGGGCGCCCGATCTGATCCTGTGCGATTACCGCTTGCGCGACGGCCATACCGGCGTCGAGGCGGTGCAGCTTCTGCGCGATGCCTTCGGCGCCGGCATCCCCGCCGCCCTGCTGACCGGCGATACCGCCACCGATACCATCCAGGCGATTCAGGCCAGCCACTTGCCGGTGCTGCACAAACCGCTCAAACCGGCCAAACTGCGCGCCTTCCTTTCCCATCTGCTGGCCGATCCTGCGGCGGCGCAACCTCCCACAAACCGTTCCGAACCATGAACCTAGAAACCTCAGTTGAAGTGCTCGTAGGTGCGAATTTATTCGCACAATCAACGACTTCGGTGCGAATGAATTCGCACCTACAGATATCTCGCAACACATTGGATCGTAATAAATTTATCCGTCAACTGAGGTTTTTAGGATGAAAACCATTTCCCTGCTTCTGCTCGTCATCGGCCTGATCCTGGCCCCGGTTTACTGGGTCTACGCCAAGTTCTACACCGGCAAACAAACCGTCATGCTGACGCTGGGCAAGGCGGCAGGGTCCGCCGAAAAATGGCGCTCGGCGGCGTTCGAATTGCAGCCGGAAATGGCGCCGGTCGGATTGATTCTGCATGTGGACGCCAGCATCGCGCCCCGCATGGCCGAACAGGCGCCGCCACAGGACCGCTACAACGTTACCCTGTTCAAGGCTGGCGTGGCGGCCAAGCCGCTGGTGATTACGCTGAAGGCCGGCAACTCGGCCAACGGCAATCGGGCTTTCAAGGAACACCTGCTGTTCATGCAGGCCGTTCACGGCGGCAGTTATCTGGTGGAAGTCACGCCCGCTTCCGAGCCGACCATGAAGGTCGAGAAGATGCGGCTGGAAGTGCGCCAGAACCTGCAAGAACCCGACAGCAACGTGGTCACTGGCGGCATCGTCCTGCTGGTCCTGGGTTTGCTCGGCTTGACTGCGTTCTAACTTAACCGTCAAACCGTGCTTATCGGGTTGTCACACCCACCCACTACCGGTAGTGACGTAGGTTGGGCAAAGCGAAGCGTGCCCAACGAACCGGCGCGCTGTTGGGCACGCTTCGCTTTGCCCAACCTACGGTGCCATGCCGCGAAATCACGCGCCACTACATCTAGTGGGTGGGTGTGACAACCCGATAAGCACGAGATCTACTTGCGCGCCTTCACCGGTACGACATTGAAGCGGTAGGTATCGTGGCAGCCTGAGCAGTAGGTCATCACTTCGGCCAGGTTTTCATGCACCTGGCGCATCTTGTCTTTACCCGCCTCATCCTTGCTCTCGGCATCGCGTGCCAGGGTCAGGAACGCTTCGTTCATCGCGATCGACAATTGCGTGAATTCCTCCGGCATGCGCTCTTTCAGACTGGCGGGCATGCGATCCCGCAGCGAGCCCATCGGCCGCGCGGTAATGGCCACGGCTTTCATGTCCTGACGCGCCAGCGCGTGGTTGATGTTGTGCAGGCCGTGCAGAAATTCGCGCATCTCGTAGAGCACCTGGTTTTTCTCGGCTTGCGAGATGTTGATGGCGATGCGTTTGTCGCTATAGATGGCGCTCGACGACTGCGCCTGTGCAAGAGTGGAAACCGAAGCGGTGGAAACCAGAAGTAGCGCCAGGGTGATCAGTTTGCGTGCCATTTGAAGCTCCTTTGTGGAGGTTGCGTGCGAGTTGAGAGGCGATGTTTGCAAGGCTACTACTTACGGCGCGCCGTGTGCATACCGCGGACATGGCCGGCGCGGGCGAGGAAGCGGGTGAGTTGGGCGATGTCTTTCACTTCCAGCGTGAATTCCATGCGCGCGGTGTCTTGCTGGGAAAGGGTGTTGACGCGCACGACGTTGATTTTTTCCTGCGCCAGGATTTCGCCGACATCTTTCAGCAGGCCGGGTCGGTCCTGCGCGGTGAGTTCGATATCGACGGCGAACACCTGGCTGTCCTGCCCGCCCCAACCCGCTTGCAGCAGACGCGCCGCTCGATCGAGCGGCAGATGCCGGATGACCGAGCAGTCGGCGCGGTGAATGGTGACGCCGCGGCCTTGCGTGGTGTAGCCGACGATGCGGTCGGGCGGCGCCGGTTTGCAGCAGCCGGCCATTTGCGTGAGCAGCCCGGGTTCGCCTTCGACCAGCACGCCGCCGGCATCGCTTTTGCGCTTGGAGGCGCTGACCAGCGGCTTTTCCGGCGCCGGCACGTATTCATCCTGCAAGGCGCGATCGAGCTGGCCGGAGCCGACATCGCCGCGCCCAAGCGCTGCGCACAACTCGTCCAGCGCGGGAAATTTCAGCCGCGCGGCGAGCTTGTCGAGATTGACGTTGTTGAGGTTGAAGCGGTGCAACTCACGTTCCAGCAACTCGCGGCCTTGCTGGACATGGGTGTCATGGTCTTGCAGCTTGAACCACTGGCGCACCTTGCTGCGCGCGCGGTGGGTCTTGAGCACGCCCAGATGCGGATTCAGCCAGTCGCGGCTGGGGCCGCCCTGTTTGACGGTGAGGATTTCCACCCGCTGGCCGGTGGCGAGCGGCCGGTCGAGCGGCACCAGCGCGCCATCGACCTTGGCGCCGCGACAGCGATGCCCCAACTCGGTATGCACGGCGTAAGCGAAGTCGAGCGGGGTGGCGCCGCTGGCGAGTGCGACCACCTTGCCTTGCGGTGTGAGGACGAAAACTTCGTCCTGGAACAGTTCGTTGCGGAAGTGCTGGGCGAGTTCGTGGCTGTCGGCAAGTTCCTGTTTCCAGGCCAGAAGCTGGCGCAGCCAGGCGATCTTGTCCTGCACGCCGCTACCCGTGCCTGAGCCGCCGCCTTCCTTGTAGCGCCAGTGCGCGGCGACGCCCATTTCGGCTTCCTGGTGCATGTCGAAGGTGCGAATCTGCACTTCCAGCGCCTTGCCTTCCGGGCCGACCACGGCGGTGTGCAGGCTCTTGTAGCCGTTGCCCTTGGGACGCGAGATGTAGTCGTCGAACTGGCCCGGAATCGGTTGCCACAGACTGTGCACCAGCCCGAGCACGTGGAAGCAATCCTTCACTTCCGGCACCAGCACGCGCACCGCGCGCACGTCGTAGACCTCGTCGAAGGACAGCCGTTTCTGGCCCATTTTGGCCAGTATGCTGGCGATGTGCTTGGGCCGGCCGCTGACCGATGCGCCGTGGATGCCGGCGGCGATCAAGGTCTCGCTGAGGTGTTTCAAAACCTGTTCGATGTACCCCTCGCGGTCGAGCCGGCGTTCATCGAGCAGTTTGGCGATCTGGCGATAGGTATCGGGTTCCAGATAGCGGCAGGAAAGGTCTTCCAGTTCCCACTTGAGTTGCCAGACGCCGAGCCGGTTGGCCAATGGCGCGTAGATTTCGCGTACCTCGCTGGCCACCTTGCGACGCTGTGCGTCGTCTTTGTTGGCCATGGGGTTGGCCAACTCGCGCAGGGCCTGGGTGCGTTCCGCCAGTTTGATGAACACCACGCGGATGTCATCGGCCATGGCCAGCAACATCTGGCGCAAAGCCTCGCTCTGGCCGCCCTCGGCATTGAGGGCGGTGAACAGGTGATCCATGCGCGAAAGTTTGGCCGCGCCTTCGATCAGCGCAGTGAGATGCGGGCCGAAACGGCCAATCAGGGTTTCATGCTTGAGCGCCTTTTCCGGCAGACAGCAGAGCAGGGCGGCGGCGACGGTTTCCACATCGAAGCGCATCGCGGCCAGAATCGCCGCCGTGCCCAGCGCAGAATTTGCCAACACTTCGCTTTCGTTGGAGAGCGTCTCCAGCGCCAGCTTCAGAATCTGGAGTTGATCTTCCGGGTAGCGGTCTGCCTGGCTGGCCAGCCAGGATTCCGCGTCGTTGGCGGCGAGGGTTAAAGCGTGGGCGACCATGGGTCAACCCGTAGGTCGGAAAAGCGCAGCGCCTTCCGACAACGCTCGGTGCATACGGTGGAAGACGCAGCGCCTTCCGCCCCACTCTTCACCAGGGCTTCCACCAGTTCTTTTTCTGAACCGCACCTTCTTCGGCGAGAAATGGGCTCTTCGGGAAATTGTGCTTGAGCACCTTGAGGGTGTCGTCGCGCAGGTCGTGCATGCCCAGTTTGCCGTAGCTCCGGGCCATGAGTCCCAGCGCTTCTTCCAGGGCTGGGGCCTGCTGGTAATGCTCCATTACGTATTTGGCGCGGTTGACGGCGGCGATGTAAGCGCCGCGTTTGTAGTAATAGCGGGCGACATGCACTTCGTTGGCGGCCATGCTGTTGACCAGATACTTCATGCGCGCCACGGCATCGGGGGCGTATTTGCTTTCCGGGTAGCGCGTGGCGAGTTGCTGGAAGGCATCGAAGGCTTCGCGCGCGGATTTCGGGTCGCGGTCGCTGATGTCCTGGTCGCCGAAGCGGGCGAAGACGGTTTGATCTTCGACAAAATTGGCCAGGCCGCGCAGGTAATAGGCGTAATCGACGTTGGGATGGTTGGGATGCAGCTTGATGAAACGCTCGCAAGCGGCAATGGCTGAAACGGGCTCGTTGTCCTTGTAATAGGCGTAGGCCACTTCCAGTTGGGCTTGCTGCGCGTAAGCGCCATAGGGATAGCGCGATTCCAGTTTCTCGAACAGCTTGATGGCTTCCGTGAAATTGCCCTCGCCGAGCGACTCCTTGGCGGAGTAGTAGAGCTTGGACGCCGACCAGTTCTTGGTCTCGTCAATCTGTGCCGGCAACAGGTTGCAACCGGTAAACAGGCTCATCGCCATCAGGAAAGCTAGAATTCGCCGCATCTTGGTCCCCAAAAAGAGCGGCGGATTATATATCCGTCGGCTCGCCTCAAATGACTCTGCCGCATTCCCTCACCATTCCCCCCGAACATGCCGGCAAACGCCTCGACCAGAGTCTGGCCGAACTGCTGCCGAGTTATTCGCGCAGCCGCCTGCAAAGCTGGATCGAATCCGGCCATGTCTTGCTTGCGGGCGCGGCAGCCAATCGCAAACAGAAGGTCTGGGGCGGCGAAAGCGTGCAGGTGACGCCCGAAGCCTTGCCTTCGGAAACCGCGTACCAGCCCGAAGCCATCGGCTTGAACATCGTCTACGAAGACGACGCGATCCTGGTCATCGACAAACCTGCCGGCCTGGTGACGCATCCGGGCGCCGGCAACTGGCAGGGCACCTTGCTCAATGCGCTGCTGCATTACCTGCCCCTGGCCACGACGATTCCGCGCGCCGGCATCGTGCATCGGCTCGACAAGGACACCTCCGGCTTGATGGTGGTTGCCAAGACGCTGGAAGCGCAGACCCAATTGGTGCGCGACTTGCAGGCGCGCACGGTGAAACGGGTTTACTGGGCAGTGGCGCTGGGCGTGTTCGCGCGCATCGAAGGATCGGTCGATGCGCCCATCGGCCGCCACCCGACGCAGCGCGTCAAGATGGCGGTGCATGACAAAGATTCAGCCGTCAGCAAGCCCGCGCTGACCCACTGGAAAGTGCTCAAGCAATTTCCTCGCGCCGCCTGGGTCGAATGCCGTCTGGCCACTGGCCGCACACACCAGATTCGCGTGCATCTGACGCATCTGGGCCACCCGCTGCTAGGTGATATGGTTTATCGCGGCAAGAGTCAGAACATGCAGGGCTTGCCGCCATTCCATCGTCAAGCCCTGCATGCCGTGCGTCTTGGCCTGGCGCACCCGGTCAGCGGCGAGGCGATGGAATGGGAAGCGCCGCCGCCGCAAGACTTCGCAGAGCTGCTGCGGCAACTGGAAGCCGGTGAGTAGGTTGGGCAGCGGAGTCGTTGCCGCTTTAGCGGCTTACGAATCAGGCGTGCCCCTTGCGGGTGCAAAGCGCAGCGTGCCCAACATGGCGACGGTTTGTTGGGCACGCTGCGCTTTGCCCAACCTACGCCCTGCCGGCAAGGATGCTGGTGAAACGAGAGAAACCCCGATGCACACTGACTGGATCACCCCCGACTGGCCGGCGCCGGCCAACGTGCATGCCGTGATGACCACGCGCGCCGGCGGCGTCAGCCTTGCCCCGTTCAATAGCTTCAACCCGGCCAGTCATGTCGATGACGACCCCGCCGCCGTCGCGGAAAACCGTCGTTTGTTGAGGCAGCAGTTGCCGGCCGAACCGCTCTGGTTGAATCAGGTGCATGGCGTCGCCGTGACTGATGCGGTTCGTGCCTCACCGCATCCTGCGGGTTGTGACGCCGCTTCTCCGCCAACCGCCGATGCCAGCGTCGCCTTTCACCCCAACGAAGTCCGCGCCGTGCTCACCGCCGATTGCTTGCCGGTGTTGTTCTGCAACCAGGCCGGTACGGTGGTCGCCGCCGCGCACGCCGGCTGGCGCGGGCTGGCGGCAGGCGTGCTGGAAGAAACCGTGCGCGTCATGCGAGTGCCGCCGGAAACCATTCTGGTCTGGCTGGGTGCGGCCATCGGCCCGGCGGCTTTCGAAGTCGGCCCGGAAGTGCGCGAGAACTTCGTCGCGCAACATGCCCTGGCGGCTATCGCTTTCCGTCCTGCCTTGCCGGGAACGCTGGATGCCGCGCCGCACAAATGGCTGGCCGATATCTACACGTTGGCGCGTATTCGTCTGGCCCAGGTTGGGGTGGAACAGGTTTATGGCGGCGGCTTATGCACTTTCAACGACTGCACCTTCAACGACTTCCGCTTCTTCTCCTACCGCCGCGAGGCACGTACCGGGCGCATGGCGAGCTTGATCTGGCGCGAGTAACAAACCTGAAACGGCTAGAATCGCCCCCTTTTCCTTTTTCATTTTCCCCGCCCGACCTTTCCATGAGCCTGCTTGCCGCCATCCTTCTTGCCAGCACCGCCGGCGGCGTGTTGTCCGTCCTGCTGGCAACCATGGCGTTGCGCCTGAAGGCGGAGTGGGTGCCGGTGATGGTGAGCTATGCCATCGGCGCCTTGCTTGGCGCGGCATTCCTGGAAATCCTGCCGCATGCGCTGGAGCATGCCGGCAGCATGCAAGCGCTCAGCGCCACCGTGCTGGGCGGCATCATGGGCTTCTTCATCCTGGAAAAACTGGTGCTCTGGCGGCATTGCCATACCGAGCATTGCGAGGCGCACGGCGCGGACGCTTTTGCAGCCCAACCGCAACACGACCACGGCCGCTCCGGCCTGATGATCACGGTCGGCGATACCGTGCACAACTTCGTCGATGGCGTGATGATCGCCGCCGCCTTCCTGGTCGATTTCAAGCTCGGCGTGGTCACCGCATTCGCCATCGCCGCGCACGAAGTGCCGCAGGAACTGGGCGATTTCCTGATCTTGCGTCACTCCGGCTACAGCAACCGGCAAGCCATCCTGCTCAACCTGCTATCCAGTCTGGCCATGCTGGTCGGCGCGTTATTGGGTTATTTCCTGCTCGCCCCCCTCGAATGGATCCTGCCTTACATGCTGGCGATTGCGGCATCCGGCATGATCTATGTGGCGGTGGCGGACCTGATTCCCGGCCTGCACAAACGGACCGAACTCATTCATACCGGCCAGCAGGCGTTGCTGATCGGGCTGGGTATCTTCACGGTATGGGCGGCGGGAACGCTGGCGCACGCATGGATGTATTCACATTGAGCCGAGATTCATGAAAACACTGCCCAAAATCGGCTTCGTCTCCCTCGGTTGCCCGAAGGCCACGGTCGACTCGGAACACATCCTGACGCAACTGCGCGCCGAGGGTTACCTGATCGTTCCCACCTACCAGGATGCCGATCTGGTGGTGGTCAACACCTGCGGCTTCATCGACGCGGCGGTGGAAGAAAGTCTGGATGCGATCGGCGAAGCGTTGCGCGAAAACGGCAAGGTCATCGTCACCGGCTGCCTGGGCGCACGTGAAAACGTGGTCATGGACGCTCACCCGCAAGTCCTGGCAATCACCGGCCCGCACGCGGCGGAAGAGGTCATGCGCCATGTCCATGCCCATCTGCCCAAACCGCACGACCCCTTTATCGACCTCGTCCCGCCCGGCGGCGTCAAACTTACCCCGCGCCATTACGCTTATCTGAAGATTTCCGAGGGCTGCAATCATCGCTGCACCTTCTGCATCATCCCCAGCCTGCGCGGCGATCTGGTCTCGCGCCCGATCGGCGACGTGCTGTCGGAGGCCGAGGCGCTGGTCAAAGCCGGCGTCAAGGAATTGCTGATTATTTCTCAAGATACAAGCGCTTACGGCGTTGACTTGAAGTATCGCCTTGGCTTTCATAACGGCCGCCCGGTTAAAACACGCATGCTGGAACTGGTGCAGGAACTATCCAAACTCGGCGTCTGGGTGCGTCTGCATTATGTCTATCCGTACCCTAGCGTCGATGACGTGATTCCGCTGATGGCCGAGGGCAAGGTGCTGCCGTATCTCGACATTCCGTTTCAGCACGCCAGCCCGCGCATCCTGAAAGCCATGAAGCGCCCGGCGCACGCCGAAAACACGCTGCGCCGGATCGAAAAATGGCGCGAGATTTGCCCCGATATCGTGATACGCAGCACCTTCATCACCGGTTTCCCCGGTGAAACGGAAGACGACTTCGGCGAGTTGTTGCACTTCCTGCAAGCCGCCAAACTCGACCGCGTCGGGGCTTTTCCTTATTCCGCCGTCGAAGGCGCGGTCGCCAACGCGCTGCCCGACCCGGTCGAGGAAGACCTCAAACACGACCGCCTGGCCCGTTTCATGGACGTGCAAGCCGACATCAGCATGGAAAAACTCAAGGCCCGACGCGGCACGGAAATGACCGTATTGATCGACGCAGCCGATGGCCGTCGCGCGCTCGGGCGCACCTATGCCGACGCGCCGGAGATCGACGGCGTGGTGCACATCGCGCAGGGTGCTGGCTTGCAGGCGGGGGATTTCGTGCAAGTGAAGATCACCCGTAGCGATGATTACGACCTGTGGGGAAAGCCGGTCTAAAATTTCGCCCTGGTTTTTTCCGGGAATGCCCATGTCGCACAAGATCAAAACCAAACCAGGCAAACTGCCGTCACCGCATGTGCTCGACAGCGCCACGCTGGCGGCTCAGGCCGAGGCGGATTTAGCGCTGACGCGTTACAAGGAGGCGACCGAGCTTTTCAAGGAGTTGCTCAAGCGCGAGCGGCGTGCTACCTGGGTTGATGGCCTGGCCGCGTGTTACGCCGGGCGCGCCCATGCGCTGGCAGGCAAGGGCATGTTCAAGGAAGCGCTGGTGTTATGGCGCAACCGTCATGAACGGTGCGGCAAACCGCTCGCTGAGGCGCCTTATCTGGCCTGGCTGCTGCAGGCGGGAGAGCTGGGTGAAGCGATGCGCCTGCTGGCTGACCCCACCTTGCCGGACGCGATGCGCAGCGAACTGGAAATGCGCTTTGCCGCCATGACGCTGACCTGGCCGGACAACAAACTGCCTGAGCTATCGTCACAACTGCCCGCCGACAGCGCGCTCCTGCGCCACCGTCCGGCTGCACTGGCTGCTTTGCAGGCCTGCCAGCAAGGCGACCTCGCCGCCCTGGACGAATGCCTCAAGGCGATTCCGATTCGTTCGCCGTATCGCGATCTGAAGCCGCTGCTCAAGGCGCTGGCGCTGCTGACAACGGATCGCGCAGCGGCCGCCGTGATGATCGCCCGCCTGCCGTCGAACAGCCCGTTCGAGCGACTGGCCGCGGTATTGCGCGCCGCGGTCTTGCCAGCGGAGCCGTTGGCGGCTATGCCGCCTTACGGAACCGGCGCGCCTTTTACGGGTGCCGATACGTGTTGGTTGGCGGCGTTGCCTGATATGGACGCAGATAGCCGGCAACTGCTGCTCGATCTCAAAGGTTGCCCCGACGCGCTGCGACCGCTGCTGCTGGACCTCGCCCGCCTGGGTGCACAGCCCAACCCCGAAACCTGGTTCGACTTTCTCCTGCGCCATCGGCGCGCACTGCCAGCCGGTCTGGCGGCGAATCTGTGCCAGCGCTTGCTGCCGCATGTGCCGCATCGGCTGAAGGTCCATGGCGATACCTTCGGTCAACTCACGGAACTGCAGTGGACGCATATCGCAGCTCTGAATGCCGAGGTGCAAAACAAACGTACTTTGGCTATGCCGCATTGGCAGCGCATGGCCGAACTTCTGGCCAGCGATTCCACCCAGAAGCAGCGCGCGGCGCTGATCTGGCGACGCCTGTCCGGTATCGATATTGCCGCTCTGGGTGATAGCGATGCAGATGTGATCTATCGCTTGAAGCGCAGCGTCGAACTCGATCCCGATGAACGCGACACCCAGTTACGGCTGATCGCTGCACTTCGCCAACAGGGTGAACTGCAGCAGGCGCGCACCGTCCTGGAGCAGGCGTTGCCGCGGTTCCCCAAGGATGCAGCCCTGTTGCTGGAAGCCGTGCAGGTCGCCCTCGCCAGCAAAGCATTCAAGAAAGCCGTCGGGCTGGCCAAGCAGGTGCTGGAACTCGATCCGATCAACCCGACGGTACGGCGGCTGATCGGCCATGCCCACTTTGCTCACGCGCGCAAGCAGATCAAAACGAACAACTCGGCTGCGGCGCACAAAGAGCTGGATGCGGCGGCGACCTGGTTGCGCAACGCGGAAGATGCCGTGACGCTCAAGCTGTTGCGCGCCCTGGCCTGCGATGGGCAGACCGACGAGCAGACCGATGCGCGCATTCGCGAAGCCATCGCCGATCTGGGCGGCGGCATGGTGGGTAACCTCGCCGGCAACCTTGCGGGCGCTTTCCATCTGGCGCTGGAAGCAGGCCGGCTGGGGATGAATGAGACCACGCTGTTGAAACGCGGCGGCGTCGATCTGAACGCCACGCCAGCCCCCGGTGCGATGCTGGCGCTGGCCCGGGTGGTCGAAGCCGCGGGTGAAACCGGGAAAGCGGTGCGCGCCGCCTTGCTTCCCCTGCGCCCGGCGCTCAAACGGGCAGCGGCCGGCCGCTATGTAGAGGCCGATATGGCCTCGATTTGCGAGGCGTTTCTACGCGTCGAGGAATACGACTTGCTGCGTCTTTATGCCGATGCCGCGTTGAAACATTGGCCGCAGCGGCCGCTGTTTGTCTATTTCAAGGCGGCGTCTTTCGCCGATAAGCCCTACCTCATGCCACAGCATGTGCGAAATGACCTTGATCGCGCCGCCGAGGCCTGCCAGCAAAATGACCGGCGCACCGGGCAGCGTATTCAGAGCCTGTTTCATGCGATCGAAGACGAGATGCCCTTCGCGGATGACGACAACGATATCGACGGGTTGAACGCGGACGATCCAGGCATGCTGTTTGAAATGCTGCTGCAAATAGGCGGCGAGGAATTGGTATTCAAAACGGCGCGCCAGGCGATGGGCAAGGCCACGTTCGATGCACTGAGGAAGGAGCTGGGCGGCAGCAACAAGGACTTCGCCCACGCCCTGGTCGACTTGCTGGCGCAAGAAGCGCGTGGCGGCGGCATTCCGCCGCCACCGTTAATACTGCCGCCATTCACCAAATCCATACCTGAACCAGCCAAACCCAAACCGCCTAAGCCCGTGCCACATAAGCCCGCGCCGGATAACCAGGGAAATCTGTTCGATGACTGATCCTTACCGCCTGCTTGGCGTGCCTGACCGGGCCTATGAGAAAACGGCCGAAGACGATGCCGATTTTGACGAAATCATCCGCCAGGCTTATCTGGCGGCGATCCGCGAGTGCCCGCCCGAGCGTGACCGTCAACGCTTCGAGCGGATACGCGCTGCTTTTGAGGCCATCGCCAGCGCCCGTGCGCGCCTGAGCCATGCCCTGTTCGACACCACGCCGCCCACGCCGGAAGATTTGCTGGCCGCGCTGCAAACCGAATTTCAGCCGCAGCGTCCGTCGGAGCAGCGTTTGTGCCGGGTGTTGGGGAGCACATTGGGGAGCGCATCGGGGAGCAAAACATGATCCTGGAAGCCGAGAAGGAACGTTTGATCGAGGAATTCCGCGCCTGCCTGGAAGACTGGGAGGGCGGCGAGAACGAAGAAGATAGCGCCCCCGTCGATCTGCATACCTTGCTGGCCGAAATGGCCGCGCTGAAGAACGAAATCCGTCTGGAGTCGCGCCAGTTCAAGACCATGCTGGAAGAAATGCGCCACTTCGGTGAAGCCCTGCGCGAACAGAACGAACGCCTGAATCGCGATCTGGAGCGGGTGCGCGAACAGGCCGCCGTCGCCAAACGCCAGGCCGAACGCGGTTTGCTGCTGGGCCTGCTCGATCTGCGCGATCGCTTGCAAGCTGGCGTCGATGCCGGCGGCTTGCCCCAATCCTCATTTCTGGTGCGACTATTCCCGACCCAGACACGCCTTATCCGCAGCCTGGTGCAGGGCCAGACACTCACCGTGCAGCGCATGGATGAATTGCTGGCCGAACATCAGGTGCGCCCGCTCGAAGCCATCGGCCAGATGCTCGACCCACATCAGATGCGCGCCGTGGGCGTCGAAACTGCACTAGACAAACCGGATGGGCAGGTGCTGCGCGAAGTGCGCTGCGGTTTTTATCATCACGGCGAGCTGCTGCGCACCGCCGAAGTCATCGTCAACAAAACGGGCATGGCGTGAGGCATTCAGAATAATGAACGCCTCACGCCATGCCCGTTTCCCTCTCCCCCAGCCCCTCTCCCGCCTGCGGGAGAGGGGAGTTTCAAGCGTCGCTATCACGACGTTTACATTATGGACATCATGAACATGCGTGAAATCATCGTTGGTATCGATCTGGGCACCACCAATTCCGAAGTCGCCGTGGTGCGCGACGGACGCGTGGAAGTCATCGCCATCAGCGAGGGAGAGCGCATTTTGCCCTCGATGGTCGGCTTGGCCGATGACGGCGCCCTGCTGGTCGGCGAGGCAGCCCGCAACCAGTATGTGCTGCGCCCAGAACGCACGGTGCGCTCGATCAAACGGCGCATGGGCGAAGCCACCCACGTCGCCCTGGGCGACAAGAATTACAGTCCGCAGGAAATCTCCGCGCTGATTCTGCGTCGGCTCAAGCAGATCGCCGAAGGCCACCTGGGACAGCCGGTGAACAAGGCGGTGATTACCGTGCCGGCCTATTTTTCCGACGCGCAACGCCAGGCCACCCGCGAAGCTGGGGAAATCGCCGGACTGGAAGTGGTGCGCATCATCAACGAACCCACCGCCGCGGCGCTGGCTTACGAAAGCGGGCATCAAGGCGCGCGCAAAGCGCTGGTTTACGACCTCGGCGGCGGTACTTTCGACGTCTCCGTGGTCAACCTGGAAGGCGACGTGGTGGAAGTGCTCGCCAGCCACGGCAACAACCACCTGGGCGGCGACGACTTCGACCAGCGGATTGTCGATTTCGCCCTCGATCACATCGAGGCGCAAAACGGCATCGAGGTTGTTCAAGCCGTGCGCCACTCGGCCATTGCCATGGCGCGCCTGCAACGCGCCGCCGAGGCCGCCAAAATCGCGCTGTCGGATCGCCCCTATGCCATGCTGGCCGAGGAGTATCTGCTGCAACATCAAGGCGAACCGGTGCATCTGGCGGTGGAACTCGCCCGCGCCGATTACGAGGCGATGATCGCGCCCTACATCGCCGAAACGCTTGACGCCACCCATATCGCGCTGGCCGGGGCGCATCTGACGGTATCGGATATCGACGAAATCCTGCTGGTCGGCGGCGCCACCCGCACGCCGCTGGTCGCCCGCCGACTGGAAGAAACGCTGGGCATGGCGCCACGCGGCGAACTGAATCCCGATCTCTGCGTGGCCATGGGTGCAGCCATCCAGGCCGGGGTCATCAGCGGCGAGCAGATCGCCTCGGTGCTGGTCGATGTCACCCCCTACACCTTCGGCACCGCCGCCATCAGCTTTCTGGACGGCGAAGAATATCCCTACTGCTTCGTTCCCCTGATCCGCAAGAACACGCCGATTCCGGTCACCAAGAGCGAGGTTTTTTACACCGCCTACGATGGTCAGGCGCGGATCGATGTGGGGGTGTTTCAGGGCGAAGATCGCGACGCACTCAACAACATCGAAATCGGCATGTTCACGATCGACGGCCTGCGCGCCGACGCGCCCTCTGGCAGCCGCATCGTCACCAGTTTCTCGCTCGACCTCGATGGCATTCTTCACGTCACCACGCGGGAAAAAGAAACCGGGCTGGAACGCTCCATCACCATCACCATCGCCAACGCCCTGGCACGCCTGGAAACCGACCAGCTCGACGCTGCGCGTGAACGGGTGCGGGCTTTGTTCGGCGAAGATTCCGAAGGGGAGGGCGACAGCACCGACTTGCGCCGTCATCGGGTGGAAGCCCTGGCCCTGGTGGAAAAGGCGGAACGTCTGCTGCAGACCGCTAGCGCGGAAGATGGCGAAGACCTGGTCAACGGCATCGAAGCCGTCAGGGATGCCCTCGACCAAAACGATGAAATGTTGAAAATGACCATGGGCAGCCTGGCCGACCTGCTTTATTACCTGGAAGCCTGAACGTGGATCGCTGCCCCTCCTGCCGCGCACGGCTGAACGAAAGCCCGCTCTGTTCGCGCTGCGGATGCGATCTGGGGCTGGCCCTGCGGGCAGAACGCCAGTCGCAAAACCTGCTCCGGCAGGGTATTCAGGCTTGGGCCGCCGGCAACCCAGACCTGGCGGCAAGCAGCTTCGACGCCTCGCTGGCCTTGCGGCATAGCACGTTGGCGGCAAGGCTGGCGGCTAAGCGCAGCGAACTGCGCCGTGAACTGTTCAATCGGCAAGACGACATCGAAGCCCAGCGGAATGATCTAATCACCGAGCTGGAGCAGCAGCTTCAGCATCAAATCCAAGAAGAAACGCTGTTCACAATTGAATGGGAGTTGAATTAATGGCCAAGAAGGGTGAGGTCACCATTGTCGGGCAAACGTTCGAGGGACTGAAGCAGATCAATGAGCGTGGCGCTGAATACTGGAGCGCCCGCGCCCTCCAGCCCTTGCTGGGTTACAGCCAGTGGCGGCATTTCGTGCAGGCCATCGAGCGCGCCATAACCTCTTGTAACAAATCAGGAAATCTTTTCGGGTATCACTTTGCCGGCGCCGGCAAACCGATCGCCGGCGGCAAGGGCGCGGTTCAGGTCGTGGATGACTACCACCTCTCCCGCTTCGCCTGCTACCTCAGCGCCCAGGCTGGGGGGCTGCCATGAAAAACCGCATCATTACCGTCAAAGGGGTAGAGGTCGCCATTGCCGTCCGGCATGAGCAGGACTACATCTCGCTCACCGACATGCTCAGAAACTTTGGCGACGAAAGCATCCTGTACAACTGGCTGCGCAACCGGAACACCATAGAATTTCTCGGCATTTGGGAGCAGCTCTACAACCCGGGTTTTAAACCTATCGAATTCGATAGGTTTAGGAGCCAGGCGGGGCTGAATAGCTTTGCCCTCTCACCCAAGAAGTGGATCGAGGCCACCGGCGCCATTGGCCTGTATGCCAAGGCAGGTCGAGGCGGCGGAACCTTTGCCCACCGCGACATCGCCTTCGAGTTCGGCTCCTGGCTCAGTCCGGAGTTCAAGCTCTACCTCATCAAGGAGTTTCAGCGTCTCAAGGACGAAGAAGCGCGCGCCACCGCCCAGGAGTGGAACTTTCAGCGCACGCTGGCCAAGGTCAACTACAAAATTCACACCGATGCCATCAAGGAACGCCTCATCCCACCGCTTCTGACCAAAGCGCAGACCAGCATGGTGTACGCCAACGAGGCGGATTTACTCAACGTCGCCCTGTTCGGCATCACCGCCGCCCAATGGCGGCAAGCCAACCCAGACCAGCCGGGCAACATGCGTGACGCCGCCACACTGGAACAACTGGTGGTGTTGTCGAACCTGGAAAGCATCAACGCCGTGCTGATTCACCAAGAGCTGGATGTACATGAGCGACTGGCGCAGTTGAACACCATGGCCATTACGCAAATGCGCTCGTTGGTCGGCATGAGCGCAGTCAAGCGGCTGGGTGGAAAAAATCCCCTGAAGGGAATCGAGCCATGACCGAACCCACCATCACCTGCCCGAACTGCCGATGTGGTGCTGTCTGGCTAGTCAAAATTCACACAAGCCCCCAAGAATGACAGGCTCGAATCTATCAGCTTTGGGGTGCGGCACGTTGAAACGGAGTGTGTCGCTGGCATCAACGAGTACTGCCCCACATCACCGTCCACTACTCAGCCTGATCCAACCTTCATGAACCAACAAATCTGGAAACCCCACGTCGTCGTCGCCGCCGTCATCGAACAGGATGGCAAGTTCCTGCTGGTCGAAGAACACACCGACGACGGCATCAAGTTCAACCAGCCGGCCGGGCATCTGGAAGAGGGGGAATCCCTGCTCGATGCGGTGCGGCGCGAGGCGTTCGAGGAAACCGCGCATCACTTCGAGCCGGAGGCCTTGTTGGGCATCTATCGTTGGCGGCATCCGGCCAAGCCGGAGCGGACTTATTTGCGTTTTGCGTTTACCGGACAGATCACCGGTTTCGATCCGACTTCGCCTTTGGACGAGGGCATCTTGCGCGCGGTCTGGATGTCTCCCGATGAGATTGCAGAGACGCGCCATCGCCATCGCAGCCCGTTGTTGCAGCAATGCGTGGCGGACTATCTGGCTGGCCGGCGCTATGAACTGGATTTGCTGACCGACTTCGCGGACGCGTTTTGAGTCGAACTTCATGAGCAAGATCGTGGTCGGCCTTTCCGGCGGCGTCGATTCCGCCGTGACCGCCTGGTTGTTGAAGCAGGCCGGGCACGAGGTGGTCGGCGTGTTCATGAAGAACTGGGAAGCCGACGATCTGGAGGACGATTGCCCGATCGCGCAGGATTACCGCGACGTGCTGGCCATCGCCGAAGTGCTCGGCATCGAGGTGGCGCTGGTCAACTTCAGCCGCGAATATCAGGACCGGGTGTTCGCCTACTTTCTGGCCGAATACCAGGCCGGGCGCACCCCCAATCCGGACGTGCTGTGCAATGCCGAGATCAAGTTCAAGTCGTTTCTCGATCACGCCTTGACGCTGGGCGCGGACTTCATCGCTACCGGCCATTACGCCCGCCTGGACGGCGATGCGCCAGAACGGCGTCTGTTGAAAGCGGCGGATGCCAACAAGGATCAGAGTTATTTTCTGTATCGCCTGCAACAACACCAGATCGCGCGTGCGCTGTTTCCGCTCGGCGAACTGCCGAAGCCGCAAGTGCGGGAACTGGCGCGGCAGGCGCATATTCCGGTGGCGGAAAAGAAAGACAGCACCGGCATCTGCTTCATCGGCGAGCGGCCGTTTCGCGAGTTTCTACAGCGCTATATGCCGCTCCAGCCCGGCGACATGGTGACGCCGGAAGGCAAGCTGATGGGCCGGCATCAAGGCTTGATGTTTCACACGCTGGGACAACGCAAAGGCCTGGGCATCGGCGGCGTGAAAGATGCAGAAGAGGGCGAGCCGTGGTTCGTCGCCGGCAAGAATCTGGCACGCAACGAACTCATCGTGGTGCAAGGGCATGAGCATCCGCTGCTGCTATCGACAATGCTGCATGCGGCTGATCTGAGCTGGATCGGTGTATCGCCCGAAGCAGGCAGGCGTTACACCGCGAAGACGCGTTACCGACAGCAAGACGCCGCGTGCGAGGTACAGGCGCTGACAGGCGAGAGCATGACTTTGTGTTTCGAGCAGCCGCAGTGGGCGGTGACGCCCGGCCAGTCGGTGGTGCTCTATGACGGCGATATTTGCCTGGGCGGCGGCGTCATCCAGGCTGGTGGCTGTTTGTAGTCAGCTATAGCCAAAGAAACGGGGCCACTCGGAAGCTGAGTAGGATGTGGTGAGCAACGCGAACCGCATCAACCGCGCAGCACGTCGAAATGATGCGGTTCGTACCTCACCACATCCTACGGATCTGATTTGAGTGACGTAGGTTGGGCAAAGCGAAGCGTGCCCAAGCCCGCTGCCTCAGCTCGTTGCGAATTCGATGATGATGGTTTTGAGTTCGCGCTTGAGCAGCTTCTCGGCCTCGATCAGCACCCGTTTGCGGGCGGTGGTCGCGTTCTGTGCGGCAGCTTTGATGGGCCAGGTTTTGCTGCCTCGAACACGCCCGGACTCTTTTTCGATCAGCGCGATTTCGAGCGTGCCACGCATCCAGTTCCAGTTATCACGACGACCCAGGTCGTCGAGGTTCAGCTTGCCGACCAGGACAAAGTCGGCCTTGGCCGCGCCCTGTGCCAGAAACCCGGAGGCGGCGAGCCCGCCCTTGAGGATGGAGGCGAATTCAGCGACGCCGCCATCTTCCTCGACCGCCGACGATACCTTGACCTCTTTGATGGCGTCGTCAAGCTGGCTGCGGATCACGGTTTGCGGTATCGCCGCCTCGACGCCGCGTCCGCTCGGGTCGATGGCTTTGAGGGAGGCCTGGAATCCATCTCGCTTGGTGGCGGTTTCCATGGCACGCGCCAGGGCGCCGATCTTGAGCAGCGGATCTGTCGCGGTCTTGGCTTTGTCCATTTCGAGTTGCACGGCGGTGTCGATCTTGCCGATCTCTTCCTTCAGACTCGCCGCCGCCTGGGCGCGGGACAGCACCGCCAGGGCGTGAAAATCGCTGGTCTCAGGGTCGCGCCACACGTCGGCGATGTTGATGCCGCCGATCACCTTGTCGGTCTTGGTGGAAACCGTCTGGGTGGACACCTTGCTAACCTGTTCCCCCTTGCCGGTCCTGGTCACCGTGGTGTTGCTTCCCGTCGCCACTTCGACGCGCACTTCGAAAATGGCGACCAGATCACCGCGCGCGCGGTCCTGCGCTTCCGTGGCGGTTGAACCGATTCCGCGACCGATCAGGTAGGCCGAATTCGGATATTTTTTGGGAGCGGCGCTGATCCAGTCAGGTGACGCGGCCACGGCCAGCGTGTTCGCAACGAGCGCAAACACGACCATGAGCAACTTTAAAATCGGCATTCTCAGTCTCCGTGGTTAGGGGCCGGAACGAATAACCTGAACGTTCTGGTTATTCATCCTAAAAACCGCAGTTGAAGCGCTTGTAGGTGCGAATTTATTCGCACAATCAAGGACTTCGGTGCGAATAAATTCGCACCTACAGATATCTCGCAACACATTGAATCGTAATAAATTTATCTGTCAACTGAGGTTTTCAGGTTCATTCACGACCCCTTTGCTCCAACCGCCAGGGCGGCTGGAGGGTCACAAGTAATAGTCGGAAATGAAGGTCTTGCGTGCGGGGCCGACCTGAACGCCCTTGAATTCACGTGTGCTCAGAAGCGTGCCGTTGGCGCCGTAGTAGGTCACCTTCAGGTCGTGTGACCCCGGCGGCAGGTTCAGTCGCGCCAGCTGGATGTTGCCAGGCAGCAGCGACCAGGTGCGTGTGTCGGCTTTTTCGGAGACGATGTTGGCAATGTCCATGGCAGCGCCGAAAAGCGACATCAGGGCGCCGGCCTGTGAGCCGGCGCTGGCGGAGCGGCTTTGTTTCTTGGCCTCGGCTGCAATTGCGTTCTTGGCCACCAGACGGAGCACGGCCCGCGCCTGAATGCCGGGCAATCTCGCTTCGAGGCTCTTCCTGGCCAGCGCATTGATGTCTTCCACGACTTCGGACCTTGCCGACTGGGCGCCGCTGGAAATTTCCATCCGCGTCACGGGCGTCGGTCGCTCGACGAACTTGGGCAGAGCGATACGCAGCAGGGCGCTGCCATGAGAGGGTTGCGGATTGGGCAACTGAATGATGTTCTCGCCCAGGGACGGGCCGAGGCCGTTGTGCAGGAAGAAGACCACCTCGCCCTTGTCTTCCGTGGCTGAGGATTGAGCTTGATCGCGTGACGAAGATTTGCCCCTGCGCGTCGGAGATTTGAGTTCGATGCGAGAGAGATCGGTTTTCAAGGCCGCAGGCGCACCGCAACAGGTGAACTTGCTTTCTGATTCATAGCCTTCCAGTGCCTTGGTGTACTCGATCCGGGCTGAATCCATCTCACCCACGCCTTCGTACACCATGCCATTCAGGTAACGCACAAAGGCGCCGGACAGAAACTTGGCTTCGGGGTACTTCTCGGTAATCAGGCGGTGCTTGATGTCGAATTGCCGGGCTTCGACTGCCGCGGCGTCAAAATCGCCCAACTGCAGGTAATTGAGCGATTTAAAGGCGTAAACGAGCAACTGTTCGTTGCCATCGCCCGTGTAGGCCTTGACCGAGTCATTGACGACGCCGGACCCGACTTGCTCCACCACGCTGATCGCCGACAACTTGTCCATCAAGCCTTTTGCGGCGTCGAACTCCGCGTTGGAGGCGGTGTAATCGGCTTGCATACGCAGGAGGGAGCCCCGATTCAGATGCTTCAGCGTCTGGTGAGCGGAGGTCATGTCGGTTTTGTGAAACTCGTCCAGTGCTTTGATGGCGCCTGGGATGTTGCGTGCCGCGGCTTGCTGCTCGATAGAACGGAAGCCTTCGCTGTGAGTGGCGCAGCCCTGTATGCCGACTAACGCAAACAGCGCCAGCAGGCCGACGAATAGCCGGCCATAGCCGCCCGATTGTTTGGGGTCAGAAACGGAACTTTGCATTCTGCACTTCCTTCTTCAGTTTCTTCTGACCGGTCCACACCTTTTCGTTGTTCGTCAGGTTAACCAGGGTCAGATCGACCTGATAGAAGCGCACCTGCTCGCGCCCGGAGGCGTCGATGATGGTGTTGATGGACCCCATCAGCATGTAGTCGGCGCCGGTTTCCTTGCCCATTTCCTTGCGCGTTTCTTCGCGACCGTGGAGATCCATGTCGGAGCGTTCGGAACGGACGTTCTCGCGCTCGTTCTTCGAGGCGACGACCCTGACGTCACCCGAGTTGACGTATGCCCGCTCCAGGTCGTTTACGAAGGTGCGGGTATTGATATGTTCATGCGACAGATTGCGCACCGAGCTGACGATGACCACCGGCTCATTCTTGTGCGCCGAGCGATGACGCTTGAGCCAGCCGCCAGAGAGCGAGTCGCGAATCATCTCTTCCGACACCAGGCGTGAATCGGTGTCGTTCCAGGCGCCGGACAGATCCTTGACCTCTTCCACGCCGACTCGCTTCACCTGGGTTGCACAACCGGACAAACCCACTGCGGCCACAGCCGCCGCCAAAACCCATACCTGGTACTTACTGGACATAGAGCGATACCTTGTCAGAGATGAAAACGAATGAATACGGGGCAGTTGAGACGCCCCACGGCGAATAATCATGATCGGCTTGCGTGGATGCCTAACTAACCCGGGCCAAGTAGAGCAGGAAAACCAACTCCGGCAGGAAGGTATCTTGGCTGATTTGTTTCCGTCAACCGGGATTTGACCGAATTTCAGTCGGTGCTACGTCCTGCGCTGATTTTCTTGTGGAGTAGTTCTATCAAATCCCTCAGTGCACCGCGTGCCAGAAATAACGGAAACCGTTGTTGTCGATGCGATCGCCCGGGATCGCTACAGCGACATCTACGCCACGCAATCGACGAAATAGCGCATATGGCTGTTGGCTTTTTCTTTCACCAGGCCATGCACGTCGGTTTCGAAGCCGGGGAATTTCTCGTTGAATTCGCGGGTGAATTTCAGGTAGCGCACGATGGTCGCGTTGAAGCGCTCGCCGGGGATCAGCAGCGGGATGCCGGGCGGGTAGGGGGTCAGCAGGATGGAGGTGATGCGGCCTTCCAGATCGTCGATTTCGACCCGTTCGATGTCGCGGTGCGCCATGCGGGCGAAGGCGTCGGCCGGGCGCATGGCGGGGACCATCTCGGACAGATACATCTCGGTGGTCAGCTTGGCCACGTCGTTGGCCTTGTAGACCTCGTGGATTTCCGTGCACAGGTCTTGCAGGCCGATGCGCTCGTAGCGCGGCTGCTTGGCGACGAAGTCCGGCATGATCCGCCACAGCGGCTGGTTGCGGTCGTAGTCGTCCTTGAACTGCTGGAGTTCGGTGACCATGGTGTTCCAGCGGCCCTTGGTGATGCCGATGGTGAACATGATGAAGA
>JAUYET010000080.1 GCA_030691265.1 Pseudomonadota bacterium
CCGAGTCTTCGCGCAAGATCGCCGACATCATCAGCGTCATCGACGGCATCGCTTTCCAGACCAATATCCTGGCCCTGAATGCCGCCGTGGAAGCCGCACGCGCCGGCGAACAGGGCCGCGGCTTCGCCGTGGTGGCCAGCGAAGTCCGCAGTCTGGCGCAGCGCTCGGCGGCGGCGGCGAAGGAGATCAAGGGCCTGATCGGGGATTCCACCGACAAGGTGACCGATGGCTACCGGCTGGTGGAACAGGCCGGCGGCACGATGAATGAGGTGGTCGACGCGGTGAGGCGCGTCTCCGACATCATGGGCGAAATCAGCGCCGCCTCCACCGAACAAAGCCAGGGCATCGAGCAGGTGAACAAGGCGATCACGCAGATGGATGAGACCACCCAGCAGAATGCGGCTCTGGTGGAAGAGGCCGCCGCCGCCGCCGAGTCCTTGCAGGATCAGGCGGCGAATCTGAGTCAGGCGGTGGCGGTATTCAAAGTACAGGCGGGTGCGGAAAGCATTGCCGTCGTCGCGCCTGTCCGCCGCCCCAGCGCCGTGCCGGCGCCGGTACGCGCGATGCAGCGCATGTCGCCGCAATCGAAAGCCGACGCCGCGGATGAGTGGGAGGAGTTTTGAGGCAAGTATCCATAGAAACCGAGAAACAACATGGCTGAAGCCACCTCGCCGAAACGGGAATTTCCTTTCTCCAGCCGCGACTTCGAGGAAGTCCGCAAGATGATTTACGACCATGCCGGCATCGCCCTCAACGATGCCAAGGAAGACATGGTCTACAGCCGCCTGGCGCGGCGTTTGCGCGCGACGGGCAAACGCAGTTTCCCGGACTATCTGGCTTTGCTGCGCTCCGGCGACGACGTCGAGTGGGAAGCCTTCGTCAACTCACTCACCACCAACCTGACCGATTTCTTCCGCGAAACGCACCACTTCCACATCCTCAAAGACTTCCTGAAGACCCGGCGCGAGCGCCCCATCACGATCTGGAGTTCCGCTTCCAGCACCGGCGAGGAGCCGTATTCCATCGCCATCACGGCGCTGGAGACGATGGGCGCCAGGGCGCCGGTGCAGATTCTGGCGTCCGACCTCGACACCAACGTGTTGAAAAAAGCCGCGGAAGGCGTCTACCCGCTGGAGCGCCTCGCCAAACTCAGCCCCGAGCAGCAACGCCAGTTCTTCCTCAAAGGCACCGGCGACAACGCCGGCATGGTGCGCGCCAAACCGGAGCTGCGCGCGATGCTGAAATGCTTTCGGCTGAATCTGCTCGATGCAGTCTGGTCGATCCGCGAGCCGCTGGACGCGATCTTCTGCCGCAACGTGATGATCTATTTCGACAAGCCGACGCAGTACGCCATCCTGAAAAAGATGAAGCCGCTGCTGAAACCGGATGGCCTGCTTTTCGTCGGCCATTCCGAAGCGCTGTATCACGCCACCGACCTCTACAAATTGCGCGGCCAGACCGTCTACCAGCACGTCGAATTCAGCGCTTCGGCGCCTGCAAATCCGGCGTCCAGCCTACGTGACAAGGAAAACAAATAGTGTCCCCGGCGACCCCGCACAGCCATGAAGAAGTCCTGGCGCCGAATCATTACTTCGACCGCAACTTCAACATCGAAGCGGCCAAGATTCTGCCCGGCGAGTACTACGTCTCCGCGCGCGACATGCTGCTGGTGACGGTGCTGGGTTCCTGCGTGGCGGCCTGCATCCGCGACCCGCAAACCGGCATCGGCGGCATGAATCATTTCATGCTGCCGGAAGGCGGCGGCGATCAGCGCAACATGCTGTCGAATTCCGCGCGCTATGGCGGCTACGCGATGGAGGTATTGATCAACCAACTGGTGAAACTGGGCGCCAACCGCAACCGACTGGAAGCCAAGGTTTTCGGCGGCGCGGCCGTGCTGCGCGGCTTCACCACCATACAAGTCGGCGAAATGAACAGCGAATTCGTGCTCGAATATCTGCGTACCGAGCGCATCCGCGTGGTGGCGGAAGACCTGCTGGATATTTATCCGCGCAAGGTCTACTACTTTCCCGCCAGCGGCCGCGTCATGGTGCGCAAGCTGAAGGCGGTGCACAACAACACCATCATCGAACGTGAACGCGATTACAGCCAGCGTCTGAAGAGCGCGCCGATTGCCGGCGACGTGGAGTTGTTCTCATGAGCAAAATCAAGGTGCTCATCATCGATGACTCCGCGCTGATACGCAGTGTGATGAAGGAGATCATCAACAGCCACCCCGACCTTGAAGTCGTCGGCCAGGCGCCCGACCCGATCACCGCGCGCGACCTGATCAAGCAGCTCAATCCCGATGTGCTGACCCTGGATGTCGAAATGCCGCGCATGAACGGCCTCGAATTCCTGGAAAAACTGATGCGTTTGCGGCCGATGCCGGTGGTGATGGTTTCCAGCCAGACCGAGAAGGGCAACGAGGTCACGCTGAAAGCGCTGGAACTGGGTGCGGTGGATTTCATCACCAAGCCGCGCCTCAGCGTCATGGATGGCATGAACGAGCTGACCCATGAAATCGGCGAAAAGATACGCGCCGCCGCGCGCGCCCGCATTCACCGTCACGCCATCGGCAGCACCTCGATCAACGCGCCGCAGCCGTTAGTCGGGCACGTTCTGCACAGCACGGAAAAACTGGTGTTCGTCGGCTCGTCCACCGGCGGCACCGAAGCGCTGAAAGAGTTTCTCAGCCGCATGCCCGCCACCTCACCCGGCGTGCTGATTACCCAGCACATGCCGGAATCGTTTACCCATTCCTTCGCCCAGCGCCTGGATGGACTCTCCGCGATGGCCGTGAAGGAAGCCGAGAACAATGAACGCGTCCTGCCCGGCCACGCCTACCTCGCGCCCGGCCATTCGCATCTGCGGATCAAGAAAAACGGCGCTTACTACTACACCGAGTTGTCGAAGGCCGACCCGGTGAACCGTCACCGCCCCTCGGTCGATGTGTTGTTCAACAGCGCGGCCGAGGTGGCCGGCCCGAATGCGCTCGGCGTGATCATGACCGGCATGGGCAAGGATGGCGCCCAGGGACTGCTCGCGATGCGCCAGGCCAAGGCCTACACCATCGCCCAGGACGAGGCCTCCTGCGTCGTCTTCGGCATGCCGAAAGCGGCCATCGATATAGGCGCGGCGATGGAAGTGGCGGCCTTGCAAGACATCGCCGCGCGCGTGCTGGAACGTCTGGGACGGCGGGGCTGATGCACAGGGTTTCGTAGCGTAGGTTGGGCAAAGCCGAAGGCGTGCCCAACATGCAACCTGGATTGTAGGTGCGAATTTATTCGCACCGAAGTCCTTGGCTGTGCGAATAAATTCGCACCTACGACCACTCCAACTGCGGAATCCAGGTTCAACGGTTGCATGTTGGGCACGCTGCGCTTTGCCCAACCTACGCCGCTGGGACGGCGGGGCTAGGTAGGGTGCGCCGTGCGCACCGTTGAACGTGAATCGGTGCGCATGGCGCACCCTGCTTCCGCTAAACCCGCAACACCGCCAACGCCTGCTCGATCACCGCTTCGGTCAACCCGTCGTAATCTTCCCGACTGCCGACGCTGAACGCGCCGGCCATCTCGCTCCAGGCGAAACCCGGACTCCACGCTTGCAGCGGCGCCTCGCCCTGGCGGGCGCGGGCGATCATGCTGATGCCATCACGGTCGTAAATCAGGTTGTAAGGCGTGTTCCGTTGATGCAGTTCGTCAAGCTGGAACCAGGCGCTCTGCATGTCGTTGCAGCGTTGCACGGACACCGGATAACGCGCCAGATCGAAGTTTTTCAACGGCAGCGGCGGCTCGCGCACAAAGGTCTGGAAATGCAGGTGGTTGACCGAGGCATACGCACCATAGCTGTTGTAGGCGAGACCGAAACCGGGGATCGCGGCGCCGGCCTGCTGCGCAACTTCCCAGGCCCAGCTGTGCATTTCCGGACTCAGGTACTGCGGCAGTTGCCGCTCGGGTTCCGGCGCCAGCAGGCCATGCAAGGGCGCGAAAGGGAATTTGTTGTACAGCAGCCGCGCGGGTTTTTCAGCCAGTTCGCCTTGCCAGAGCACTTCCTTGGCCAGAAACGGTTTGTTGAAGTGGAAGCCGCCGGCATCGAACGGTCGCATCAGGCCTTCCACCCGCGCCTCGCTCATGCGCGCCGGACGCAGCGCACGCAGCGGATTGAATTGCACTTCCCAGGGGCCGAGCTGGCGGCGCGGGCTGACTTGCAGGTGCTCGAATTCGTCGGGGCCGAGATCCAGCGCCATCAGTTTCAGGAAAACCATCAGGTCGTCCTCGGGCGCATCGAGTTTCACGCCGTTGCGCAGTGCGGTCTTGATCGCCGCTGCGTGATGGTGATGGCGGCGAATCAGCTTGTCGCGCAATGGACGCCACAACAGCGGGTCTTGCGCGGCATTCGCCAGCACCAGAATGGTGACGCCGAGTCCGTCGTACTTGAGCAACATCTCGTCGAGCCCGCTGGCGAAACGCTGGCGCAATGCGTCCAGGCTGGCGAAGGGGGCCGCGACGGGTGTGCCGACGGGTGGGCCGACGGGTGGGCCGACGGGTGGGCCAATACTCACGCCAACTTTCCGTAATCCGACATGGGGCGCATCGTGCGCCGCCACAACGGCAGGCTCCAATCGACTAGATCCAGGCCGGCATCGAGCACATCCAGCCGACGTATCCAGGCGTGCGGCAGCGATTCCAGGCCATGTTGCGCGCCAAACAACTGGCCGGCGAGACTGGCGGTGGAATCGGAATCGCCGCTGTGATTGGCGGCGATGGCCATCACCTCATGGAAAGACTGGCTGCGGCTGGTGGCATAGACGGCGATGGCCAGCGCCTGTTCGCCGACCCAGCCCTGGCCCAGCGCTTCCGGCAGCACGCTGGTGAACGGCAGCACCGCCAGATGCTGCGCGGCTTGCAGCAATTCCAGCGTTTCCTCATGCCCGGCCCAGGTGCGCGCCAGGCCGACGGCCTGAACCAGGGCGGCATGCAACGGCAAATCTTCCAGCAAGCCGCGCACCACAGCAGCCATCACGCCAGCCGGCAAATAGCCGCTGGGATGTCCGTGCGTGAGGGCGGCAATGCGCGTGCCGATGAAAAATGCGCGCGCCGGCGTCATGCTGGGCATCAGGCCGACCACGCCGGCACGCATGACGCCGCCGCAACCCTTGCTGTGATTGATGGGCTGCTCCGGCGTACCGCGGCCGCCCTGGCTCAACGCGCTCAGACAGGTCTTGCCCGGGGCGCGCTGGACATGCATCGCAGCATGCTTGAGCAGCCTGGATGACTGGTTGCTGCCCTGTGCGCGCGGATCCTGCGTCGCCAACCAGTCGAGGTAGGCCAGCCGCACCTGTCCAATCAGGATCGGGTCGCCGGGCTCGCCAGCCAGCATGGCGCGGGTCAGGCCTTCCAGCGTGAACAGGCTCATCTGGGTATCGTCCGAGACGATCAACTCGCCGTGGTGGAAATAGGGTTCGCGCAGACCAGTGGGGCCGTGCAGCCTGTGGATGTCGGCCAGGCTGTCGAATTCCACCGCATAGCCGAAGCCGTCGCCGAGTGCGCCGCCGAGCAGGCAGGCCAGGCGACGGGCGACGGCGTCGTCGTGGGCCGGCGCAATACGGCGGCAGCCCTCGACGTGGCGTTCCTGCTCGCTGGACTGGATCGCGCCGGGGCGCGCCTTGCGCACCTGGCTGATCGCCTCGGCCGGCGGCATGCCAAGCTCAGCCAGCAAGCGGGCGGCGATCGTGCCTGAACGCCCGAGTCCGACCCGGCAGTGAATCACCACCCGCCCGCCGCTCCGCAACAAACGCCGCAAACGCAAGCCGGCGTAGACCCAGCGCCGCTCGAATTGCCAGCCGGGTGCGGCCATGTCCGGGATCGGCAGGTGATACCAGTCGAGACCGGCGGATTCCGCCATGTCGCCGAGGCTGCGCACATGCAACAGGTCGAATTCGTCGTCTTCCAGCAGGGTGACCAAAGCCTGAGCGCCCCAGGCGCGTACGCTGCCAAGGTCGGCCGGGAGATCGCGCGACCAGAGGCCATCGCTCGCCATCGGGTCGCTCTTGCCCGGACAGAACGTCACGCCGAGCGCGCCCTGTCCGCCCTGCCCGCCCTGTCCGCCCTGCATATCTCCCAGCGGAATCGTGGCAATCGGCAGGGGTGGCGGCGGGGCGGAGGCGTTCATGTGTTGTAAGCCAGATTCGGGGCGAGCCATTTTTCCGCGATAGCCATGGCTTTTGCGTCCGTACCCCAGCCCTTGCGAGCGGCGTAATCGGCGACCTGATCGCGGTCGATCTTGGCGACGGCGAAATAGCGCGCGTCCGGGTGGCTGAAATAGAAACCGGAGACCGAGGCGGCGGGCCACATGGCATAACTTTCGGTGAGCGCCACGCCGGTTGCCGCCGTGGCATCGAGCAGATCGAACAGCGCGCCCTTCTCCGAGTGTTCCGGGCAGGCCGGATAACCGGGCGCGGGTCGGATACCGCGATATTTCTCTTCGATCAGATCGGCGACCGAGATCGTCTCGCCCGCGGCCGGGTTTTCCTCATACGCCCAGAATTCGCACCGCACGCGCTGGTGCAAGCGTTCGGCGAAAGCTTCCGCCAGGCGGTCGCACAGCGACTTGAACAGAATCGCGCTGTAATCGTCGTGTTGGGCTTCGAAGGCGCGGGTTTTCGCCTCTTCGTCGATGCCGGTGGTGACCACGAATGCACCGATCCAGTCCTTCACGCCGCTATCCTTCGGCGCAACGAAATCGGCCAGACACCAGTTCGGCTGGCCGGCCGGCTTGGCCATCTGCTGGCGGAGTTGGTGAGCGGTCATCAACACATTGCCGTCATTCCCGCGAAGGCGGGAATCCAGGTCTGGGGCATAGATTTCGATATCGTCGTCGTTGATGGTGTTGGCGGGGAACAGGCCGATGACGGCGCGGGCTTCGATCCAGTTTTCCGCGATCATCTGTTTCAACATGGCCTGGGCGTCGGCGAACAGCTTGCGCGCCTCTTCGCCGACCACTTCGTCTTGCAGGATTTTCGGGTAGCGGCCATGCAGTTCCCAGGACTGGAAGAACGGCGTCCAGTCGATGATTTCGGCGAGGTCGGCGAGGTCGTAGGCTTTGAAAACCTGCACGCCGAGTTGCTTCGGCGCGGGCGGAACGTAGCCCGCTCCCTCTCCCTCTCCCCCAGCCCCTCCCCCCGAGGGGGAGGGGAGCCAGTTTGTCTTGAACTTGTTGGCGCGCGCTTCCGCCAGCGTCACCCGTTTGCTTTCGCCGCGCTGGGCCAGATGGCGTTCGCGCACGTCGGCGTAATCGGTTTTCAGCTTGGCGACGTAATCCGCGCTCAAATCGTCGGACAGCAGGTTGGAACAGACGCCGACTGCGCGCGAGGCGTCTTTGACGTAGACCGTGACGCCTTCGTAATGCGGCGCGATCTTCACCGCCGTGTGCGCCAGCGAGGTGGTGGCGCCGCCGATCAACAATGGCTGTTTCATGCCCAGGCGCTGCATCTCCTTGGCGAGGTGGCTCATCTCTTCCAGCGACGGCGTGATCAGGCCGGACAGGCCGATGATGTCCACGTTCTGTTCGCGCGCGGCGGTCAGAATCTTGTCGGCCGGACACATGACGCCGAGGTCGATGACTTCGTAGTTGTTGCAGCCGAGCACGACGCCGACGATGTTCTTGCCGATGTCATGCACGTCGCCCTTCACGGTGGCCATCAAAATCTTGCCCTTGGCGCGCGAGCCTTCGGACGGGTTTTCCAACCGAATGGCCTCGATGAAGGGCAGCAAATGCGCCACCGCCTGCTTCATGACGCGGGCGGATTTCACCACTTGCGGCAGGAACATCTTGCCGGCGCCGAACAGGTCGCCGACCACGTTCATGCCGGCCATCAGCGGACCTTCGATGACTTTCACCGGATGGTCGAACTTGAGGCGCGCTTCTTCGGTGTCCTCGACGATATGGGTGGTGATGCCTTTCACCATCGCGTGGGTCAGCCGCGCTTCGACCGGCTCGCTGCGCCAGGCCTGCTCTTCGACGGCGTCCCTGTCCTTGCCACCAAGCTTGCCCTTGACCGTTTCGGCGAACGTCACCAAGCGGTCGGCGGCATCCGGCTTGCGATTGAGCACCACGTCTTCCACCAGCGTGCGCAACTCGGCGGGGATTTCGTCGTAAACGCCCAACTGGCCGGCGTTGACGATGCCCATGTCCATGCCGGCCTGAATCGCGTGATAGAGGAAAACGGTGTGGATCGCCTCGCGCACCGGATCGTTGCCGCGAAATGAGAAGCTGACGTTGGAGACGCCGCCGGAAATATGCGTGTGCGGCAGGTTCTGACGCAGCCAGCGCGTCGCCTCGATGAAGTCCACCGCGTAGTTGGCGTGCTCTTCGATGCCGGTGGCGATGGCGAAGATGTTGGGATCGAAGATGATGTCTTCGGCCGGGAAACCGACCTGTTCGGTCAGCAACTTGTAGGCGCGCGCGCTGATTTCGGTCTTGCGCGCATAGGTATCGGCCTGGCCGGCTTCGTCGAACGCCATGACGATGACCGCCGCGCCGTAACGGCGGGCAAGCTTGGCGCGTTCGAGGAATTCGGCCTCGCCTTCCTTCATCGAGATCGAGTTGATCACCGCCTTGCCCTGCACGCATTTCAGGCCGGCTTCGATGATCGACCACTTCGACGAGTCGATCATGATCGGCACCCGCGCGATGTCCGGCTCGCTGGCGACCAGATTGAGGAAGCGCACCATCGCCGCCTCGCCATCCAGCATGCCTTCGTCCATGTTGATGTCGATGATCTGCGCGCCGGACTCGACCTGCTGGCGGGCGATGACCAGCGCCTCGTCGTAGTTGCCGTCGATGATCAGGCGCTTGAACTTGGCCGAACCGGTGACGTTGGTACGCTCGCCGACGTTGACGAACAGGCTGTCGCGGCCGACGTTGAACGGCTCCAGGCCGGACAGACGTAAAGACGGCGCGATCTCGGGGGCGACGCGCGGCGCGCAATCGGCCACCGCGTCGGCGATCGCCTTGATGTGTTCCGGCGAGGTGCCGCAGCAGCCGCCGACGATGTTGAGCAGGCCGGATTGCGCCCATTCGCGAATCTGCACGGCCATCTGTTGCGGCGTTTCGTCGTAGCCGCCGAACGCATTCGGCAAACCGGCGTTGGGGTGCGCGGACGTGAGGCAGTCAGCCTTGTGGGCGATCTCGTCGATGTGTGAGCGCAGTTCGGCAGCGCCCAGCGCGCAGTTGAAGCCGAACGAGAGACAGTCGGCGTGGCGCAGCGAATTCCAGAACGCCTCCACGGTCTGGCCGGACAGCGTGCGGCCGGAGGCATCGGTGATGGTGCCGGAAATCATGATCGGCCAGGTCCGGCCGGTGTCGTCGAAATACTTCTTCACCGCGAACACCGCCGCCTTGGCATTCAGCGTATCGAACACGGTTTCGATCAGCAGCAGATCGGCACCGCCCTTGACCAGGCCGTCGGTGGCTTCGTAATAGGTGGCGACCAGCTGGTCGAAGCTGACGTTGCGGAAACCGGGGTCGTTGACGTCGGGCGACAGCGTCGCGGTGCGCGAAGTCGGGCCGAGCACGCCGGCGACGAAGCGGGGTTTGTCCGGCGTCGAATATTCGTCCGCCGCCGCCCGCGCCAGCGCGGCGCCAGCATGGTTGATCTCCCAGACCAGGTCTTCCATGCCGTAATCGGCCATGGAAATGCTGTTGGCGTTGAAGGTGCAGGTTTCCAGAATGTCCGCCCCGGCGGCGAGATACTGGCTGTGAATCTCGCGGATCACCGCCGGTTGGGTCAGCAGCAGCAGGTCGTTGTTGCCTTTGAGATCGCGAGTCCAGTCAGCGAAACGCGCACCGCGATAATCGGCCTCGGTCAGCTCATGGCGCTGGATCATGGTGCCCATTGCGCCGTCCAGAATCAGGATGCGGCGAGCGGCAATGGCGCGAAGTTCTGAAGTACGGTCGGACATTGGGAAGCTGCCTGCGAAAAGGGCCGCTATTATACGAAACTTCCCCAAGAAAAATCAGACACTTACGCGAGGAGACCGTCTTGAAACACCTGACCCCGAAAGAGGCTTTTGACTTTGTTCAAAAACAACCCGATGCAGTATTTATCGACTGCCGTTCCGAGGTTGAATTCCTGTTTGTCGGCCACCCGGTCGGCGCAATTCTGATCGCCTGGTATGAAGGCATCAATTGGGAGCTGAATCCGCATTTCCTCGGCCAGGTGCGCATGGCCGCGTCGCACCATCGGCCGGTGATCCTGATCTGCCGCTCCGGCAACCGCTCCGCGGAAGCCGGCGAATATCTGGAACAGAACGGCTTTACCGACGTTTACAACGTGCTCTACGGCTTCGAAGGCGAACTCGACGATCACCATCGACGCTCCACCCACAACGGCTGGCGCTTCGAGGGTTTGCCGTGGGAGCAATGCTGAATTTCGCCTTCGACCGCGAACAGCCCGCCTACGTCCAGAAAATCGTCGCCCGCAGCGAGTGCCAGCACTGCATGCAAATAAGGGGGCGATATGGCAACCATCATGATTCGCAATCTGCGACGAATTTTCAGGGCGTACTGCAATAATCGAACAAACCGCAACGATGTTTGCTGGAGGGCCGAATGATGAATGCCGTGTTGCTCGAATCGTGCTTATCGGGTTAACACACCCACCCACTAGATGTAGTGGCGCGTGATTTCGCGGCATGGCACCGTAGGTTGGGCAAAGCGAAGCGTGCCCAACAGCGCGCCGGTTCGTTGGGCACG
>JAUYET010000081.1 GCA_030691265.1 Pseudomonadota bacterium
CGCGCAGCAGGGGTTTGTGGCCGAGCATGGGGGAGGCGACCTTGTTGAAAGGCACGTTGAAATCCCGGACAAACTTCTGCGCATCGACATCCCAGGCCGAGGCCGACCAGGCGATACCGAGTTCCTTGCAGTAGCGGTCGATCTCCTGGTACTGCTCTCGGGTAAATTCGAGCCCCATCTTCTGCTCACGCTGCGTCGTACCCCAGGGGCTTTCACGAGGACTATCGAGAAGCTCTTTGGTGTAGACCTTCTCCACCGTGCGTTTCTGGAATTTCAACGCATCACAACCGGCATCCTTCGCCGCGTCGATCAATTGTTTTGCCAGATCCAGGCTGCCGTTATGGTTGATGCCGATCTCAGCAATGATGAACAAACTCATGGAGTTCCTCTAAGGTCATGGTGTCAATGGCCAGCAATTGTTCCACAAACGCCCGGATAAAGCCCTCACCTCCATGCTGTGGCAGCACCACGGAAGCATGGCGGCGCACCAGGGGATGCGCATCTCCGGGCGCGACCGAGAAACCGGCGGCACACATCAGCGCCAGGTCATTCAGGTCGTTCCCAAGAAAGATCAGGCCGGCGTAAGGGGCGAGGTCAACCGGGCGGTGCTCGGCGAAGTAGGCGTCCATGAAGTCCTTCTTGCGGGCCACGCCATGCTTGCAATCGAGCTTGAGTTTCCGCGCCCGCGCCAGCACGACAGGATTCGGCTCCTTGGACAAAATGAACATATCCGCCTTGAGGTGACCCCGCTCGCGCGCACTGCGCAGGAAATCGATCCCCAGACCATCGCCCCGATCACAGCGCACACTCTCGACGCCATCCTGATTGAGATAAACCTTGTTGTCGGTGAACACGCCATCGAAGTCGAAAGCGATGGTGTGTACGGATGCCAGTGGGGGCCAAGCGATATCGTGAGTCATGACCCGGCAGCGGCTTGTTCCATCAGGTCGCACAGGATATGCCCGAGGGTGATGTGCATTTCCTGGATACGGGCGGTGTCCTCAGACGGGATGACAAGGGCAAGATCGCACAGCGATGCCAGTCTGCCGCCGTCACGCCCCAAGAGGCCGATGCACCCCATGCCCTTCAGTCGGGCGGCCTTTACGGCGCGCAAGACATTTTCGCTGTTGCCCGATGTGGATATGGCCACCAGAACGTCTTCCGGTTTCCCCAAAGCCTCTACCTGGCGACTGAAAATATCGGCAAATCCGTAGTCATTGCCCAAACAGGTGAGGATGGAAGTGTCAGTGGTCAAGGCGATGGACGCGATGGGACGTCGTTCACGCTTGAAGCGTCCGATCAGTTCCGCCGCCAGATGTTGCGCATCCGCGGCACTACCACCATTGCCGCACCACAGGATCTTGCCTTCCGCATGCAGACAGTCCAGTAGCGTCGAGGCCGCCTGAGCGATTTGGGGCACAAGATCACGACGCACCGCATCGACCAGACGACGATGCTCATCCAACGCCAGTTCAATACTTTCGATCATGGGGTTGCCAGACTTGATTGAATGTTGGCCGGGTAGTCCGCGTAAGCCTGCTTTTGATAAGCCACTTCAACAAACATCCTCATGCTTCTGATCAAGAGTAGCCCCAAGCGGCTTGCCCAACTGAGTTTGAAGCGCTTCGAATGCGGCAAGGTAGCGATCAAGATCGGTAAGAATTTTCGAAACTTCCTGCTCGTCGTAGACATGCGAGGAAAGATTTCGCATCTCGATCATGTCGAGCCATACCCGCTCTTCGGCAAGAAGTCCCTGAGCGAAGGCCTCCTTGAAAACTGGGCGTGGCGCCCGGACGTCGATACCTAGATAGTCAAGAAAACGCTTTAGCGCCTTCCATGCCATCTCGTAGGTGAATTCAAAGCGTTTGACCGCAACATCCAGAACGATGTCGCCATGGCCATCCGCCACCCAGCGGTCTCGTTCGGCCACGACCACGCGAAACCGCTCCAATGCACGCTCGAAGTACATCAGCCCATCTTGCGCACGGAGTTCCTTGGTGGCGCTATAAACGACGAGGCCGGTAGCGCGCACCCGATTGGCAAAACGACTGTCGGCCTTGGCGATATTGGCGACATCGATGCGGTAGAGCGTATGCAGTTCGTCTAATTCTTCTCGGATTTTCTCAAGCGCGAGGGGGGCGGCGTCGGGCGCATCGAAAGCGAAGTCGTAATCGCTTTCTGGTTTGGCATCGCCGGTCACCCGGGAGCCAAATAAATAGATGCGCGTCGGCACCGTATGCTTGAGAACAACGGCACGAACGGCATCGACAATCTTCGTGTCGTATTGACGCTGCTGCTCAGTCATCTGGATTCATTGCCCTGTGTACGCGCGATACCACGCCGCCCAATTGGCGATGCCAGTCGCCAATTCCGTCTTCGGCTCAAACCCTACGTCGCGCTTGAGGTCGTCGATATTGGCATAGGTCGCGACGACATCGCCCGGCTGCATCGGCAGGTAATTCTTCTTCGCTTCCTGACCGAGGGAATCTTCAATCGTCTTGATGAAGGTCATCAGCTCGACCGGTTGGTGGTTGCCGATGTTGTAGACGCGGTAGGGGGCGTAACTGGTGCTGGGGTCGGGTGCGTCGGTGGTGAAGTCGGGGTTGGGCGTGGCGATCTTGTCGAGTACGCGCACGGTGCCTTCGGCGATATCGTCCACATAGGTGAAGTCGCGCTGCATCTTGCCGTGGTTGAACACGTCGATGGTGCGGCCTTCCAGGATGGCGCTGGTGAACAACCACGGTGACATATCCGGACGTCCCCAGGGGCCGTAGACGGTGAAATAGCGCAGGCCGGTGGTGGGCAGGCCGTACAGATGGCTGTAGGTATGCGCCATCAGTTCGTTGGCCTTCTTGCTGGCGGCGTACAGGCTGACCGGGTGATCGACGTTGTCGTGCACCGAGAACGGCATGTGGGTATTGGCGCCGTAGACGCTGGAACTGCTGGCGTAGACGAAGTGTTCGACGCCGTTGTGGCGGCAGCCTTCGAGCAGGTTGCCGAAGCCGACCAGATTGGTCTGGATGTAGGAATACGGATTGGTCAGCGAATAACGCACCCCAGGTTGCCCCGCCAGATTGATCACGCGCTGCGGTTTCTCGGCGGCAAACAGGTCTTCGACGGTCGCCCGGTCGGCGATGTCGCCGCGCACAAATTTGAAATTGGGGTAAGGCTTGAGCTGTTCCAGGCGCGCCAGTTTGAGATTGGGGTCGTAGTAGTCGTTGAGGTTGTCGATGCCGACAACGGTATCGCCCCGCTTGAGCAGGATTTGTGCGACATGCATGCCAATGAAACCCGCTGCGCCTGTGACCAGAACTTTCATGCTCGCCCCCTATTGAAGTCGCGGCATTCTAACAGCCGCTAGAATCTGTTTCATGCGTGCAATTTATTCCCTGGCCTGGCTTCTGGTTCTGCCCTTTGCCTTCCTTTACCTGCTTTGGCGCGCGCGCCGGCAGCCGGAATATCTGCGGCACTGGCCTGAACGTCTGGGCTGGACGCGAACCTGGACGGGCAGCCCGCGTCTCTGGATACACGCCGTTTCGGTGGGCGAGACGCGTGCGGCGGCGCCCTTGATTTCGGCCTGGCGAGCGCGCCACCCCGAGTGCGCCATTCTGCTCACCCATGCGACGCCGACCGGGCGAGAAACCGGAAAAGCCCTGTTTGGTGAGACGGTGGAACAGGCCTATCTGCCCTACGATTTTCCGCCGCTGGTCTGGCTGTTTTTGAAACGCGCACGCCCCGGCATGGGGGCGATCATGGAAACCGAGTTATGGCCGAACCTGTTCGCGGCCTGCGCGCGTCGCAAGTTGCCGCTGTTTCTGGTGAATGCGCGCCTGTCCGAGCGTTCTGCACGCGGTTATGCCCGTTTTCGCGGACTGACCAGACCGGCATTGCAGACGCTGAGCGGATTGGCGGCACAGACTGCCGACGATGCGCAACGCTACGCCGAACTTGGGGCGACCGATGTTCGAGTCACCGGCAATCTCAAATTCGATGCCAGCGTGCCGGCCGAAACCGAGCAACACAGCCGGGAATTGCGGCAACGGTTTGCCGGCCGTTTCGTCTGGCTGGCGGCGAGCACGCGCGAAGGCGAAGAGCCTTTGCTGCTGACGCTACTCGATCAACTCGACCTGCCCGATGTCTTGCTGGTGCTGGTGCCGCGCCATCCACAACGGTTCGAGGCAGTCGCGCGCCTGATTGCAGCGCGCGGGCAGCCTTGGGCGCGACGCAGCCAACCCGCCCAGGACGCTCACTTCAACGTCTTTCTCGGTGACAGCATGGGCGAAATGGCGGCGTATTACGCCGCAGCGGACGTGGCCTATATCGGCGGCAGCCTGTTGCCATTCGGCGGGCAAAACCTGATCGAGGCGGCGGCGGCGGGTTGTCCGGCGCTGATCGGTCCGCATACCTGGAACTTCAGTGAAGCCGCGGCCGAGGCCGTTGCGGCTGGCGCGGCACGACGCGTGGCCGATAGCGGGGAACTGGCAGTCGAATTACGCGCCCTGCATGACGACGCACAAAGCCGGGAGGCGATGGCAGCGGCAGGCAAACACTTTGCCGACAGGAATCGCGGGGCGACGCAGCGCACGCTGGAACTGCTTGAAGCGGCCTGGCCGGCAACTGGCAGCTTGTAGGTGCGAATTTATTCGCACAATCAAGCGCTTCTGTGCGAATAAATTCGCACCTACTTCAACAGCGTATCCACCGCCTTGAGGTCTTCTTCTTTCAAACTGCCCGCAGCGGCCTTGAGTTGCAGGCCGGCGACCAAGGTTTGATAGCGCGCAGCGGCCAGATCGCGCTTGGTTGTAAACAACTGTTGCTGCGCATTGAGGACATCGACGCGGGTACGCACGCCGACTTCCAGGCCGAGTTTGGTCGATTTCAACTGCGCCTCGCTGGAGACCAGCGCCTGCTCCAGCGCCCTGACCTGCGCATCGCCGGAAAGCACGCCCAAAAAACCCTGACGCGCATCGAGCCGCGCCTGGCGGCGGGCCGTGTCGAGTTCATGACGCGCCTTTTCCTGCAACGCCACGGCCTCACGTACACGCGAGTCGATCAGGCCGCCCTGGTACAACACCCAGCCGAACTCCAGGCCGATCGCTCCGGCGTTGCTGGATGCAATTGTCGATGAGGGATTGCGGCTATCGCTGTAGCTGGCGGACAAATCCAGCGTGGGCAGATGGCCGCCGCGCAGACGCTCCACATCCCGACGCGCGAGTTCGACGGCGGACTGATAGAGATGCACCGATACGCCATCTTCTTCCGCCTGTTTCACCCAGGCATCCATGTTGTTGGGCTCCGGCAAGGACAATCTGGCGCTGTCGCCCAACCGGGTGAGTTCAGGACTTTCTGTGTTGATGATCTTTTCCAGCGAGCGACGCTTCACTTCGAGATCGTTCTGAGCGGCGATTTCCTGCGCGGTCGTCAGGTCATAGCGGGCCTGGGCTTCGTGGGTGTCGGTAATGGTTGCGGCGCCCACCTCGAAACTCTTGCGCGCCTGCGCGAGTTGCTCGGCATAAGCCTGCTTCTGCGATTGCGCGGTAGCGAGTACGTCCTGCGCCTGCAAGACAGCAAAATAGGCCTGCGCCACTGACAACAGCAGTTTTTGTTCGGCCAGTTTCAACTCTTGTTCCGACAACAGCGCCTGCACCTTGGCTTGTTCGTAGGCTTCCAGATTCTGCTTGCGATAGAGCGGCTGCGTCAGCGTCAGGGAAGCGCTGTGTGAGTTGTAATCCGTTGACGGCGAAATGCTGCTGCGGGCCTGGTTATAACGCGCGTTGGCGCCCAGATTGACGGTGGGCAACAGGCCGGCGCGCCCCTGCGGAACCTTCTCCTGCCCGGCCTTGAAGCGCGCCTGAGCGGCGGCATATTCGGCGTCATTCTCACGCGCCATCTGATACACGGTACTGAGGTTGGCGCTCCCAGCCAAAGCGGGCAACGCCAACGTCAACGTCAACGCGGCAAAAACCAAGGTCGGACGCATCATCCTAGAAACCTCAGTTGACCGCTCCTTAGCCCTTGTGAGGCCGCATGGATGCAGGCGTTATCTCCTCCGATGGCGCTCACCAAGCGGGTGACGCCGCTACGCGCCCGATTGCACGATTTTCGGGCCGTCTGGCTGCGTTGCTTCTCCTTGCGGGAAACGACCCCGCGCGTCGTCGCGCCTTGCCAGCCGACCCGAAAATCGCACACTCGGGCGCGTTCAACTGAAGTTTCTAGGATCATTTTTAGCACTCGGTCAGTAAGTCGGCATCTGGTGATCCACCTCTTTGGCCCAGGCATCGACGCCCCCGGTCAGGTTGATCACATGTTCAAAACCATTGTGTTCGAGAAAACGCGCGACGTGAAAACTGCGCACGCCATGGTGGCAAATCACCACCATTTCCTGGTCCGGGTCGAGTTGACTGAAAGTCGATTGAATCCGGCTCATCGGCGACGACGTTGCACCCGCGATGTGACAGCGCTCGTACTCCCAAGGTTCACGCACATCCAGCAAAAACGGTCGCAAGCGGTCGGGGTCATCGAGCCAGGCCTTCAACTCGGCGGGGCGAAGTTGACGCATCAGAAGCTGAAACGTTCTGGCTCCAGCACATTTTTCAGTGCCGGCACACGGGTTTCGAACAAACGCTCTGTGCGGAAAGTGGCCGGGGCTAGACAAGTGATCAAAGTCGCCTCCATCGCGTCGCCTTCGCCGACAACGGCAAACAAACGACCGCCAAGGCTGAGACGCTTGAGGTAAGCCTCCGGCAACAAGGGCGTGGACCCAGTCAGGACGATGGCGTCGAAGTTGCCATCTTTCGCCCAATCGCAGGCGGCATCGCCCTGGCGGCATTGAATATTGCTCAGCCCGTGCGCCCTGAACTTGCGATCCGCCTCTTCTTTCAGGTCGGCGCGCAATTCCACGCTCACCACGACATCCGCCTGATGCGCCATCAAGGCGGCAAAGTAGCCGCTGCCGGTACCCACTTCGAGCACGCGATCCTTGCCGTGCAACTGCAAGGCCTGCAAAGCGCGCGCCTCGATCCTGGGCGCCCACATCAGCTCGCCATCGCCCAGCGGAATTTCCATATCGACGAAGGCCAGCGAACGATAAACCTGCGGCACGTAGTCTTCGCGTTTGACCTTGTAGAGCAGGTCCAACACTTTGGGATCGAAGACATTCCAGGGCCGAATCTGCTGTTCCACCATATTGAAGCGCGCTTGTTCGTAGTCCATCGCCCGTTCACTCAAAGAGATTTGTAAGTACCCGGCATTTTAGCCCGGATGTTTCGGTATTCTTGCGCGATCGTGCGTCGCCGACGGCGCGCCACCTCCCGAACTTTATTTCCTGATTAGCAAGCTGCCTCAGCCAGCCAGAAAATCGGGCGGCGAACCCCCGCCGCGAGTAGGGTTGTCGGCAAAGGATTGCCGACCTACGGATAAAGTTGCATCACTGTAGGGCGGCAATCCCTTGCCGCCTCCACACTGGCGGCGCTTAACTGAGGCAGCTTGCTAATCAGGCTTTATTTTGACCCCGGAATCTCCATGAGCTTTTTTTCCCGTCGCCGCAGCCCCGGCCATGCCGCAGTCGAAGTCAGTGAACGCAACGACACCCGTTTTCTGCATCTGGGCGGCCCCGCCGTGCAGAGCGCCATGCGCATCAAGGATCCTTACGCGCTGGACCTGGAATACACCCGCGCGATGATGGCTTTTCTGCTGTTTCAGCGTGTTCCCAAGGATATTGCGCTGATCGGTCTGGGCGGCGGTTCCATCGCCAAATACATCTACCGCCACCTGCCGGAAAGCCGGCTGACCGCGCTGGAAATCAATCCGGAAGTGGTCGCCGCCGCGCGCGCCTATTTTCTGCTGCCGCAGGATGACGACCGGCTATCTGTCATCACCGGCGACGGCGCCGCATTCGTGCATGAAAACCCGGATAGCCAGGACGTTTTACTGGTCGATGGCTACGACGCCAAACGCATCGTCGACGCCCTCGCCAGCCCCGAGTTTTACCGCGCCTGCAAGGCGATGCTGCGGCCGGGCGGCGTCGCCGTCTTCAACCTCTGGGGCTCGGACGAATACTACCCGCGCTATTTCGACCGGCTCGCGCGCGCCTTTGGCGAACATGTGCTGCAACTACCGGCGGAGAAGAAGGGAAACATCATCGTCTTCGCCTTCCGCAAACCCCTGCCCCCGGTCGGACTGGCACCGTTGATGCGCGCAGCGCAGCGTCTGGAAGCGGAACTGGACCTGGAGTTTGAAGCGTTCGTTGCGCGCATGCTCAACTGGAATACCGCCTCGACCGACGCTTTCATCATCTGATTCGTGCTTAGGGACTTGGAAATTACTAAAGTCCCCATTCGTAGGTCGGAAAAGCGAAGCGCCTTCCGACAACGCTCGGTGCATACGGCGGAAGGCGCTGCGCTTTTCCGCCCTACATTTAAACGGTACGTTTGTAATTTCCCGCTC
>JAUYET010000021.1 GCA_030691265.1 Pseudomonadota bacterium
CGGCCCGCCGCCGCAAATCGCGCCGAAGAAACACGGTAGGGTGGATAAGCGAAGCGCATCCACCAATGGCGGCGGTGATGGTGGATGCGCTTCGCTTATCCACCCTACGGAATCAATGGGTTGTATGGTGTTTCTTAAGAGGGAGACGCCGAGTTATTCCTGTTCCGTCCTTCCGGCGCAGGCCGGAATCCTCCGGGGGGCGCAGCATTTTTTTGCAGTTGAGGTGGCTATGATAAGAGTTCTCGGAACGGTCGGGTGATGCGCTGAGCGGTCGGGTGATGCGCTGAGCGGTCGCGGGGAGTCTTGTCTGGGTAGGCCAGGCTATCACGCCGCTGCTACACTGATGCTGTCTCAACTACCGCAATGCTCGTTTGGATGCCATCCCTTTAGAGGCGCTGGTCGGCGCCTTGATCTTGCTGCTGGTTGTCGCCGCGTTCTTCTCCGGCTCGGAAACCAGCATGATGGCGGTGAACCGTTACCGTCTGAAAACCTTGTCTAAATCAGGCCACCGTGGCGCGCAACTGGCCGAAAAGCTGCTTGCCCAGACCGACAAGCTGTTGTCGGCCGTTCTGATCGGTAACAACCTCGCCAATTCCGCAGCGGCGACACTGGTGACGGTCATCGTGTTTCGCCTCTACGGCGAGAGCGAGTTGGCGCTGGCCGTGGCGACCTTGCTGGTGACGTTCCTGATTCTGGTGTTTGCTGAGGTGACGCCCAAGGTGATCGGCGCATCCTGGCCAGATCGCATAGCACCGGTGGCGAGCTTTCCGCTGACTTTTCTGGTCAAGGTGTTGCGGCCGGTGATCTGGTTCGTGAACCTGTTCGTGCGGGCGCAACTCAAGCTGCTCGGGCTGAACCCGAGCGCAGCTTCAGAGAACAGCATGGGGGTGGAGGAGTTGCGCACCCTGCTGGCGGAGTCGGGCTCCTTTCTGCCCAGCCAGCACCGCAGCATCCTGAGCAATCTGTTCGATCTGGAGGATGTGACGGTCGACGACGCGATGTTGCCGCGCGGCCAGATCGAGGCGATCGATCTGGCCGCCGAGCCGGAAGAAATCGTGCGCCAGCTTGGTACCAGCCATCACGCTCGGCTGCCGGTCTATGAGGGCGAGCCGAATAATGTCATCGGTATGCTGCATGTGCGTCGTGCGTTGGCGCGCTTGCAGGAAGAAACATTCGATATGGACGTGTTTCGCACCTGGCTGCGTGAGCCGTATTACATCCCGTCCGGCACCTCGCTTTATGCGCAATTGACCCAGTTTCAGGCCACACGTCAGTCACTCGGCCTGGTCGTGGATGAATATGGTGAACTGCTCGGGCTGGTGACTGTCGAGGATATCCTCGAGGAAATCGTCGGCGAATTCACCGCGGTGCTGCCCGGCGGGCAGGTCGCCAATAGCGTGCAGCCGGATGGCAGTTATCTGGTCGATGGCGCGGCGGCATTGCGCGAGCTGAATCGCAAGCTGAAGCTGAAGTTTCCGCTGGAAGGACCGCGCACGCTCAACGGTTTGTTGCTGGAACATCTTGAGGCGATGCCGGAGGCGGGGGTGAGCGTGATGATTGCCGGTTATCCGGTTGAAATCGTGCAGGTTCAGGACCGCATGGTAAAGACGGCGAAAATCGGCGCACGCCGCGTCCAGGGCTGAGTTGCGGTGTTGTCCGGTTTCTTTACATTTGCCAGGGTGGGGGGCAATATCGCGGCCCAAGTTGGCAACTCATCAAGCTGGTTTTAAAAGGAGCGCAAGGGGGTAATGGTCGCGGTTACTGTAGGCGCCAATCTGACAGGTCTTTGCCGGGCCATGGTAACCCAGGGTCTGATTTCTCCTGAGGAAGGCGAGAGCCTGCAAAACCAGGCGCGCGGTTCCGGTGAGACCTTCATTGCAAGCCTGTTGCGCACCCGCCGTTTTCGAGCCGATCAAATCGCGGCTTTTGCGTCGGTCAACTTTGGCCTGCCGCTGTTCAATCTCGATGCGCTGGATCCCAGTGTCATTCCCAAGGGTGCGGTGGATGCAAAGCTGCTGACCAAGCACCGGGTTTTGCCTATTACGCAGCGCGGCAATCGTCTGTTCGTCGCGATCTCCGATCCCAGCAATCTGAAAGCGCTGGATGACATCAAATTTCAGACCAGCCTGGCCGCCGAACCTGTCGTCGTCGAGGACGACAAGCTTGGGCGCTGGCTGGACAAGTATGGCGAGGTCACCGAGGACAGCATCCTCAAGACCATCGAGACGGAAGACCTGAACCTCGAATTCAGCGATGACGAGACGCAGAACGCGGCCGATACCGCCGCAGCGATCGATATCGACGACGCGCCGGTGGTCAAATACCTGCAAAAAATGCTGCTCGATGCGATCAACAGCGGCACTTCCGATATCCACTTCGAGCCTTACGAGAAGAGTTATCGCATCCGCTATCGCATAGACGGCATGTTGTACGAGGTGGCGCAGCCGCCGCTGGCGATCAAGGACAAGATCGCCTCGCGCATCAAGGTGATTTCCAAGCTGGATATTTCGGAAAAGCGGGTTCCGCAAGACGGCCGCATGAAGTTGGTGCTGTCACGCACCAAGTCGGTGGATTTCCGGGTTTCTACTTTGCCGACGATTTATGGCGAGAAGATCGTCATGCGTATTCTCGATTCCACCTCTGCGACGATGGGGATCGAGAAGCTCGGCTATGAGCCCGATCAGCTCAAATTGTTGCTGGATGCGGTGCAGCGGCCCTATGGCATGGTGCTGGTGACCGGCCCGACAGGTTCCGGCAAGACCGTGTCGCTGTATGCCTGTCTCAATATTCTGAACAAGCCCGACGTCAATATTTCCACGGTCGAAGACCCGGTCGAAATTCAGTTGCCGGGGATCAATCAGGTCAACGTCAACGAGAAGGCGGGCCTCAATTTCTCTACGGCCATGAAGGCTTTTCTGCGCCAGGATCCGGACATCATCATGGTCGGCGAGATTCGTGACCATGAAACTGGCGATATCGCCATCAAAGCCGCGCAGACCGGCCACATGGTGCTTTCCACCCTGCATACCAACGATGCCCCGGCGACGCTGACTCGCCTGATCAATATGGGTATTCCCAGCTACAACGTGGCGGCTTCGGTGCAACTGATCACCGCGCAGCGTCTTGGGCGCAAGTTGTGTCCGGGCTGCAAGGCGCCGATCGATATTCCGCCGGAAGCGCTCCTGAACGCAGGTTTTTCGGAGGCCGACCTGGACGGTTCATGGCAAGCTTATGGCGCGGTGGGCTGCGATATGTGCAAGCAGACGGGTTACAAGGGGCGCTTGGGGATTTATCAGGTCATGCCGGTCAGTGAGGCGATCAATCGCATCATTCTGAAGAACGGAACTGCCGTGGATATCACGGAACAGGCCAAGCGCGATGGTGTACTCAACCTGCGTGAGGCCGGTTTGCTCAAGGTTAAACAAGGCCACATCTCGCTGGAAGAGGTGCTGGCGGTGACCAACGAATAATCCAGTCGGCAATAAAAGGATAAAACTATATGGCGTTGGCCCAAGCCTCAGTTACCGCAGCCAAGCAGGTTCCCTACCTATGGGAGGGCACCGACAAGGTTGGCAAAAAGGTCAAGGGAGAAATGCTGGCGCCGGGCGAGGCATTCGTACGTCAATCCTTGCGGCGTCAAGGCATCAATGTCACCAAAGTCGGCAAGCAGGGCTTGTTCAGCCGTGGCGGCAAGATCACTTCCAAGGACATCGCGCTGTTTACCCGTCAGCTTTCCACCATGCTCAAGGCGGGCGTGCCGTTGCTGCAGGCCTTCGATATTTCCGCACGCAGCCACTCCAATCCTGCATTGCAACGGCTACTGGGCGAAATCAAGGGGGATGTGGAAACCGGTTCCAGCATGAGCGTGGCATTCCGCAAGTACCCGAAATACTTCGACGGTCTGTATTGCAACCTGGTGTATGCCGGTGAGCAGGCCGGCATTCTGGATACCGTGCTTGAGCGGATTGCGTCCTATCAAGAGAAGATGCTGGCCATCCAGGGCAAGATCAAGTCGGCCTTGTTTTATCCCGCCATCGTGCTGACCGTGGCTTTCATCATCACCGCCGGCATCATGTTGTTCGTGATCCCCGCTTTCAAGGATTTATATGGCAAATCCGGCGCCGATCTGCCGGCTTTGACCCTGTTGGTGATGACGATTTCCGATGCCTTCGTGAATTACTGGTATCTGATTTTCGGCGGCATCGGCATTTCGGTTTTCCTTATCTTGCGTGCCTGGAAGCAATCGCCTGCATTCCGCAACAAAATGGATGTCCTGATTTTGAAAGTCCCGGTATTCGGTCCGCTGATCGAGAAAGCGACGGTTTCCCGCTGGGCGCGTACCTTCTCCTCCATGTTCTCCGCTGGCGTACCCATGGTCGAGGCGTTGGATTCGGTGGCTGGGGCAGCCGGCAATAACGTCTTCATGGAGGCCACAATGAAAATCAAGACTCAGGTCTCCACGGGTTCCAGTTTGGCGGTTTGTCTTCAGAGCGCCGGCGTGTTCCCGAATATGTTGATCCAGATGGTTTCCATCGGCGAAGAATCCGGCGCGCTCGATGCCATGCTCTCGAAAGTGGCGGATTACTACGAACGTGAAGTCGATGATGCCGTCGCCGGCATCTCCAGCTTGATGGAGCCATTCATCATGGTGATTCTGGGCACGCTCATCGGTGGCATCGTTATCGCCATGTACTTGCCTATCTTCAAGATGGGGTCGGTTGTCTGATTCCGGATCTGTCAGGTCTTCGAATGCTTGAATTGCTCGCGTCAGAGCCCGCGCTGTTCGCGCTGGTTGCAACCCTGCTGGGCTTGCTGGTGGGCAGTTTCCTCAATGTGGTGATCCACCGCCTGCCGCACATGATGCAGCGCGACTGGCGCGAGCAATGTGCCTGGATAGATGGCAAGGAAGTGGCCGCGGAGGCGCCATACAATCTTGTCATCCCGCGTTCGGCTTGCCCATCCTGCCAGCACCCGATTGCCTGGTACGAAAACATCCCTGTGCTGAGTTGGCTGGCGCTCAGAGGGCGTTGTTCGCAGTGTGGCGCCCCCATCTCGAAGCGCTACCCCTTGGTAGAAATGCTGACTGGTGTGCTGTTCGGCTATGCCGCATGGCGTTGGGGCGTGGGCATGCAAACCCTGCTTGCCTGGGGGCTGCTGGCCAGTCTGGTTGCGTTGAGCTGCATCGATCTGGATACCCAGTTGCTGCCGGACGGCATCACGTTGCCGCTGGCCTGGGTTGGGTTGCTAGTCAATCTGAACGGGCTGTTCTGCCCGCTCGATCAAGCGGTGATCGGCGCGGTGGCTGGATACATCTCGCTCTGGTCGGTTTATCACCTGTTCAAGTTGCTGACCGGCAAGGAAGGCATGGGGTTTGGCGATTTCAAATTGCTGGCTGCGCTGGGGGCATGGCTGGGCTGGCAAATGCTTTTGCCCATCGTGCTTGCCGCCAGCTTTGCGGGCGCTCTGATCGGCATCGGCTTCATCGTGTTTGCCGGCCATGATCGCGCCAAGCCCATGCCGTTCGGCCCCTGGCTGGCTTTGGGCGGCTTGATCGCGCTGTTTTGGGGCGAAGACATACTGCATCTCTGGTTGGGAACGTCAGGCGTGGCGTGATGTGTGGCGTGATGCGTATTTCCCCCTTCTGCGTCGGACTCACCGGCGGCATCGGATGCGGAAAAAGCACGGTAGCCACGCAGTTCGCGCGACTGGGCGCCGAAGTCATCGATACCGACGTCATCGCACATGAACTCACTGCCTCCAATGGCGCCGCGATGGCCGCCATCGTCGCTGAGTTCGGCGCAGAGATGGCAACCCGGACCGGGGCGCTTGACCGCGCTGCCATGCGTGCCCGCGTTTTTGCCGATCCCGCAGCCCGAAAAAAGCTTGAAGCCATTCTGCATCCGCTGATTCGGGCCGAATCGATGCGCAGGGTAGCGGCTGTCTCCGCTTCCTACGCGTTGCTGGTGGTGCCGTTGCTGGCGGAAAACCTGGCGGCTTATCGGCCCTTGTTGACGCGCATTGCAGTCGTGGATTGCGCCGAATCGCAGCAACTTGCGCGCACCGCCGGCCGCCCAGGGCTGGATATCGAGCAGGTGCAAGCTATTTTGGCAGTGCAAGCCAGTCATGCGTCGCGCCTCGCGATCGCCGACGATTTGATCGACAACCGGGGGAGCCTGGCTAACCTGGATGACCAGGTCGAGCGCCTGCATGCCATGTATTTGACACTGGCTGCGCGGGCATCGACTACGACCTCAAACAATTCATTGCGCTAAACATGAGCAATCCTGCAAAATCGCTGCCCATTCAAGCCCTTGCGCTGAATTTCTAATCTAACTCGTCGGATTGACCCGGTGACCGTCTACGAATTCCCTCTGAGCGAGCGCATCCGCACCTGGTTGCGCCTGGAAGATATCTTCGACAAGGCCATGTTTTTCGCCCGAGCAGAGGACCCGCGTTCGCATCATGCGGCCTTGTTAGGCATTTTCGAAATCGTGGATGTGACGACGCGTTCCGAAATGAAGAGCGAGCTGATCCAGGAACTGGATCGACAAAAATCCAGCCTGGAGGCGTTGCGCGCCAATCCCGCAGTCGATTCGACCCGGTTGAACGACATTCTTGCCCGCATCACCTCGGCCCTGGCCGAAATCCATGCCATGACCGGCAAGATCGGCCAGCATGTCAGGGATAACGAATGGCTTGCCGGCATCAAGGGCCGGGCCGGCATTCCCGGTGGCGCCTGTAGTTTTGATTTGCCCGTGTATCACTTCTGGCTCAGCCAGTCGGCCACGCTGCGTTACGACGATCTGATGGGGTGGCTGGCGCCGTTGCTGCCGCTCAAGAGCGCGGTCGATGTGGTGTTGCGTATCTTGCGGGAAAGCGGCCATGTCAGTCAGCACGCCGCCGTTCAGGGTATGTTCCAACTCATGCTGGGCGGACGCACCGCGCATCTGTTGCGCGTCGCCCTGGATGCGCCCTGCGCGCCTGAAGTCAGCGCCAACAAGTACGCGCTCAATATCCGACTGCTGACCCCGGACACCGCGCAGAAACCGCGTCCTTGCGACCGCGATGTGGTGTTTGAACTGACCTTCTGCAGCCTCTGAACCTGCCCCGTTGCGGGCAGGCTGGCCGAGGAATCCTGACTTAATCCAGCTTCGACAGATTGGTGTTGCGCAACAGGTTCAGTCGCGCGGTGAGCGGTTGCGCCTGCGCGGCAAACTGCGCTCGGTAGCGGCTATCCAGCGGATAGGCGGTCGGCAGCTTCATGGCGAGCGGGTTGCGCTGATCGCCATTGATCCGAAACTCGTAGTGCAGATGCGGGCCGCTCGCGAGGCCGGTCGCACCGACATAGCCGATCACTTGACCCTGGCTGACCTTGCCGCCGCGTTTGATGCCTTTGCCGAAGCGGGACAGGTGGCCGTATGCGGTGCTGTAAGGCGATTGGTGATTGAGCACGATCAAGTTGCCGTAACCGCCTTGCTTGCCGACGAAACTCACTACCGAGTCAGACACGGCGCGTACCGGCGTGCCGGTGGGCGCCGCATAGTCAACCCCTTTGTGGGAACGCCAGATGTTCAGGACCGGATGCAGGCGAGCCACGCTGAAACCTGATGAAATCCGGTCGAACGGCATGGGTGACTTGAGGAACGCCCGCTTCAGGCTTTGTCCTTCGGCGCTGTAGTAGCCATCACGGCCCTGCGGGTCCTTGAAGTAAACCGCGCGATACGCTTTGTCTTCATTGGTGAATTCTGCGGCCAGCAAGCGGCCGGTTTTTATTAGTTGTCCGTCGAAATAGAACGCTTCGTAAACCACGGAGAAATGGTCGCCACGGCGTAGATCCTTGTGGAAGTCGATGTCTCCCGAGAACGCTTCCGCCATCTCGGAGGCAATTTTGTCCGGCACATCGGCGGCGTCGGTGGCGCCGAACAGCGAGCCCTGAACGAAGCCCGAGCGCATGATCGGGCGCATCTCCGCCTGTATCGTCTGTTGTGTAACCTGGAAGCTTTCCTTGATTCGATTGACGCTGACCAGCGTGGTGTCGGAAACCAGATAGCGCAGCAGCAACAGACGGCCGCTTGAGCTGACACGGGCCAGTACGCTGCGGCCGGGAATCAAACCGCCGATGGATTTGGACTGGCGCACGGCGGAGATGAACTCTTGCCGATCCTCGGCGTTGACGCCCAGTCTTTGCAGCAGGCTGGGTAGCGTTTCGCCGCGTCCGATGCGCTCTTCGCGCCAGAAATCGAATGCCCCGTTATCGCTGGGCTGGGCCGCTTGCAACGCCAGCGTCTCAACCACGGTTTCACGCGAGATGTTCTCGCTGGCGGTGTCGGGGGCGATGCCGAAAGCCGCGACGACGCCGAGAAAGGGGAGGGTGGCCAGAGCCAGGAAAATGCGCTTCTTGAGCGGGTTTTGCGAGAAATTCATTGCTTTGGGACTCCCAGAAAAGCCGCAAAAGGGTAACAGGATTGCCTATCGGCACAAAGCGCCATGTACTTGAACTTGAGCCTAAAGTTAAAACATCGATTGCCGATACTCTTGCTAACCCGAGATCGAAGCCATGCCAGCACAACAAGCCAACGAGCAAACCGTATTGCAACGGATTCAAACCGAGATGGATCGTCATCTGATTGAACATGACGCGCCGGAGGAAATAGTCGGATTCCTGCGCCGCCACTGGGCGCGATTGCTGACCGGCATTTTCATGGCAAAAGGCAATCAGAGCGCGGATTGGCTGGCGGGCTGGGATACCGTCAATGCGTTGTTATGGAGTCTGGCGCCGAAGACGACTCGGAACGAGACCGAGAAGATGTTGCGCATGTTGCCGACGCTGCTTGCGCGCATGCATGAAGGTTGCGCGGCGTTATCGATCCCTTTGTTTGAGCGCGATGCGCTGTTTGAACGCCTGGCCATGATGCATGCAGCCGTGGCGCGGGCCGGGTTGCGCTGTCGCAACGAACCGGAAGCTGCAATCACACATCTTGCCACTGCGCCCGCGATGGATGGGGAGGCCGATCTGACGGTGTTGAGGCCACCCAGAATCGCTCCGCCCGATAACACGCCCATCGACTTCGCTTCGGCCCCCGCCGCCAACCAGCCGCTACTCATGCCGGAGCTGAAAATCGGCGATCGGGTGCGCTTTCGTCAGAATGATCAGACGCGCACGCTACATTTGAACTGGATCAGCCCGGCTGGCGGCATGTATCTGTTCGGCAACGAGCAGGGTCTGGATGCGATGACCCTGACGCGCGCCCGCCTGGCCGACCGTTTTGTGCAGGGCCAGGCCTCTCTGGTCTGCGATTAGGGCTGCGCTTATTAGGGCTGCGCTTCCCGTTGCGGTTGCAACGGTGCTTCCAACGGTGGTGCCAACTCCCAGCCACCGCCCAGCGCCTTGAACAAATCCGCGCTCGCCGCGAGTTGTGCGTGGCGCGCTTCGATGCCGCCTTGTTCCGCCTGGAACAGATTGCGCCGCGCATCGAGCGCTTCCAGGTAATTCGAGACGCCGTTCCGATAGCGCAGATCGGCCAGTTCGGCCGCATGTTTCAGCGCGTCGACGCGTCGCGCTTCGGCCGCGCCGGTTTCCCGGGTTTGGCGATGCGTCACCAACGCGTCCAGAACCTCCTTGAAGGCGACCTGCAAAGTCTGTTCATAGGCAATCAAGGCGAGCTCCTGACGCGCGTCGGCGGCTTTTATCGCGGCCTTGGTGCGGCCTGCGTTGAACAGCGTTTGACTCAATCCCGCCGTCAGGCCCCAGATGCCGGCCGGGCCGGAAAACAGATCGGACAGGGCTTTGCTCTCCGTGCCCAGATTGGCGGTCAACGACAGATTGGGATAAATCGCCGCGCCGGCTTCGCGAATACGGGCCTGAGCGCTGAACAGTTTTTGTTCGGCCTGGCGCAGGTCGGGGCGGCGCAACAGCAAGTCGGAAGGCAGGCCGGCGGGAACGGCAGGCGGCAGGGTGAGATCGCCGAGGCGCGCGCCGCGGGTGATCGTTTCTTGCATGATCGCGCGCGGCTCGCGGCCCAACAACACGGCCAATGCCAGTTCCTGCCGCCGCACTTGCTGGCCGAACTGGGCCAGGCTGATTTCGACGCTGGCCTGTTCCGCCTCGGCCTGGCGCAAGGTCAGTTCGGAAGCGACGCCGCCCTCGAAACGCAAGCGATGCAAGGCGACGGCTTCGCGCCGGTTGGCCAGCGTGTCTTGCGCCAGCCTGGTCTCGGCATCGAGTGCTGCGAGGGCGAAGTAGCCCTGCGCGATGGCGCCAGTCAGACTGGAATGAATCACCTGGCGCGCATGTTCCGTCGCCAGAAGATCGGCGCGCGCCGCTGCCTTGGCTTCCCGGTAACGGCCCCAGAGATCGACTTCCCAGGCGGCTTGCAGATTGAGTTTGTAGTGGTTGTTGGTGGGCGATGCCGTGGCGGGCAGCGGCATGCTGCCCCTGCTGCTGACGCGTGAACGCCCCGCATCGGCGCCGATCTGCACTTCGGGGAAGCGGTCGGCATCGGCCAGGCCCAGATTGGTGCGCGCTTCTTCGATGCGTGCAGCGGCCGACTTCAGGTCGCGGTTATGCGCCAGCGCCTCGGCCATCAGTTTGTCCAGTGCCGGGTCGTTGTAGGCCGTCCACCAGTCGGCGGCGATCGTTGCCTGCGGATTGCCTTCCGGCCATGCCGCCGGCAGGTCGGGTTTGATCTGTTTCATCGGCGGCAAGGTTACGCAACCCGCCAGCGCCAACAGGGTGAGAAGCAGCAAAGTCTTACGCATGGTCGTCTCCATGCACGGCAGCGCCGTGATAGCGAATCGGGCCGGGGAACAGGCGGCGCACGACGAGATAGAGCACCGGCACGATGAACACCGCCAGCACCGTCGCGGCGATCATGCCGCCCATGACGCCGGTGCCGATGGCCTGTCGGCTGGCCGCGCCGGCGCCGCTGGAAATGGCCAGCGGCAGCACGCCGAAGATGAAGGCGATGGAAGTCATGATGATCGGCCGGAAGCGCAGCTTGCAGGCTTCCATGACCGCATCCAATGTGGATTTGCCCTGCGCCTCCAGTTGACGCGCGAATTCGACGATCAGAATCGCGTTCTTGGCCGACAGGCCGATGATCGCGATCAGGCCGACCTTGAAGTAGACGTCATTCGGCAGATCGCGCAACGTCACTGCCAACACCGCGCCGAACACGCCCATCGGCACCACCAGCAACACCGCCAGCGGCACCGTCCAGGATTCGTACAGCGCCGCCAGGCACATGAACACGACGATGATCGACAGCGCGAACAACACCGGCGCTTGCGAGCCGGACAGGCGTTCCTCGTAAGACGTGCCGGACCACTCGTAACCGATGCCGGGCGGCAGTTTGGCGGCGATGTCCTGCATCGCCTGCATCGCCTCGCCGGTGCTGCGGCCGGGCGCCGGGCCGCCGGCGATCTTCATGGCCGGGACGCCGTTGTAGCGATCCAGTTTCGGTTGGCCCACCACCCAGCGCGGCGTGGCGATTTCGGAGAGTGCGACCATGCCGCCCTTCGCGGTGCGCACGCGCAAGCTGAGCAAGCCTTCCGGCGTCGCGCGCGCGCCGGCATCGTTCTGCATCACCACGCGCAGCACGCGGCCTTCGCGGATGAAATCGTTGACGTAGGCGGAGCCGAGCGCCACCGCCAGGGTCTGATTCAGTTCGCCGAGGTCGATGCCCAAACTGCTGGCTTTCAGGCGGTCGATATCCAGCAGCAATTGCGTCGCCGGTTCCTTGCCTTCCGGTCGCACGCCGGCCAGACGCGGCTCTTGCGAGGCCATGCCGAGCACCCTATTGCGTGCTTCCATCAACTTTTCGCGGCCGAGACCGCCGCGATCCTGCAGGCGGAAATCGAAACCGCCCACCGCCGCCAGTTCCGGGATCGGCGGCGGATTGAGCGCGAAGATCATCGCCTGCTTGATGCTGAACAAGGCCATGTTGGCGCGCTGCACGACCTTGAGCGCGTGGTCGTTCGGGCCGGTGCGTTCATCCCAGTCTTTCAGCCGGACGAAGGCGATGGCCGCATCCTGGCCCTTGCCGAAGAAAGAGAAGCCGGCGACGCCGACCACTTTCGCCACTTCCGGCTGCTTCAGGAAGTATTTCTCCATGCCGGACAGCACTTGCACGGTGCGTTCCTGCGTCGCGCCGGACGGCAGTTGCACGATGCTGATCAGATAGCCCTGATCTTCATCCGGCAAAAAGCCGGTGGGCAGGCGCAGCAGCAGAATCACGGCGGCGCCGGCGATGGCCAGAAACAGGATCAGGGCGCGCAACGGACGCTTCATGAAGCCGCCGACGCCGCTCATGTAGCCCGTTGTCGTGCGCGTGAAGAAGCGGGTGAAGACGCCGAAAAAGCCGCTGTGATGCTCCATCTGTTCGCGCGTCATGCCCTTGAACAGCGTCGCGCACAGGGCCGGCGTCAGCGAAATGGCGAGCAGCGCCGAGAACCCCATGGTCATCACCAGTGTCACCGCGAACTGGCGATAAATTGCGCCGACCGAGCCGCTGAAGAACGCCATCGGGATGAACACCGCCGACAGCACCACGGTAATGCCGACGATGGCGCCGAAGATCTGGCCCATCGCTTTCGACGTCGCTTCGCGTGCCGCCAGGCCTTCCTGAGTCATGATGCGCTCGACGTTTTCCACCACCACGATGGCGTCATCGACGACGATGCCGATCGCCAGCACCATCGCGAATAACGTCAGCACGTTGACCGAATAGCCGAGCAGATACAGGCCGACCAGCGTGCCGACCAGAGAAATCGGCACCACGATGGTGGGAATGATCGCCGCCCGCAAACTTTGCAGAAACAGCCACATCACCAGAAACACCAGCAGGAACGCCTCGGCCAGTGTTTTCACCACTTCGCGGATGGAGATTTCGACGAAGCGCGAGGTGTCGTAAGGCACATCCCAACTCACCCCCTTGGGAAAAAACCTGGCCAGTTCCGTCATCCGCGCTTTCACCGCGGCGGCGGTTTCCAGTGCATTGCCCTCGGGCGCCAGCTTGATGCCGACTGCGGCAGTGGGGCGGCCATTCAGCCGTGCCTGCACGCTGTAATCCTGGGCGCCGAGTTCGACGCGCGCCACATCCTTCAGGCGAACCGCCGCGCCGGTCGAGGCGGTGCGCAACAAGATGTTGCCGAATTGTTCCGGCGTAGAAAGGCGGCCCTGGGTAATCACCGTGGCAGCCAGTTCCTGGCCGCGCGCCGCCGGCAACTGGCCGAGTTCGCCGGTGGCGAGCTGGACGTTCTGCGATTGCACCGCTTTCAGCGCCTCGCCCGGCGTCATGTTGAAACTGGCCAGCTTGAGCGGGTCGAGCCAGATGCGCATCGCGTATTCGGTGCCGAACAAGGTCGCTTCGCCGACACCCGGCACGCGGCGCAGATTTTCCAGCACGTTGGCGGCGGTGTAGCTGCCCAGGTCGATGGCATTGCGGCTCTGGTCGGGCGAAAAAACGGTCAGGAACATCAGAAAGTTGCGCCGCGCCTTCGCCACCGTGATGCCTTGCCGGCGCACTTCTTCCGGCAGCCGCGCCTCGACGCGTTTGACGCGGTTCTGCGCCTCCACCGAGGCGATATCCAGATCGGTGCCGGAAGCGAAAGTGAGGGTCAGCGTCAGCACGCCGGACGCGTCGCTGTTCGATTCGAGATAGAGCAGATGCTCCAGCCCGTTCATTTCCTGCTCGATCAGCGTGGTGACCGAATCCTCCACCACCTGCGCGCTGGCGCCGGGATAAACGGCGGTGATGGCCAGGGCCGGCGGCGCGACATCGGGATACTGCGCAACCGGCAGCTTGGGTAAAACCAGCGCTCCGGCCAGCAAGATGGAAAGCGCGATGACCCAGGCGAAGATCGGCCGGTCGATGAAGAAGCGGGGCAGCATGGTCGGCTCCTACTTCGCCGGAACGGCGGTGACCGGCATCCCCGGCCGCGCCTTCTGGACGCCGTTGACGATGACCCGTTCGCCGCCTTTCAGCCCCTCGGCGATGATCCAGTCCGCGCCGGACAAGCCGCCGGTTTTCACCGGCTGCGCCGTCACCTTGCCGTCGCCGCCTACCAGCAAAACCGCCTGGCCCTGCGGCGATGCCTGTAGCGCGCGTTGCGGCACGACGATGACGTGTTCGGCCAGCGCCACCGGCAGTCGCACGGTGACGAACTGGCCGGGCAGCAGACTGCGATCGGTGTTCGGGAACTCCGCGCGCAGCCCGACCGAGCCGGTAGCCGGGTCAACCGCCAGATCGTTGAACAGCAGCTTGCCGGGGTGCGGGTATTCGCGGCCGTTTTCCAGCACCAGCTTCACCGGCGCCTGGCTCGCCTTGGTCTTTCCACTTCGAGTGTGGTCACCCCGTGTTGCCTCGCGCAGATTCAGGAAATCGGCGCTCGACTGCGAGAAGTTCACCCAGATCGGATCGTATTGTTCGATGTTCACCAGCGGTGTCGCCTCGCCCTTGCCGACCAGCGCGCCCTCCGTCACCAGCGCGCGGCCGATGCGGCCGGAAATCGGCGCGGTCACCGTGGCATAGGACAGATCGATATCGGCGCGGACCAGCGCGGCTTGCGTCGCCGCAACCTCGGCATCGGCCTGCGATTTCGCCGCCACAGCCTGATCGAATTCCTGCTTGCTCACCGCCTTGCTGCCCACCAAAGCCTGCATGCGCTCCAGATTTTGCCCGGCGATCAGGCTCTGCGATCTGGCTTTGGCCAGACTCGCCTTGGCGCTTTCCACGTTCGCCGCCAGACTGCGTGCATCGATGCGAAACAGCACCTCGCCGGCCTTCACCTCACTGCCTTCGGTGTAACTGCGTCGCTCCAGGATGCCCTCGACGCGCGCTCGCACCTCCGCCGTCCTCACCGCCTGCATGCGGCCGGGCGCTTCTACGGTGCGCGGCAGATTGCGCGGCGTCACGGTCATCACTTCGACCTCCGGCGGCGGCATGCCGCCGCCGGGTTTGCCATCAGCGGCCGGGCCGGATTGCGGCTTGCAGGCTGCCAGGGACAAAAGCGCAACAACAGGCAGAGTGACAAGGATGGAGTGGGCGGTGCGGTTCACGGTGGCTCCTGGCGGGATGGGCTTGACTGGCGGGACGCGGGCATTTTATATACATGCGTGAATGTATGTAAACGCACGCGGCAGCATGGGTATTACACTGAAATCGAAGTCTGCAAGTTCCAGCAACCTACCTCAAAGACGCCGATTTATGCCCCGACGCACCAAAGAAGAAGCCCAGGAAACCCGCACGCAACTGCTGGATACGGCGGAAATCGTGTTTCGGGAGAAGGGCGTTTCCCGCACCTCGCTGGCCGACATCGCCAGCGCCGCCGGCGTCACGCGCGGCGCGATCTACTGGCATTTCGAAAACAAGGCCGACCTGTTCATCGCCATGTGCGACCGCGCCACGCTGCCGCTGGAAGCCATGTTCGACAGCCTCGCCGACCCGGATTTGCTTGATCCGCTGGCCAAATTGCGTGAAGGCAGCATCGAAGTGCTGCGCCAGGCGGAACAGGACCAACGCTGCCGCCGCGTGTTCGAAATTCTCAATTTCAAATGCGAGTTCGTCGATGACCTCGCCCCCACCATGCTGCGCCGCAAGGAATGCCGCCAAGGCGCCAAGGCCATCATCGAGCGGAACCTGGCTCTAGCCATCGAACGCGGCCAGATCCCGCCGACAACCGACATCCGCCGCGCCGCCATCGGCCTGTTTTCCTACATCGACGGGCTGATCATCAACTGGAGCATGGAGCCGGACAGCTACTCGCTGGCGGAACAGGCCGGGGCGTTGATCGATATTTATCTGGATGGGCTGCGGCGTCGGGGCGTCGCATAGCCCTGCGGCGAATGTGAGATTGACCTCGGAAGAGATTGGCGACACGTTCGAATTCGTCGAGAAAGCGCGCAGCGACAGCGGGCTCAGCGCGTCTGCAACGTCTTGCTCCGCCCCAGGGTGGAGCAAATAAGCCTAAAAACCGCAGTTGAAGCGCTCGTAGGTGCGAATTTATTCGCACAATCAAGGACTCCAGTGCGAATAAATTCGCACCTACAGATATCTCGCAACACATTGAATCGTAATAAATTTATCCGTCAACTGAGGTTTTTAGGATAAGTCATCGCGTCAGCCTTGCTCGAAGCCGAGCAATGGCTTCCAGGCCTGAAACGGCAACGGCTGAACCGGTTTCCAGTTCGGCCTCCCTGCGATCCGCTTCACGCTCCCAGGCGGCCTCGTCTTCGTTGTTTGAATCAAGGCTGGCGATCAGCCGCTCAAGTAAATGTGAGCGATCGATAGGCGCTAATTGCAGAATTTCGGCTTCGAGAACTTCCAGGTTCGCGCTCACATTGACCTCCGGTGCGGGTGATGTTTTTCAAGCCAAAGTTTGCCACAACGGGAATTGCTTACCACCGGCGTGCTTTCCGCTGTTGCGCATCCTCCGTCATTGAAATTGACCGCTCCCCGGCAGGCCGTGACAATCCCCGCACCCCTCTCCAGGTTGTCGCCCTCATGCCTACCGCATTCCTGATTCTGTTGCTGGCCGTCAACCTGACGTTTTTCAGTGTCAACGCCGCCAGCGCCGCCGGCGACGCGCGCGGCCTCAAAGCCGTCGCCATCGACAAAACCACGCAACAGCCGAGCGAGGTCAAGCTCTACGACAAGAGCTACGCCGTCATCATCGGCATCGACCAGTACAAGCACTTGCCGCCGGATCGCCAGCTCAAGTTCGCGGTGCGCGATGCCAAAGGCATCGAGGCGACGCTGAAGCGGCATTACAAATTCGATCAGGTCGTCAGCCTGTTCAATCAGGACGCCACCCGCGCCCGCATCCTCGACGTGCTCACCGACGAACTGCCGGCGAAGATGGGCGAGAACGACGCGCTGTTCGTCTTCTTTGCCGGCCACGGCGACCAGATCAAATCCAGGGGCGGCGACATCGGTTATCTGATTCCGCACGACGGCCAGGTCGGCCGCTTGTCCAGCGTCATCTCCATGGCCGACCTGCGCGACACCGTGTCCAAAGCCATTCCCGCCAAGCACGTGTTCTACGTCATCGACGCCTGCTACGGCGGCCTGCTCACCGCCACCCGCGCCATCGACAAGACGCCGCGCCGCGATCTCGCCTACCTCAGGGAAATCGCCCGCGAACCGGTGCGCCAGGTGCTCACCGCCGGCGGCAAGGGCGAGGAAGTGCTCGACGGCGGCCCCAACGGCCACAGCGTGTTTACCGGCCGCCTGATCGAAGTGCTGGAAAGCGCCGGCGACTTCATCACCGCCAACGAAATCCAGGCCATCCTCAGGGAGCGCGTCTACGGCGACGCCCGCGCCCGCAACTACACGCAAACCCCGGCCTACGGCGCGCTGTCCGGCAGCGGCGACTTCGTCTTCGTGCCCAGCCTGGAACAGAAAGTCAGCGACAACCGCAACGAAATCGCCCAACTGGAAGCCGAACTGAAAGCCATCGACGCCGCCGAGGCGCAAGCCAAGACCGCCGCCAGCCGCGCCGAGCGAGAACGGCAGCAGCATGAGGTTGAATCCGCCCGTAAAGCGGCGGCAGGCAAACTCAAGGCCGAACAACTGAAACAGCAACAACTGGCCGCCGAACAAACCCAGCGCACCGCCGAAGCCGTCGAGCGGCAACGCCTGCTCGCCGCCAAGGGCGAAGACGAAAAGAAACTCGCCGAACTGAAAACTGCCGCCGAAGCGCGGCGCAAGAACGTGGCCACGCAGACCAGCGGCGACTTCCGAACCTTTGACTCCGCCGTCGCCGAAATCCGCCGTTTGAACCAGCAAATCAGCCAGATCGAAGCCGGTTACCAGAAAGACCTCACCGTGACCCGCCAGCGCATCGAGCAGCGCCATGCCCGGCAACTCGCCGCACTCGATGCCGAGAGCAAGGACGAATTCGAATCGCAATTGGCGTTCGAGGTCCGCATCGGGCAACAACGCAGCGAGTTGCAACGCCAGCGTGAAGAAGAACTCAGCCGCCTCAACGTGGCGCAGCTTTCCGCCGCCGAAACCGACCCGCTGAAGACGCGCATCCAGGCCCTGGCCGAACGGGAATATATGCTGGGCGCCGACCACATCCTGGTCGAACTGGGCAGCTACGACGCGGATAAACAGGTGTTTCCGGTCGCGCTGCGCCCGCGCCCGGCGGGCAAAGGCGCCGCACCAACGCCATTGAAACTGGCCCTCAACGGCACGCTGCCGCTGTCACCGGCCGACGCGCGGCAGTTCAAACAGCACTGGACGGCCGGGCTGGTGCGCGCCGAAGTGTCGGCCACGCCCGCCGGAGATACGAAAATGGTGCAACTGGTCAACGAAGCCGATGGCAGCCGCCGGCAGCCATTCGGTGGGGCGTTCATGACCGGAGAGGAATGGGAACGGCAGGAAAAACAGGAAAGGGCGTCTCGGCCGGCCATGCTGGCGATTCCGGCCGGCAGTTTCGACATGGGCTATGCCGGTGACAGCGATGAGAGACCGATCCACCGCGTCACCTTGCCCGCCTTCGAGCTGGCCCAGACCGAAGTCACCCAGGCGCAATGGCAGGCGGTGATGGGCGGCAACCCGTCGCGCTTCTCAGGCTGCGAGTCCTGTCCGGTCGAGAACGTCAGTTGGGACGATGTTCAAGTTTATCTGGGCAAACTCAACGCCTTGACCGGTAAATACTACCGGCTGCCCAGCGAGGCCGAGTGGGAATATGCCTGCCGCGCCGGTGGCAGGCACACTTACTGCGGCAGCAATCAGTTGGGCGACGTGGCCTGGGTCGGCGACAACAGCGGCAGCAAGACGCATCCGGTAGGGCAGAAACAGGCGAATGCTTTCGGCTTACATGACCTGAGCGGCAACGTCTGGGAATGGGTGGCGGATTGTTACCACGACAGCTACAGCGGCGCGCCCTCGGACGGCAGTGTGTGGCAGGACGGCGGCTGTTCGCGGCGCGTCGAACGTGGCGGCAGTTGGCTCTTCTCCGCCGGCTACGCGCACGCGGCGGACCGCGACAGGAACGTACTGTCGAACCGCGTCAGCTTCCTCGGCTTTCGTCCTGCCAGAACGCTACCGTGAAGCGGTAGCTTGCGCCTTGAACCTTTACCCCTGAGAAGCCCGCGTAGGATGCGGTGAGGTACGAACCGCATCGATCCCGGCTGAATGATGCGGTTCGTACCTCACCGCATCCTACGGGCTGGCTTACTTGCAGGAAATGACCACGTACTTGCCGCACTGGGCAGCGTATCAGGATGCCTTGGCGCAACTGGTCATCGGCGTTGAACATCATCGTGACCAAGAGGAGAGCGACATGACGCAATTGACGCTAGAAGTACCCGAATCGGCTTTCGCCACGATGCATCAGGCGCCCAAGGAGTTTGCGCTGGAGATGCGCATTGCCGCCGCCGTCAAGTGGTATGAGCTCGGGCGTTTTTCCCAAGGCCGTGCAGCCGAAATCGCCGGACTGACGCGCGCTGGTTTCATCGATGCGCTCTCGCGCTACAAGGTCAGCCCGTTTCAATACACGGCGGAGGAAGTCATCGAGGAACTGCGCGATGCGGATTGATGCCGTCGTAATCAACGCATCGCCGTTGATTACCTTGTTCCGCAGCGGTCAGGCGGACCTTTTGCCGCGCCTGTTTACCCGCATCGTGATACCCGAGGCCGTGTGGCAGGAAGTCACGGTGGATGAATGGGAGGACACGTAGGATGCGGTGAGGTACGAACCGCATCGATCCCGGCTGAATGATGCGGTTCGTATCTCACCGCATCCTACGGGCCGTAGGTTGGGCAAAGCGAAGCGTGCCCAACAGCGTGCCGGTTCGTTGGGCACGCTTCGCTTTGCCCAACCTACGTCACTCGATGGAAACGGGGTTGCGACCTTGCTATGTCGTCCGCGCCCGTATCGCCTGGCGATGCCGGCGGAAGCCCGCG
>JAUYET010000091.1 GCA_030691265.1 Pseudomonadota bacterium
GATTTCCAGGCAGACCATTGTTTCAGGCGAAGCCAGTAAAGCGCGGGCGTCAATAGTATGTAAATCTTGGCGATAGGATGCAGTCCGAGTATCCACAAGGCTGCTGCAGCCACGATCCAGCTACGCGCATGTCGACCGCTACGCCAAAGATAAGCCCACAGGATTAGGCTACAGGATAATGCCATCGTGCCGGGAATGAAGCTATAGAGGCCCTGGTTTGGGAGAATTGCAAAAGCCATTGGAAACAGTGCCACTCCAGCCACTGCCGGCCCAACCAGTTCGAATAGAAACCAACCCATACCAACCGCCATCAGGGCAAGACCCACCAGTTCCGTCATGGCAAACGCCCAACGTAAATCAGGTATCAAGGCCAGCGCGGAAGCTGCAATCAGGTTGTAGCTGGGGGTCATAGTTCCCAGCGTGCGTTGCGCCACATTGGAGCGCATCCAACGAAGCTCTTGGTCTGCGCCATCCTGTAGTTGCCGCTGCATGGCAACATCACGCAATGCGGGGAGTGAATCGGCATTTTCGGTCAATGCCAACTGCCCTTTCCAGAGATAGACCAGAGAATCATCACCCAGGCGCGGGACAGCCAGTGCGGCGGTCGTGGGGACAATCAGATAGAGCTTGGCCAGTAAAAAGACCAGCAAACCCAAAAAAAGGAGAGCTTTGCCAGATAACAGTCTCATTCGGCTAACACGCTTTCCAAGGTTTCCACCACATAGGCGATCTGTTCCTCCGACAGCCCGATCCACATAGGCAGACGCAGCACCCTGCCGGCCATGGAATCTGTCACGGTCAATGCGCCATGAACTCGCCCATACTGCTTCCCGGCCGGCGCACTATGCAGGGGAATGTAGTGAAAAATGGCGTGAACGCCTTCTTCCTTGAGTCGGCGAGCGACCCGATCCCGAGTTGGCCCATCAGACAAGAGAATGTAATACATATGAGCATTGTGTTGGCATCCGACCGGGATGATGGGTCTACGTAGAAAGCCTCGCACTTCCAGCGATGCCAGTGCCTCATGATAACGTGCCCAGATTGCCAGTCGTTCGATGGTAATCGCTTGAGCTTCTTCCAGTTGCGCCCAAAGAAAAGCCGCAGTCAATTCTCCCGGCAAGAACGAAGAGCCAAGCTCTTGCCAAGTATATTTATCGACTTCGCCACGAAAGAAGCGACTGCGGTCGGTTCCCTTCTCGCGGATGATTTCTGCACGCAGGGCAAGTGCCGGATCGTTCACTAATAAGGCGCCGCCTTCACCGGAAATCACATTCTTCGTTTCGTGAAAGCTGTACGCCCCAAGATCGCCGATGCTGCCCAGCACACGCCCCTTGTAGCTCGCCATCACACCCTGTGCGGCATCTTCCACCACCTTGAGGTTGTGGCGACGGGCGATATCCAGAATGGACTCCATCTCGCAAGCGACACCCGCGTAGTGAACGGGAACGATTGCCCTGGTTCGCGGCGTAATCGCGGCTTCGATCAAGCGCTCGTCGAGATTGAGTGTGTCCTCCCGGATATCGACAAACACCGGTACGCCACCGCGCAATACAAACGCGTTTGCCGTCGAAACGAAGGTGTACGAAGGCATGATGACCTCGTCGCCGGATCGGATATCCAGCAGCAGTGCCGCCATCTCCAGCGCTGCTGTGCAGGAATGAGTTAACAGCGCCTTGCTGCAACCGGTCTCCTGCTCAAGCCAGCGATGGCATCGTTTCGTAAACGGCCCGTCGCCTGCCAGCATGTTGCCGAAATGGGCCTCGGCAATGTAGTACAACTCCTTGCCGGTCATATAGG
>JAUYET010000023.1 GCA_030691265.1 Pseudomonadota bacterium
CTGGACAGTCGGAGCGCAGCGACGCGGGGGTTGGTTTTTACTCTGGCCGGCCCATCGGGATCAAGTATCCGGCCAGTTGTTGAGGGGGTTTTTTCGGACGGTCGATCAGCGTGGGCCGCAGAGTTATCCACGGCCGCCCGCCAGACGCGCTCTCACTAGCCGGCTGGCTGGCGGGCGGCGGTGGGTAACTCGTCGAGCTGGGTGGGGCGCTCATTCGGGCTTCCCCTTCTTGCGCAGGGATTCGCCATCGAGATCGAGGCTGTGCGCCTGATGCACCAGGCGGTCGAGGATGGCGTCGGCCAGGGTCGGGTCGCCGATCGAGTCATGCCAATGCTTCACCGGCAACTGGCTGGTGATGAGGGTCGAACGTGTGCCGTGGCGGTCATCGAAGATCTCCAGCAAATCCCGGCGGCCCTCGTCGGTCAGCGGCGCCAGCGCCCAGTCGTCGATGACCAGGACATCGGTTTTCGCCAACTGCGCCAGCGACTTGGCGTAGCTGCCGTCACCACGCCCGATGGCCAGCGCCGGCAACAGCCGCGGCAGGCGCACATAGAGCACCGAATGCCCTTGCCGGCATGCCTGATTGGCCAGGGCGCAGGCAAGGAAGGTCTTGCCAACGCCGGTCGGGCCGCAGATCAGGACGTTCTGGTGCGCACTCACCCAGTGGCCCGTCATCAATCGCGCGAACAGCGCCCGGTCGAGGCCGCGCGGATGCCGGTAATCCACATCCTCCGGGGTAGCGGCCTGTTTCAGCTTGGCGCGTTTCAGACGGGACGCATTCTGGCGCGATTCGCGCTCGGCCGCCTCGCTGTCGACCAGCAGCCCGAGGCGCTCCTCGAACGAGAGTTGGCCGATCTCAGGGCTTTGGGCCTGCTGGCCCAAGGCCCGGGCCATGCCCGAGAGGCGCAGTTGGTGAAGTTTGTCGATGGTCGGATGGTTCAGCATGGGCAAGTCTCCTGTGGGGGGGCTGAGGGGTTTCAGTGGTAGTAACCGGAGCCGCGCACATTGGCGTGCTCCAGGGGCAAATGGGTCTGCGCCGGGGCGCTCTCACGCTGCTTGTCCAGGCCGTGCTGCAAGATGGATTTCAGGCTGCGGTAAGACACGGCGCCAATGGCGATGGCTCGGTCGCAGGCCGCTTCCAGGCGGGCTTCGCCGAAGGCTGTCCCCAAGCGCAGGATGCCCAGGCAGGCGCGGTAGCCTTGCTGCGGGTGGCGGCGCTGATTCAGGACGTGTTCCACGACTGCCTGGACATGCGGCCCGATGCGCCCGGCCCAGTCGAGCAGGCGCGGGGCATTCCAGCCCATGACAGCCTGGTGCGCCGGGGCCATGTGGGCATCCAGTGTGGTGTGGCGGCCCCGGGCGTCGCAGCGCGCATGACTGGCAATCCGGGTGCCACGATGGAACAGCTCGACGATGCTGGCCGTCAGGCGGACATCGACCTTCTCCCGGGCGAAGCGGTAGGGCACCGAGTAGTAATGGCCGACCACCTCGACGTGGTAGTCGATGCCGACCCGCGCCCCCTTCCATTCGGCGAACTCGTAGCGCGTCACCGGCAAGGGCCGCAGAGCAGGCCGATCCATCTCGGCGAAGGCGGACTGGCGGCAACCGGGCAACTTCTTGAAGGGCCGGGTGTTGAGCCGCACCATGAGTTCGGCGATGGCCCCGTTGAGCTCATCCAGGCTGAAGAAACGCTGGTGGCGTAGCCGCGCCAGCACCCAGCGTTCAACCAGGAGCACGCCGCCTTCGACCTTGGCCTTGTCCTTCGGGCGGCGGGGCCGGGCGGGCAGCACCACGGTGGCGTAATGGCAGGCCAGATCGCGGTAGGTCGGGTTGATCTCGGGATCGTAGAAGCAGGCGGTGGTGACGCCGCTCTTCAGATTGTCGGGGACCAGGGTGGCGGGGACGCCGCCGAGGTGTTCGAGGGCGCGGACGTGGCTGCCGATCCAGTCGGGCAGGCCCTGGCTCCAGGTGGCTTCGCAGTAGGTGTAGTTGGACGCGCCCAGAACGGCGACGAAGATGGCGGCCTGGCGGATTTCGCCGGTCATCGGGTCGACGATAGGCACGGTCGGGCCGGCATAGTCGAGGAACAGCTTCTCGCCCGGGGCATGGGTCTGGCGTAGGCTCACCGAGAGCCGGCCGAACCACTGCCGGTAGTGGTCGCAGAAGCCGCTGTAGCGATAGCCGTCGGGGTGCTCGGCCTTGTATTCCTGCCAGAGGAGGTCGAGGGTGACGCCCTTGCGCCGCAACTCGCGATGCACGGCTGGCCAATCGGGGTCAGGACGGGCATGGCTCGACGGCGCCGTCGGTGGATAAAGCTGGGCTTCCAGCACCACCTCGCTGAGCGTTGCAGGCAGCGGCCAGGGGATGTCGGTCAGCTTGGCCCGGCGGAGGATTTCGCCCACCGTCGTCGGCGAGGCGCTGACCGCCCGGGCGATCTCGCGATGGCTGCGATGACCCTCATGGTGCAGCCGGAGAACTTCAATAATCTTGCGCATGGATAACCTGCTATTCGCCATGTGGGCCTCGGCAAAATCGCCCAGGGTGCCACGGTTATCCCGCGTGCTACGCAGCTACTACAGCGTGTCCAGATTGCTCTGGAATCGGTGTCCAGTTTGCCGTGGAATCACTGTCCAGCTTCGCGTGGAATCAGTGTCCAGGTTGGGGTGGAATACGCACTGAGGTGAACCCCTTCCAGTTCTGCGACCTTGTTGGCGGAAATCGTGTACGGAATGCGCGACCCTGTTTGTTGCAAAGGTCGCGCGCCCTTCTCCGGTTCTTCTCGCTCAAATACAGCAATGGCGCGGGTTTCGGCGGGGTCGCGCGTTTCGTTATCAGGTGCGCCCGTAGCGCGCGACCTTTTCGGCGAAAGGTCGCGCGTTTCTGGCGTCGAATGCGCGACCTTTTTAGACGATTTCGCCATGCTTGATTCCCAGCTTGACAGCGGCCTTGTGAGCCTCGCCTATGCGCCCCGTCAGGCGCCCATTGAGCACACCATGCACCACGCCGGGCTGTAGCCCGTTGGTGATGGCCCAACCGCGAATGCTGCGCCCCTTGTTGATGAAGTCCGCCAGTACATCTTCCCGCTTCCGTAGTCCTTCCATGATGGCCTCCTGTAACATGCCGTATCCCATACGCGAACTATATCGCGCATGGGAACATTATCACGATCGGGATACTTGCATGGAAGATTTCGGAAAGCGGCTGAAGCATGAGCGGGAGAGACTCGGGCTGAGTCAGACGAAATTCGCTGAGGCTTGCGGGGTGGGGAAAACGGCTCAGTTCAACTATGAGCGGGGGGAGCGCACGCCTTCATCTGTCTACATGGACGCGGTCGGCGCGCTTGGCGCCGATGTTCATTTCATCTTCAGCGGAACCCGCGCAGGTAAAGATTTGGCTTATGCCAGGGCTTATTCCCGGCTTCTATACACGATAGAAATGCTCCTTGGCCTGAAGGAAAACACCCTTGAGCAGCTTTGCAAGGAGCGCATGGAGCTTGACGACAAGGCCGATTGGTTCGGCGAGAAACCGCCAGGTCATGACAGTTCAACCAACTTCGCCCCGTGGACTGATAGCGTTGCGAAATGGCTGTCCACCAGCACCAAGCCAGATCGTTGCATCGACCTGGATTTGCTCGCCGACGTGCTTTCCAAGATTGAGGAACACGCCAAGACAGCGGGTCATGATCTCCCACCATCCAGGAAGTCGCGGGCGGCCCTGATGCTTTACCGGGCTGCGAAGGCCAGCGGTTCAGTTGACCGTCGAATGCTTGAGGACGCCGTCAAACTTGCGGCCTCGTAACAGGTAGCGCGGCGCGGCTCGTGCCAAATATCCCGCAAAGATCATTCTTGCTTAGAAATTAGGTTTGAAACTTCCATTCCCCGTGCAGAAAGTTTCAAACCTACTGCGGAAAAGCGCGTTCTGGCTCATTTCGTTTCAAACCCGTTTCCCCGGCTTTCCCGCTGTAAGTCTTTGAACATCTGGCGTTTTTTCGTCTTCTCCTGATTTCCCCGGATGTTTCAAACCAATCATCCCCCCCCAGCGACCGAGACGCCGGTTCCAGTGCCCTTAACCACTGGGAGATATAACGTGATCGTGTTCGCAGTTGTCAGTACCAAGGGTGGCGCCGGCAAGACGACGCTCACCGCCAACTTGGGCGCCCTGCTCGCCGATCTGGGGCTTCGCGTCCTCTTGATCGACGCAGATGTACAGCCGTCCTTGAGCAAGTTCTTCCCGCTCAAACACCGGGCCCCACGCGGCCTGACCCACATCATCACGTCCGGGATGATTACGGCCGACGCCATCTCGGTCGTCGATCTGTCCGTGAATGGCGTGCTGGACATCGTGGTGTCCGATACGCCCGAGGGCCAGATTCAAACCTGGCTCATGAACCAGACCTTCCGGGAGACGCGGCTCTATGGGCCGTTGCACTCGGCTGAACTGAAGGATCAATACGACGTCGTATTGATCGACACGCAAGGCGCCGTGGGGCCACTCCAGGATGCGGCGGCGCTGGCGGCCGACATCCTGATTTCGCCCATCGTGCCGGAAATGTTGTCAGCCCGCGAGTTCCTGAGCGGGACGATGGATATGCTCAACCGCCTGTCTTACCGTGGCGCGCCGATGCCGCATATGCCGACACTCGGCCCGGTCAAGGCATTGATCTATCGCCAGACGCGCACGGCCGATGCCGCGAGCATCGCCCAGCAGATCAAGCGCGAGGGCCACATTCCGATGGCAGGCCGGGTGACCGTGCTGGATACCGTGGTCCCCAGCACGGTGGCCTACACCCGCGCCTCAAGGGAGCAGTTGCCGGTGCATTGGCATGACCGGGTGACCGTTGGTGCTACGCCGTGTGCCTACGAAGTCATGCACAAGCTGGTATGGGAACTAATGCCCAACCTGGAAGGCATCGAGGCCGGCAACATCGGCGAGGAGGCGTGATGGTTGATCCCAAGAACCGTGCCAAGCCCATCATTCCTTTCTCTAAAGATGCCGACTTGATGCAGTTGGCCAGGCCCAGAATGAGCGCGCAGGATGTGCGCGCGCGTGCGCGTCTGCCTGTCTCATTGACCGACTCCCTGAACATCCCGAATCCGCCCAATGCCGCCGCCGGCATTACGCCGGATTCGATGCTGGACGGCACGAGGCACGAAATCCCCCTCGCCAAAATCCGGCCCTATGACCGCAACCCGCGCAAATCCAGCAATGCGGCCTTTGAGGACATCAAGACCTCGCTACGCGCCACAGGACGTGACAGCCTGGAATTGTGGGTGACACAGCGACTTGGCCAGGACTGGTACATGCCCTATCGGGGCGGCAACACCCGGCTGGCCGCGATCCAGGAACTGTTCCAGGAAGGCGATACACGCTGGGAACGCCTGATCGTCGTCTACAAGGTATGGGTCTCCGAGGCGGATACCCTGGCCCAGCATCTGATCGAGAACAACAACCGCGCGGATATGACCTTCTGGGACAAGGCTTGCGCCTACCTGGTGGCCATGCGTGCGGAGATCGAGCAGGAGGTGGGTGGGCCGGTGTCCATCCGGCGGCTGGAGGAGGAACTCGCGCGGCGCGGGATCGGTGTCGGTAAGTCGCGTATCTCACTGTTCCAGTTCGCGGTTGAACGCCTGGCCCAGATCGGGCCCTACCTGAGTGCCACTCAGGTTATCCAACTCCAGCCCGCCATCAACCTGATGGCCCGTCTCGCCGAGAAGTTCGGCATCGACGATGCCGGCTTCCAGGGTGTGCTCGATGCCGTGCTGGAGGCGCAGCGCGCCCAGCTTGATGCATCGGAAGGCCAGGGTGCCGAAGGCGTCCGCGCGGAGGCCCTCCTCCCCGCCGTGGAGGCCGCCCTCGCCGCTCGCCTCGGTGCTACGCCTGTTGAAATGCGCTGCTGGCTGGATACCCTGGGCCGCTTCCCGGATGCCGGCGTGGAGGATTTGCGCAACGCGCCGCCTGCACCACCTGCGCAGCCCAAGAAGCCCGCGAAGGCGGCAGCCCCCTCCCCCACTACTGGCGATACTTCCGGCGAAGGCGCCACCGGGGATGCGCCTGGCCAGTCCAGTCTTGCGCTGGACGCTACCGCTCCTGCATCGGAGGCTGGTCTGGGTTCCGTGCCCATAGCTGCCGGCAGCACGGAAGAAGCCGCGAAGATTCTCGGCAACGTGAACACGACGATCATGCTCAGGGTCAATGAGGCAACTGGCACACCCCTGGACGCTGCCCATGCCCTCGCCCAGGCGGCTCATGTCGATGACTGCCTGCGCGAATATGCAGCGATGCCGGATGGCTTTTATATGGAGCTTCCGGCCGATGCCATCGACGTCGGCGTGGAATGCCCGCGCACATCACATCGCATCATCGCCTGGCAATTGCTCGCCGTGCTGTCCGGGCAGTGGGATGAAGCCACCTGCCGGAAGCTGCCGATGGACTCGCTATGGCGCCGTATGCGCCTGTGCGAAGGCGGCTTGGATGCCGATGCCCTGCCCATGTTGGTCCAGGACCAACTGCTGGTGGACATCGGTGGACACAGCATCACGCCTGGCGCGGCTGACCTCGGCTGGGGGCCGTCGGTCGGCATCGGCTGGGTGGTCGACCTGTTGACCGATCCCGCCTGCGCCGGCGCCGCATCCGGACTGCTGCTTCATTTCACGAAGCAGGAGGGGGTATGAGCCGCATCGACATCGACTCGCAAGATCTGGGTTTCCGGGTGTTGTGCTACCTCATCGAACTGGCCGAGTCCGGCGAGATCAACCAGCTCATCGCTGCCGGCTTCTCGCCGGAAACCATATCGACGTTACGCCAGATGACGGTCAGCGAGGTGGCCAGCGTGGCCGGAATGCTGGGTTTGTTCGAACTGGGTGTGCATGTCCCTCGCATCGAGGCCGCCATGTCGGCCAGGATGGGCATGCGGTCCGCATCGGTAGATCTGGCCTATCTGGCCAAGGCGGGAGCGACCGCCGTGATGCTGGCTGAAATCTTCCGTATCACACTGGAAGAGGCCGAGGCGCATCTGGTCACTCTGACGTCCCCCAAGCGTCCAGGCCGTCCCAGCATGCCGGACGACGATACCCGCGATGCCATCCACATGTGGTGGGCTGCGCATCAATCCATGCCACTGCGCCAACGCTGGATTGCCTTGCACCAGCACTGGCCTCGGTTCTCCCTGGCGTCCCTGTACGCCGTGATCAACGAATTCAATGTGTGAGGTGACGCCATGAATAAACGCGCGTAACTACTCAGGTAGGCAGAAAAAACCTGTTTATTCCGAGTGTTAGAAATGGTTGTTGAAGTGGATAATGCGGTTCATGGAAGCCCTGCCCGACCTTGACCGACTCAGTGTTGGCGAAAAAGACGACCTGATCCGGGCG
>JAUYET010000102.1 GCA_030691265.1 Pseudomonadota bacterium
CTCTTGCTGTGTGGAAACTTACGACCCCGCGTTACCGCGACGCCGCTTCCTCATGCTACCGGGGCGTACGGACAACTCCCCAGGCGGGACTTCAACCCGCTAGACTTACTGCTGTTACTGCGTACGGCCAGGCTCAAATTAAAGGCCGCCTAACTTTTTATTTAGCACGGTCGCTACGTGATAAATCCACACTGCGCGAATTACCGCTGTCGTTAGATGGAACGCATTCCAGGAGCCGACCAAGATGATTAAGCTGATTGCCACCCGTTATTTAGGGGATTTTCAAGTCGCGCTGACATTCTCAGACGGAAAGGAAGGTGTTTTTTCTGGCCGTGATTTATTGGCAAGGCAAGGCCCCTTGCTGGAGGCGCTTAGGGATGAATCCTATTTCAAGCGGCTCTTCATCGATGCGGGCGCTTTATGCTGGCCGAATGGTCTCGAACTTTCACCTTCCCGTTTGCACGAATTGTGTAAGGCGTTGGAAGCCGCTTGAGACGGCCATCGCGCAAGAGTTCAGATCAAAGGGGTCAGGCTTGTAAGGAAGCCGGGCGGTCAGGTTTCAATCTGCCGCAACAGCCTGGCAAGCAAGGCTTCGCCAGCCTGTTGCGGTGATGGTTGCGTATTCAGATCGCTGATCTGCGTCACCGCCATGCCGGCGTAGCCGCACGGGTTGATGGCCTGGAACGGGGTCAGGTCCATGTCCACATTCAGGCAGAGGCCGTGGTAGGTGCAGCCGTTTTTGACGCGCAGGCCGAGCGCCGCGATCTTGGCCCCGGCGACGTAGACGCCGGGCGCGCCGGCCAGACGTTCGGCTGCGATGCCGTATGCCGCCAGCACGTCGATGATCGCCTGCTCCATGCGCCGCACCAGTTCCTTGATGCCGTAGCCGCGTCGTCTCAGATCGAGTAGCAGGTAGATCACGATCTGACCGGGGCCGTGGTAGGTGATCTGGCCGCCGCGGTCGATGGCGACGACCGGAATGCCGATGTCGGCCAGCAGATGTTCGCGCTTGCCGGCCATGCCCAGCGTGAACACCGGCGGGTGTTGCAGCAGCCAGATTTCGTCCGGCGTGTCTGAAGTGCGTGCGGCGGTGAAATCCTGCATCGCGCGCCAGGTGGGCTCGTATTCGACCAGGCCGAGACGTTTGACGATAGGCAAGCCGAGTCCCACTAAAGCGCCACTTTCACCAGCGGATGCGCGCTCAGTTCGCGGTAGAGATCGTCCAGTTGCGGTTTTGAGGTGGCGCGAACGGTGCAGGTCACCGACAGGTACTTGCCGCCGGAAGACGTGCGCATTTCGACGCGCGCCACATCGAAGTCGGGGGCGTGGCGCAGCACGATTTCGACCATGCACTGGGCGAAGTCGTCTTCTGCGATGCCCATGATCTTGATCGGAAAGTCGCAGGGAAATTCGAGCAGGGTGTCCTGGTTTGCATCTTCGCTCATGGCATCGCCTTTCCACGCATGACGCTGTGCTTGAAGGTTTGATAGTGCGCGTGCATCTGCCGGAATAGCGGCCCGGGCCGGCCTGTGCCGACGGGGTGTCCATCGAGACGGGTGACGGCCAGGATTTCCTTGGTCGAGGAGGTGAGCCAGATTTCGCCGGCCGAGCGCAATTCGGCTTCTGAAATCGGCCGGACGGCGTATTGCATGCCTTTCGCCGCGGCCAGTTCCAGCACCACGTCGTAGGTGATGCCGGGCAGCATCAGGTTCGATTTTGGCGGGCCGAGAAGAACGCCGCTTTGGACAATGAACACGCTGCTGGCGGAACCTTCGATGAGTTGGCCGTCGCGTATCAGCACGGTTTCGGCGCAATCGGCATCGACCGAAAGCTGGCGCAGCAGCACGTTGGGCAGCAGCGAGGTGACTTTCAGATCGCAGTGCAGCCAGCGGTTGTCGCTTGCGGTGATGGCGGCGACGCCGTGCTCGACCGACTCGGCGGCGGGCGGGCTGAGCGGCATCGGCAGGATGAAAACCGTGGGCTGGACGATCTTGGGGAAAGCATGGTCGCGCGGCCCGGGTCCGCGCGTGACCTGGAGGTAGACGCCCTGATCCGGCCATTTGTTTTCCAGTGCGGCGCTGGCGACGATCTGCGCGATCAGGCGCGCCCACTCGGTCGTGCTATGCGGATTGGCGAGGCGGATACCGTCCAGGCTGGCTTGCAAGCGTGCCAGATGTTCATGCAGCCGGAACGGCTGACGGTCGTAAACCGGGATGACTTCATAGACGCCGTCGCCGAACAGAAAGCCGCGGTCCATCACCGGAATTCGCGCTTCCTCCAGAGGCAGAAAGGCGCCGTTGAGATAGACGGTGGTGGTGCCCATGTGCTTATTTGAATAGCAACAGGATGTTGTCCCAGCCGCGCCCCAGAATGCCGGCGACTTCGATTTTCTCCAGCGCCAGCAGCGGGTAGTCGCCCACCGCGGCGCCATCGACGCTGAGCCGCAACGTGCCCAGGCGTTGCCCGCGTGCGATCGGCGCCAGCAGCGGTTGTTGGGTGATCAGTTGCGCCTGGATGCGCTTGCCGGCGCCGCGCGGGACGGTGACATGGAAGTCGCTGGTGAAGCCGGCTTTGACCTCACTATTCTTGCCTTTGTAGAGACGCAGGCTGGTCACGGTCTGGTTGGCCGGATAGAGCTTCACCGTTTCGAAGAACTGGAAACCATAGTTGAGCAGTTTCTGGCTTTCCATCGCGCGCGCCGCATCGGATCTGGCGCCCAGGACGACAGAAAGCAGGCGTCTATTTTCGCGTTTGGCCGAGGCGATCAGGCAATAGCCGGCGCTGTCGGTATGCCCGGTTTTGACGCCATCGACACTGGGGTCCATGAACAGCAGGCGGTTGCGATTGGGCTGGGTGATGCCGTTGTAGGCGAATTCCTTCAGCGAATAAATCTTGTAGAACTCGGGGAAGTCGCGGATCAGTGCGCTGCTCAGGCGGGCAAGGTCGCGTGCGGTGGTGACGTGCTGCGGGTGCGGCAGGCCGGTGGCATTGAGGTAACGGGTGCCGCTCATGCCGAGTTTTTTCGCCATGCCGTTCATCATCGCGGCGAAGCTTTCCTCGGAGCCGGCGATGGCTTCGGCCAGGGTGACGCAGGCGTCATTGCCGGACTGCACGATCATGCCTTTGAGCAGGTCTTCCACCACAGCGGGCTTTTTCGGGTCGAGGAACATGCGCGAACCCTCCGCGCGCCAGGCGTTTTCCGACACCGGCAAGGCCTGGTCGAGCGCCAGACGGCCTTCCTTGATCGCGCTGAAGGCCAGGTAGGCGGTCATCAATTTGGTCAGCGAGGCCGGCTCGACGCGGGCGTCGGGGTTTTTTTGCGCCAGCGGCAGGCCGCTGGCGCTATCGATCAGCAGCCAGGCGCGCGCGTCGATTTCCGGTGCGGGCGCAACCGGCAGCGCGGCGCGGGCGGGACATGTGAAACCGAATATGAAACCGAATACGAAACAGACAAGAAGGGCGGTACGAAGAATCAGCATGGATGAATGAGCCTAAAAACCTCAGTTGACGGATAAATTTCTTACGATTCAATGTGTTGCGGGATGTCTGTAGGTGCGAATTTATTCGCACCGAAGTCCTTTATTGTGCGAATAAATTCGCACCTACGAGCGCTTCAACTGCGATTTTCAGGAGAGGCGAAGTACGTGAATACCCGCGCCAGGCGGCGCGGGCAGGACCCGGTCTTTAGCGGGTGACCCGATAAGGCTTGACGCCGAAATCCTGCTGGTAAGCCAGGGCGATGCGTTCGGCGGCGGCCGGGGTCGCGAAGGGGCCGGCCTGGAGCTTGAACAGATTGCCGGCATTGACCTGATTGAGGCCGGGCAGTTCGCTGCCAAAACGGCTTTTCACCCGGCTGGCCAATGCTTCGGCGGCGGCCGGACTGGAGACCGCGGCGAGTTGCAGGTAAAGGCCGGCGGCGGTGTTCGATGCTGCGTTCGTTGGCACAACGGCCGGGGCATCGGCCAGGACTTTGAAGGTCTTGATACCCAGGTCTTGCTGGATCAATGCCGCGGCGCGGTCGGCGCTATCCGTGCTGGCGAAGGGGCCGGCCTGAACCTTGTGCAGGCCATTGATTTCGAGGCGCATGACGCTCGGGAAGTCGCCGGACAGCTTGGCGCTGGCGCGCGCCAGCACGCCATCGGCGGTGGCCGGGTTGCCGAATGCGCCGAGTTGCAGGTAGATCACCTTGCCCGGACTGGCGGGCGTCGGCTCCACCTTTGCCAGCGGCGTGATGGCGGGGACAGGGCTTGCCTCGGACTGGGCGACGAAGGAGGTCGGCGCGCTGTCCGGCGAAATGGCTTCGACCTCGACCGGTGTGACGCCTTTCAGGATGTCCAGCTTGAAGGCGGCGGTGTAGGACAGATCGATGATGCGTCCGGGGTGAAACGGTCCCCGGTCGTTGACGCGCACTACCACGCTCTTGCCGTTTTCCAGATTGGTCACGCGCGCATAACTGGGCAGCGGCAACGTGGTGTGGGCGGCGGACATGGCATACATGTCGTAGGACTCGCCATTCGAGGTGGACTTGCCATGGAACTTGCGGCCATACCACGAGGCCAGGCCGCGCGATTTGTAAGCGGAACTGTCGGTGAGCGGCACATAGCGCTGGCCGAGGACTTTGTAGGGATTGTTGGCGTAGCGGTGCGGGGATTCCCGCTTCGGCACGGCATCGGGGATTTCGGCCAGGTTGCCCGGCGGGTTGGCGCCCGGGCCGTCATCCTTGTAGTAGCCGCCACCCGTGTAGGGCGGGATGACCGGCTTGCCGGCAGCGACGGAGTTGTCGGTCGCGGTGTTGCCGGCGGTTTTTGTATCGACGCCGGCGCAACCGGCCAAGGTCAGGCCAAGCGCCAGAACTGCGTAGGAGGCCCGCTTGTGGGCCGAACAACCCGCTGTGGCGGTGGTGCGTCTGAAGCTGCGCATGGCAAGCTCCCTTAACATGAGAAACCGCTGTAAGTGTAGCGCTGTTGAGCTATGTTTTTACAAGCATTTTATGCGTTGCGACGCCCATGACGATGCCGAAGCCAGCCATCACGGTGAGCATCGAGGTGCCGCCATAGCTGACCAGCGGCAGCGGTACGCCGACCACCGGCAGAATGCCGGAGACCATGCCCATGTTGACGAAGGCATAAGTGAAGAAGGTCAGCACGATCGCGCCCGACAGCAGGCGGCCGAACAGCGAGGGCGCGCCGGCGGCCAGCCAGAGGCCGCGCCAGATGATGGCGGCATAGAGCAGGAGCAGGAACAGGTTGCCGATCAGGCCGAATTCCTCCGAGAAAACCGCGAAGATGAAATCCGTACTGCGTTCCGGCAGGAAATCGAGATGCGTCTGCGTACCCGCCAGCCAGCCTTTGCCGGCGACGCCGCCGGAACCGACGGCGATGGTGGCCTGGATGATGTGATAGCCGGCGCCGAGCGGGTCGGAGGCCGGGTCGATCAGGGTCAATACACGCTGGCGCTGGTAGTCGTGCATCAGGTAGTTCCACACCAGCGGCAGCGCGGAACCCGCCGCGACGGCGGCGCCCGCGATGATTTTCCAGGACAGTCCGCCGAGGAACAGGACGTAGAACCCGGAGGCGGTGATCAGCAGGGAAGTGCCCAGGTCGGGTTGCTTGGCGATGAAGCCGACCGGCAGGGCCAATAGCAGCGCGGCGACGATGAAATCGCGGCCGCGCAGGGTTGCCTGTTTGTAGTGGAAGTACCAGGCCAGCATCATCGGCGCGGCCAGGCGCATCAGTTCGGAAGGCTGAATGCGGGTAATGCCGAGTTCCAGCCAGCGCCGAGAGCCATTCACCACGATGCCGAACAAGGTCACGCCCAACAGCAACAGCACGCCGACGATGTAGACCGGCAAGGCGAATTGCATCAGCCGTTGCGGCGGAATGTGCGACACCAGCAGCATCGCCATCAGCGCCACGCCGATGTTGCTCAGGTGCGAAATCAGCCGCTCGCTGCTTTCGCCGGTGGCGCTGAAAACGACGGCCGTGCTGGTCAGCAGCAGCATGACCAGCAAGCCCAGTAGCGGGCCATCGAGGTGGCTGACCGGACGGCTGAGGATGCGGGGGATCATTGCTGTGTACCTATGGTGGATGCGGCGGTGGACGCAGGGTTGTCCGCGGGGGTTTCTTCGGCCGGCCCGCTATCTTCCACTTCATCGACGACCGCGTCGGGTCCCGGTGGCGCGAGAACGGTGGGCAGCTTGCCCAGCAGCCAGTAGTCGATCACCTTGCGCGCCACCGGTGCGGCGGTGGAGCCGCCGTGGCCGCCGTTTTCAACCATGACTGCGACGACGATCTTGGGGTTGTCGGCCGGTGCGAAGGCGATAAACAAGGCGTGATCGCGGTTTCTCGCCGACACCTGGCTTTCGACGTATTTCGCCCCCTGCTTGATACCGACGACCTGCGCCGTGCCGGTCTTGCCGGCAAACTGGTAGGGCGTATTGGCGCCGGCGATGGAGGCGGTGCCGCCGGGAAGGGTGACATCGATCATGGCTTCTTTGACCAGGCGCAGAAATTCCGGCGTGAGCTTGATGCGGCTCATGACCTGGGGCGCGGCATACCCCATCTTGCCGCTGGCCGGGTCGCGCCAGGCGCGGATCAATTGCGGTTTGTAGATGACGCCGTCGTTGGCGATGGCCATGGTGGCGACCGCCAACTGCATCGGGGTGGCGAGCACATAGCCCTGGCCGATGCCGGCGATCACCGTCTCGCCGGGCCACCAGGGTTGTTTGAAGCGCTTTTGTTTCCACGCCGGCGTCGGCATCAGTCCGGCTAGCTCACCATCCAGATCGACGCCGGATTTTTTGCCGAAACCGAATTGCGACAGAAAACCGGACATGCGTTCGATGCCCATTTGCTGCGCCAGGCCGTAGTAATAGGTGTCACAGGAAATGGTGATCGAACGTTTCAGATCGACCATGCCGTGGCCGTCTTTTTTCCAGTCGCGGTAGCGATGGCTGCTGCCGGGCAGGGCGAAGTAGCCGGGGTCGGAAATGGTGTCGCCGGGCTTGCGCACGCCCAGTTCCAGCCCGGCCAGGCCCATGAATGGCTTGATCGTCGAGCCGGGCGGATAAATGCCGCGCAGCGCGCGGTTGATCAGGGGGCGGTCGAGGGAGTCGTTGAGCTCCTTCCAGGTGGCGCTGTCGATGCCATCGACAAACAGGTTGGGATCGAAACCGGGCTTGGAAACCAGCGCCAGCACGCCGCCATTGCGCGGGTCGAGGGCGACCAGCGCGCCGCGGTAATCGCCGAAAACCCTTTCTGCGACTTGTTGCAGCTTGGCATCCAGATGCAGATAGAGGTTGTGGCCCGCCACCGGCGCCGTGCGGGAGAGCAGGCGCACGGCGCGGCCGCCGGAATCGGTTTCCACTTTCTCGATGCCGGTGCGGCCGTGCAACCAGGTTTCGTAACTGGCCTCGAGGCCTAACTTGCCGATATGGTCGCTGCCTTTGTAATTGGTATCCAGGCCGGCTTCGACCAGGCGGCGCTGATCTTTTTCACCAATCCGGCCGATGTAGCCGACGACGTGAGAAAAGCTGGCGCCAAAGGGATATTGGCGGAATTGACGCGCTTTCATCTCGACGCCGGGAAACCGATAGCGGTTCACCGCGAAACGTGCGGCCTCTTCCTCGGTCAGCAGATTGCGGATCGGGATGCTCTCGAAGTTTTTGCTCTCCGCCAGCAATTTCTTGAAGCGCTTGCGGTCGCTCGCTTCGATGGCGACGATTTCGGCCAGCCGGTTGATCGTGGCATCCAGTTTTCCGCTCTTGGAGGGCGTGATTTCCAGCGTGTGAGCGGAATAGTTGTGGGCCAGCACCATGCTCTGGCGGTCGTAGATCACGCCGCGCGACGGCGGCGCCGGCACCAGCGAGATGCGGTTGTTTTCCGCCAGCGCGTGATAGTGCTCGAACTGCGCGATCTGCAGCCAGGCGAAGCGGCTGAACAGGCCGATAAACAGGGCGGCCGCAATGATGCCGGCGATCTCCAGGCGCCGGCGATAGCGCAGGAATTCCTGTTCCGGATTGATGAGGCGAAGCATGCTCACGACGATCGCGCGCTGGCGTCAGAGCGGGGGGCGCCGCGTCGTCGGCATGCCTGGCGCGGCACGGCCGCTGGCGCGGTCGACCAGCCAGGCCAGCGGCGGCCACAGCAAAGCGGCGACGACGCCGGCGGCAAGCCAGCGCCAGTCGACTGCGCCACGCCCGATTACCAGACCGATGGTCAGTACCAGAAGCTCCTTGCCGAGCAGCATGGGCGCAAGTTGCAGCGTCTGGCGCGGCGTGTCGAAACCTTCCAGGCGGCGTTGAATCAGCAACACCACAAAGGTGGCGGTGCAATAAGCCAGGGCATTGAGGCCGATCAAGACGCCGCGCGCGACATCGGTGAGCAGGCCGAAACAGAACGCCGCCCCCAGGCCAGCCAGGCGCGGCGCACGGATATTCCAGTACAACAACGCCATCAGCGTGAAATCCGGCACCAGCCAGCGGATTTGTTCCATCCAGGGCAATAGCGTCAACGCGAAGGCCAGGCCCAGGCCGACATAGATTCTGCTGCGCGTCGGCGGGTGGGCCAGTTCGGCGCCCTGGGGCAGAAGCGGTCGTTGCGGTTGGTTCATGGCGATTTGGTTGCTGGCGCCGGCGCGGCGGCTGCGGTTTTTTGCGTCGGCACGAGCACCGCCATGTGGCGGTAGCGGCCGACGCCGCCGAGCGGTTGGCAGAATGCGCGCGCAAATGGCGTGTGCCGCGGCGGCTCGGTTCTCAGGACGCGCGCCACCGGCACGCCGGCCGGATAAACGCCGTCGATGCCGGAGGTATAGAGCAGATCGCCCGGTTGCAGGTCGGCGTGCATGTCGAGAAAACGCACTTCCAGCAGGTTATCGGAGCCTTGGCCGGAGACGATGATGCGCAGGCCGTTACGCAGGTTCTGTACCGGCGCGCCCTGGTCGCGGTCGGTCAGCAGCGTGACTTCGGCGGTCCAGGGGTAAACGCGCGTCACCTGGCCGACCAGACCGGCGGCATCGACCACCGGCCAGCCTGCATCGATGCCGTGGCGGCTGCCTCGGTTGATGATGACTTTGCGGGCGAAGGGGTCGGGCGAGGTTTCGATGACTTCGCCTGCCAGCAGGGTGAAGCCGGGGCGTGGCGGCAGGGCGAACAACGCGCGCAGTTGCGCATTTTCTGCGCTGATGGCGGCGCGATCGCGCAAGCCTGCGGCCAGCAGTTCGTGTTGTTGTTTGAGTCGCTTGTTCTCCGCCGCCAGTTCGCCATGCGTGATAAAGAATCGACCGACGTTTTGCAGCCATTCCCACGGCTGCGCGAGCGCGATTTGCGTCGGGTGGATGAGGGCGTTGAGTCCGGCGCGCAGGCCGGACAAGGTCGCATAGCGCGCATCCAGCGCGAGCAGGAACAGGCAGACCAGGACATACAGGCTGAAACGAGCCGGCAGCCCCATCTCCCGGACAAACAGGGGGGCGTGAGGGGCGGGAGACATGGGCAGTGGCTAGTGGCTAGTGGCGAGCTTCGTAGGTTGGGCAAAGCGCAGCGTGCCCAACAATCACCGCTTGCTGTTGGGCACGCTGCGTTTTGCCCAACCTGCTTGGCGGTCAGTCGTTGGTGAAAACCGTGGAAAGGCGGTCCATTTCTTCCAGCGCGCGGCCGGAACCGCGCACGACGCAGGACAGCGGGTCTTCGGCGACGATCACCGGCAGGCCGGTTTCTTCCATCAGCAGACGATCCAGGTCGCGCAGCAGCGCGCCGCCGCCGGTCAGCACCATGCCCTTGTCGGCGATGTCGGCGCCGAGTTCCGGCGGCGTTTGTTCAAGCGCCGATTTGACCGCCGAAACGATGGTGTTGAGCGGGTCGGTGAGCGCTTCCAGGATTTCGTTGCTGGTGATGGTGAAGCTGCGCGGAATGCCCTCGGCCATGTTGCGGCCTTTGACTTCCATTTCGCGCACTTCCGAGCCGGGGAAGGCGGAGCCCATTTCTTTCTTGATCATTTCGGAGGTGGCTTCACCGATCAGCATGCCGTAGTTGCGACGGATGTAATTGATGATGGCTTCATCGAACTTGTCGCCGCCGACCCGCACGGAGGTGGAATACACCATGCCGCCCAGGGAGATGACGCCGACTTCCGTGGTGCCGCCGCCGATATCCACCACCATCGAGCCGGTCGCTTCCGCCACCGGCATGCCGGCGCCGATCGCCGCCGCCATCGGTTCCTCGATCAGGTAGACCTGACGCGCACCGGCGCCGATCGCCGATTCCCGAATCGCGCGGCGTTCCACCTGGGTGGCGCCGGAGGGGACGCAGATGATGATGCGCGGGCTGGGGTGGAACAACTGCTTGGGATGCACCTTCTTGATGAAGAATTTCAGCATCTGCTCGGTGATGTTGAAGTCGGCGATGACGCCGTCTTTCATCGGCCGAATGGCCTGGATATTGCCTGGCGTGCGGCCGAGCATCATCTTGGCTTCGGCGCCGACGGCCTGGATGGTTTTCTTGCCGGAGAGGCCTTCCTGACGGATGGCGACGACCGAGGGTTCGTTCAGCACGATGCCACGGCCGCGAACATAAATGAGGGTATTGGCGGTTCCCAGATCGATCGCTAGATCAGTGGAGAAGTAGCCGCGGAGAAGTCCGAACATGTAAGGGTCTCGAGGGTCGGAAAAATAGCGGCGTATGATAACCTACGACGCCTTACGCAATAAGGCCTTGGCACTAAACCGGGGCCAAAGATCCGGGTATCCCATGTCGCTTTCCGCAGAAGACGTTGAACGCATCGCCAAATTGGCCCGCATCCGGGTCGATGCGAATGAAGTTGTCGCCTACCAAACCCAATTGAATGGCATCTTCGGCCTGATCGAAGCGATGCAGGCGGCCGATACCGCAGATATCGAACCGATGTCGCATGCGCAGGACCTGTTCCAGCGTCTGCGCGCCGACGTGGTCACCGAACCGGATCGGCGCGCGGCATTCCAGGCGATTGCGCCGCAGACCGAGAACGGCTTGTACCTGGTGCCGAAAGTGATCGAGTGATGTCCGACGCTACCCTCAAATCCCTCTCTGTTCTCCTCGCCGAGGGCAAAACCTCCAGCATCGAGTTGTGCCAGGACTACCTGGCGCGCATCCAGTCGCTGAATGTTTCCCTGAACGCTTTCATCAGCGTCGATGCCGACAAGACCCTGGCCGAAGCGCGCGCCGCCGACGCCTTGCGTGCGTCCGGCCAAGGCGGCTTGCTGACCGGCGTGCCGATCGCGCACAAGGACATTTTCTGCGCCGAGGGCTGGCTGACCACCTGCGGCTCGAAGATGCTGTCCAACTTCATCTCGCCCTACGATGCCCACGTCATCGAGCAGTTCAAGGCGGCCGGCATGCCTTGTCTGGGCAAGACCAATATGGACGAGTTCGCGATGGGCTCGTCCAACGAAACCAGTTTCTACGGCGCGGTGCGCAATCCGTGGGATGCCGAGCGCGTGCCCGGCGGTTCGTCCGGCGGCAGCGCGGCCTGCGTGGCGGCGCGCATGGCGCCGGCGGCAACCGGCACCGACACCGGCGGCTCGATCCGGCAGCCGGCGGCGCTGTGCGGCATCACCGGCTTGAAGCCGACTTACGGCGTGGTGTCGCGCTACGGCATGATCGCTTTCGCTTCCAGTCTCGATCAGGCTGGCCCGATGGCGCAGACCGCCGAGGATTGCGCCTTGCTGCTCAACGTCATGGCCGGTTTCGATGCGCGCGATTCGACCAGCCTGGAGCGCCCGAAAGAGGATTACACGCGCAGCCTGCATCAACCCTTGGCGGGGTTGCGGATCGGTCTGCCGCGCGAATTTTTCGGCCCCGGTCTGGTCGGCGATACGGCGAAAGCGGTCGAAGCAGCCATCGCCCAGTTGCGCAAGTTGGGCGCCGAAACGGTGGAAGTCGGCCTGCCCAACTCCAATCTGTCGGTGGCGGCTTATTACGTGCTGGCGCCGGCGGAAGCCTCCAGCAACCTGTCGCGTTTCGACGGCGTGCGTTACGGCTATCGCACGCCCGAGTACCGCGACCTGACCGATATGTACGAAAAAACGCGCGCCGAAGGCTTCGGCAGCGAAGTCAAACGCCGCATCATGATCGGCGCCTATGTGCTGTCGCACGGTTATTACGATGCCTATTACATCCAGGCGCAGCGATTGCGCCGCCTGATCGCCAATGACTTCAGCACCGCTTTCCAGCAATGCGACGTGATCCTGAGTCCGACCGCGCCGACCACCGCCTTCAAGCTGGGCGAAAAAACCGCCGACCCGGTCGAGATGTACCTGTCCGACATCTACACCATCGCGGTCAATCTGGCTGGCTTGCCCGGCATGTCGCTGCCCTGCGGTTTCGATGCGCAGGGGCTGCCCATCGGCTTGCAACTCATCGGCAATTATTTCGACGAGGCCAGAATGCTGGGCGTGGCGCATCAATATCAGTTGGCGACCGACTGGCACGCGCGCGCGCCGACGCTTTAAAGGAGATTGAGATGGGTTTCACACTGCACAAGGATGAGCGTTACACCGTCGAGCAATACCTGACCTGGCCGGAAGACGGCCCGCGTTATGAGTTGCTGGAGGGCATCCCTTACGAATTGAATGCGCCGAGTGTGGAACACCAGCAGCTGGTGGGCGGATTGCATTACGAACTGGAGCACTACCAACGGGAACGCATCAAGCAGGGTGGTGGTGGTCACACACCTTGCATCATTGTCGAATCGCCGGTCGACGTCATCCTCTCCGACATCACCGTGGTGCAGCCCGACCTGATCGTGGTGTGCAACCCGGCCATCATCGTCAACGGCCGGGTTCGTGGTGCGCCCGATCTGGTGGTCGAAGTGCTATCGCCCAGCACGGCGGTGCGGGACAAGAAACAAAAGCTGCGGCTGTATGAGGTGGCGGGGGTGCCGCAATACTTGGTGATCGACCCGACATATCGTTGTGCCGAGTTGTACATCCGTGGCGCCGATGGCCGCTATCCCGTGCCGGAAGTGTTGGATGCCGGCGATGTGCTGACATTGCAGGTTGCGCCCGATTTCAGCCTCACCCTGTCGGACATATTCGGTTGGCCGCTGCCCTTGGCTGTGCAGGAAAACCAGGTCGCCTACGGATAAACAAACGGAACAACGCCATGCAATGGGAAACCGTCATCGGGCTGGAAGTGCATGCCCAGCTCACCACGCAATCGAAAATCTTCTCCGGTGCGTCCATCGCCTTCGGCGCCGAGCCCAACACGCAGGCTTGCCAGGTTGATATCGCGCTGCCCGGCGTGCTGCCGGTACTCAACAAGGGCGCGGTCGAGCGCGGCATACGCTTCGGCCTGGCGATCGGCGCAAAACTGAATCGCATCAACAGTTTCGACCGCAAGAATTACTTTTATCCCGACCTGCCCAAGGGCTACCAGATCAGCCAGTTCGCGTTGCCGATTGTCGAGGGCGGCGAACTGACGGTTCAGGTGGTTGAGGGTGGCAAAACTGTAGAAAAGACCATCCGCATCACCCGCGCCCACCTGGAAGAAGACGCCGGCAAGTCGCTGCATGAAGACTTTCATGGCATGACCGGCATCGACCTGAATCGCGCCGGCACGCCGCTGCTGGAAATCGTCTCCGAGCCGGACATGCGTTCGGCCAAGGAAGCCGTGGCCTATGCCAAGGCATTGCACACGCTGGTGACCTGGATCGGCATTTGCGACGGCAACATGCAGGAAGGCAGCTTCCGGGTCGACGCCAACGTCTCGGTGCGGCCGCTCGGGCAAAAGGAATTCGGCACCCGGCGCGAGATCAAGAACCTCAACTCGTTCCGCTTCATGGAGCAGGCGATCAACTACGAGATTCGCTGGCAGATCGAGCAGATCGAGGACGGCCACACCATTCAGCAGGCCACCGTGCTGTTCGACCCGGACAGCGGCGAGACCCGCATGATGCGGACCAAGGAAGACGCGCACGACTACCGTTATTTCCCGGATCCCGATCTGTTGCCGGTGAAGCTGGATGAGGACTGGATCGAACAGGTGCGCGCCGGTCTGCCCGAGTTGCCGCAGCAGAAACAGGCGCGCTATCAAGGCGAATGGAATCTGTCCGCCTATGATGCGGCGACGCTGACCGGCTCGCGTGCGCTGGCGGATTATTTCGAAGCCGTTGTCGCCGGACTGGCCAAACCGGATGCCAAACCGGATGCCAAACTGGCGGCCAATTGGGTGATGGGCGACCTGTCCGCGACGCTGAACAAGGCAAATCTGGATATTCCCGCCAGCCGGATTTCCGCCGCGCAACTGGCCGGCTTGCTGGCGCGGATTCAGGACGGCACGCTGTCCGGCAAGCTCGCCAAGCAGGTGTTCGAGGCGATGTGGGCGGGCGAAGGCGAGGCGGATGCAATCATCGAGGCCAAAGGCCTGAAGCAGGTTTCCGACAGCGGCGAGATCGAGAAAATCATCGACGAAGTCATGGCGGCGAACGCCAAGTCGGTGGAGGAATTCCGCGCCGGCAAGGAAAAGGCGTTCAACGCGCTGGTCGGCCAGGTCATGAAAGCCAGCAAGGGCAAAGCCAATCCGCAACAGGTCAACGACTTGCTGCGGCAGAAGCTCAACGGATAGAAGCTTTCAACTCCATAAAGCGTTTTGCGTCTTCTTCGAAGCGCAATTGGATGTCTTTGATTGCCTGGTTGCGCAGCCTTAACGACTCGCTGATCTGAGCCAATTCAGCTTGCGCTTCATTGCGCATCTGAACGTAGCCCGCCGGCGCGGCTTGTCTCGCAGCGCGAGAACGGGTCAGGTGGGTATTGGCAAAGGACAGCTTTGCGGCTGCCGCATCCAGGCGCGTCTGCAGGCCGCGAATATTGAGATTTTCCAGTTCGATGGCGCGATTTCGTGCCAAAGCGATTTCATTTTCACTGGTATAGGTGGCGAGCAAGGCCTTGTCGCGTCGCTGCTGTTCTTCCTGCTTGCGCTTTTCTTCTGCCTGGCGCGCCGCCAATTCCGCCTGGCGTTGCCGCTCCTCGGCGGTCAATCGGGTGCGTTTGATTTCCTTGGTCACGCGTCCTTGTTTGTCCAGTTCGGAATGCCCTTGGCCAGCCTGATTGGGCGGCATGACATCGCTGTAGTGCACCTTGCCGCTCTGGTCGACCCAACGATAAGTCGCCGCCAGCGCCGGATCGGATGCGATCAGGCTGGCAGCGAGAAGGACGGTCAATCGAAGCGTCAATGTGCGCACAGAATTTTCTGCTCCTGCTGGGGGTATTTATTGGCAGCAAGAATGACGCCAAGAATGACGTCAATAAATACCCGATGAAAATCAATGAATTGCAGATGTTCGACAGGAAGCGCTTGGCGAAATTCCGTCACGTTTGTACACCGTATCGGTCACGATAAGTCTGGATCGCGGTCAGCGTGTCGCGCCAATCCGGCTTGCCATCCAGGTGCCGGGCCAGATCGTCGAGATTGACGATGCCGATGACCGGAATGCCGTAATCGCGGCTCACTTCCTGTACCGCCGACAGTTCGCTTAAGCCCCGTTCCATGCGATCCAGCGCAATCGCGACCCCGCAGGGCGTGGCGCCGGCGGCGCGGATCAATTCGACCGATTCGCGTACCGAAGTGCCGGCGGAGATCACGTCATCGACGATCAGCACGCGGCCAGCCAACGGCGCGCCGACGATGTTGCCGCCTTCGCCGTGGTCTTTGGCTTCCTTGCGGTTGTAGCTGAACGGGATGTTCTGTCCAGCGGCGGCGAACGCGATGGCGACCGATGCCGCCAGCGGAATGCCCTTGTAGGCCGGCCCGAACAAGCCATCGAAGGCGAGGCCGGAAGCGCTGATGGCGCTGGCGTAGAATTCGCCGAGTTTTTTCAGCGAGACGCCATCGCTGAACAGGCCGGCATTGAAGAAATACGGACTCATCCGCCCGGCCTTGGTCTTGAATTCGCCGAACAGCAAAACCTGCTGCTGGATGGCGAAATCGAGAAATTCCCCTTTAAAGCTTTGCACTGAAAACCCTCGTCATATGCGTGTCATCAGCCTGAATCTTAACGGAATCCGCTCCGCCGCCAGCAAGGGTGTTTATGCCTGGCTGGCGACGCAGGACGCCGACCTCGTCTGTTTGCAGGAACTCAAGGCGCAAGCCGCCGACCTCTCGCTGGAAATGCTCAACCCGCCCGGTCTTTACGGCTACTTCCATTACGCCGAAAAGAAGGGTTACAGCGGCGTCGGGATTTACTCGAAGCAGCAGCCCGATCAGATCATCGAGGGTCTGGGCATTGCCGACATCGACGCGGAAGGCCGCTATATCGAAGCAGTGTTCGGACAACTCTCCGTCGTCTCGCTCTACTTGCCCTCCGGTTCCTCCGGCGAAGAACGCCAGGCTGCCAAGTTCGCCTTCATGGAACGGTTTCTACCGCGCCTGGAAGCGCTGGCGAACAGCGGACGCGAGTTCATCCTGTGCGGCGACTGGAACATCGCGCACCGGGAAATCGACTTGAAGAACTGGAAAGGCAACCGGAAGAATTCCGGCTTCCTGCCCGAGGAACGCGCCTGGATGGGCGATCTGTTCGAGCGTGTCGGCCTGGTCGACGTCTACCGTCGGCTCTATCCCGAGCACGAAGGCGAGGCTTATACGTGGTGGAGCAACCGCGGCCAGGCCTGGGCCAAGAACGTCGGCTGGCGTATCGACTACCAGATTGCAACGCCTGGCATCGCCGCTCAGGCTAGAGCGGCCTCGGTGTACAAGGCGCAGCGATTTTCCGACCATGCGCCGCTGATTGTGGATTACGACAGGGCATGAAAAAGGGGCGCTGAGAGCGCCCCTTTTTCATGCGGTTGCGATACCCGCTCGGGTTACCTGGTTGCCTCCTGCGGCTTCATATACTTCTGCATGAAAGCGGCTGGATCAAGCGGGGTCGGCGTGGGCGCAGCATTGTCGGTTTTTACTTCGGGCGCCGGTGCGGTCGCAGCCCTGGGGGCGGGGGGCAGCGCTGGCGCGGTTTGCGGCGGCAAGAAGAAAAACGGCACCGCATTTTGTTGCTGCCCTGGCAGCGCTTGTGGCAACTGGAATGGCATGTACGGCGATGCGGGCTGCGGCATCGGCTGGGGCGCGGGTTGCGTCATGCCGAAGAAGTTGGGGAACGCCGGTTGCTGCTGCGGCACAGCCTGGGGCGCGCCGTAGAAGTTAGGGAACATTGCCGGCGGCTGGATCGGCTGTGCTTGCATGCCGAAGAAGTCGGCCAGCGTCGGTTGCCGCGGTTGCGGCGCGGCATAAGGCATGAACGGGAATGCTTGTTGTTGCGGCGCCATTTGTTGCGGCAGCATGAAGTAACCGCCTGGCATCTGCTGTGGTTGCGCGGCAAACGGCAGGTTGGGGAAAGACGGCATGGAAGGGCTGAAAGCCGGCGCCGAGAACATCTGCGGCAGCGACGAACGTGCATAGGGATTGCCCGACATCATGTTGGGCGCAAACTGAAAACCGGGCGAGAAGTTGGGCGAGAAGTTGGGTGTTAAGGCGCCAAGCGCGCCCAATGCGCTCAGGCCACCCAAAGTTAGCGCCGGGTTGTTCATGCCATAGCTGTTCCATGGGCTCAATGGGTTGATGTTATTGAGCGGATTCATCGGGTTGAGCGCGCCCAGGCCGAAGGGGCTGGAGATATTGCCGTAGCCGCCCGCCCAGGGGTTGCCCCAGGGGCTGCTTTGGGCCGGACTCAGCAGCGTCAGCGGGTTGATCATGTTTTCGAAAGCGGCCTGCGTCGATCCGGCGACTGCGATGAGAATCAGGGGGGTAAGACGTTTCATGCGCATCTCCTGCGTAGTAGATGATTTGCCGGGAGGATTCGAGGAATCCTGTTCTTTACGGGATGCTGGAGGGCACTTTGCGCGTTCTGATGTGAAGACGCGGCGTGGAGAGAGAAATCACCGGGAAACCTCCGCCTGGAGATTTCCCGGCTCTAACAATTACAGATCGCCGTTGGCGGCGGCTTTCATGATGACGTCCATCTTGTCGCGGATGTCGACGGCGTGCTTCATCAACTGATCGGGCGCGCCCATCTTGCCGGAGAGGGAATCCAGCCAGGAGGTGTTCCAGTCCAGGCTCAGCACCCACAGATTCTTGTCCGCATCTTCCATGATGGCGATACGGCAAGGCAGATAGATGATGGCTTCCGGGGCATATCTGAGAATTTCGCGGCCGGCGGCGATGTCGCAATAGTGGTAGACCTCCATGCGCGGCGCTTCCATATCGCCCAGCACGGCCTGGATATCCTTCCACATTGCGCTCTCGCCCACCTTCTTGAAGTTGAGCTTGTTGGCGCTCAATTCCATGGACGTCTTTACCTCATCAAAGGTCAGTCCTTTCTTGACCGGGTACTTGATGGCCATCAGGTTCATGACGTCTTTCACGTCCATGCTCTTGACCATGCCCATCATCGGCATGATCTGCTTCATCAGTCTCGCCTTTTCTTCCGGCCCAACGGAGCTCGACATCTCATACGGACGCTTGCCGCGACCGGCCGGAGAAACCGGCAGCACGATGGGGCCGGCGGAGATGGGCACGTTGGTCAGGTAGGGATTGACGGCGGGGGCTTGCTGGGCGACAGCGGGGACGCTCAGGGTCAGTGCCAGGGCGGCGATCAGGGTATTTTTTTTCATGCGTTACATCCTTTCTCGTGGAAACCGATGGGGGTTTGGGGTGACCGTGGTGAGGCCGAACATCCTCCGGTCCTGATGTTCAGGACCGGGTTGCCTGTTACAGATCGCCGTTGGCGGCCGCCTTCATGATGTTGTCCATCTTGTCGCGGATTACGATCGCATGATTCCACAACACATCGGGCGTACCCATCCGGCCGGAGACGGAATCCAGCCAGGTGGTGTTCCAGTCCAGGGTCATCACCCAGATGTTCTTGTCGGCATCTTCCATGATGGTGAAGCGGCAGGGCATGTAGACGGCGGATTCCGGAGAATATCTGAGCATCTCACGGCCGACGGCGATGTCGCAGTAGTGGTAGACCTCGATGCGCGGTGCGTTCATGTCACCCAGTACGACCTGGAAATCTTTCCACATCGGGCTCTCGCCCACTTTCTTGAAGTTGAGCTGGTTGGCGCGCAACTCCATGGAAGCCTTGACTTCGTCGAAAGTCAGGCCCGGCTTGGCCTTGTACTTGATGGTCATGAGGTTCATGACGTCTTTGAGGTCCATGCGCGTGCCCATGCTCATCAGGGGCATCACCGACTTTATCAACCCCGCTTTCACATTCTGCGGAACGATGCCCGACATCTCATAGGGGCGGGTACCACGGGCCGGGAGCGAGGGGAGCGACGGGAGTGATGGGAGCGACAGGAGCGACGGGAGCGACGGGAGCGACGGGACGGATGCAGCCGGTATGTTGGTCAGGTAAGGGTTGGCTGCGGGCGCCGGATCTGCGGCCAGGGCGGAAACGGTCAGAGTCATGGCCAGAGTGGCGAGTAACGCCTGTTTCAAGTTGATGCGCTTCATTTATGTGTCCTTCTTCGTGAAACCAAATTTGGTTGTTATGGTCACTTCGGGGCGACCGTGGTCAGGCCCAACATTTTCCAGTCCTGAACGCCGCCACGATACCACTTGAGCTTGTGGGCCGGATAACCCATCGCCATCAACTGCTTGATGTTGGTGGGCGATTGGCCGCACCAGGGGCCGTTGCAATACATCACCAGCGTCTTGGCGTTCTCGAAATTCCATAGCCCGCCCTGACGCGCGGCGCCGAAACGGAACATCAGAATTTCGGCGATCTTGTCCAGATCATTGTGGGCGGGATGCAGCTCCTGCCACGGCAATTGCACCGCGCCCGGGAGGATGCCGGAGCGTTGCGGCCAGTCGCCATCGCGTGAGTCGATGACCAGCACGCCGGCATCCTTGCCGACCTTTTTCAGGTACTCCAGCATTTCCAGCTCGCCGATGGTTTCCACCCCGGGCGCCAGGATCATGGGTTGCACGCAGTACGGCGGGCACGGGCGCGAAGTCAGCGAAAAGTCCGGGTCCAGCATGTTTTCGGTATCCGGATTGCGCTCGATCCTGATCTTCTTGCCCTGATGCAGCACCTCGACCGCAGCCACGCTGTGCGTAATGTTGACGGGCTTCTCGGCAGCCGGAGCCGGGCTGGTCACGCCAAGGCCAAGCGTGAGGGCCAGGAGCGCGGGGATGCGAATGTTCATGCCGGTTTCCTCGGGGTGTATCAATCCATGTACTCGAACACCTTCACGACCTTCAAAACGCCGCCGGTACGCGCGGTGATCTCGGCCGCCGCATCGCCCTCCGCGCGTTTGACCAGGCCCATCAGGAACACGGTGCCGGCTTCGGTGACGACTTTCACGTGGTGGGCGTTGAATTGTTTGTTATCCAGAAAACGCACCTTGACCTTGGCGGTAAGGTAGCTGTCGTTGGCGCGTGTGGCGAAGGTCGTCGGGCCGCCGATGACCACCTCGTTCTGCACTTCCTCGCGCACATTCGGCACGCCCTTGGCGATTTCCTCGACTTTCGCGCGTGTGGCGGCATCCGGCGCCTGGCCGGTGAGCAGTACGCGGCGGTTGTGACTGGTGACGCTGACATGGGTGTTTTTGCCGTGGTTCTCGTGTATCCGGCTCGCCGCCTTGATTTCGATCTCTTCATCCAGCAGATACGTGCCCGAGGTGCGGCGATCCTCTGCCATCAACACGCCGACGCCGAAGCCGCCGGCGACGACCGGCATACAGCCGCTCAGCGGCATGGTGGCTAGACCCACGGACAGGCCCAGAAGGGCGCGCAAGACAATTTTTTTCATGATTCAAGCTCCAAGCAAGTGGAAATCGATGCCATCGCACAGGCAGTGGATGGCGAGTAACAGCGTTTCATGGATACGCGTCGGCGAGTCGGCCGGCGCGCAGATCAGTACATCCTCTTCGCGCAGTATTTCAGCCAGCGCCCCGCCTTCGCCACCAACCAGGGCGATCACGATCATGCCCCGCTCCTGCGCGGCGCGCGCGGCTTCGATGACCGCGCGCGACTGGCCGAAGGTGGAGAACGCCAGCAGCACATCGCCCGGATGTCCCAATGCCGAAATCTGGCGCGAGAAACCGGGGTTGGCGAAATCGCTGGCATCACCCAGTGCGGTGCCCGAGCCGGACAAGGCAATCGCCGCCAGACCGGGACGATCTTTATCCAGTTTGTCGGTGAGAATCGCCGCCGCATGTTGCGCCGCCAGACTGGCCGCGCCGCTACCGCAAGTCAAAATCTTGCCCTCGTGCATCAGGCAGTCGGTGAGTGTCCGGGTCGATTTGCCGATCGGTTCAGCCAACAAATCGGCGGCATCCAGCAAGACCTGGATGCTGGCCTGAAATTGATCCTGGATGCGTTGGGTGAGAGGCATGGGCGCGAGGCGAGTGTTGAGTGTTGAGTGGCAGGATTATAGCGATGCCACTCAGGCCTCGAACGCCGCCTGTAACCACTCCATGCGGCCGGCTTGCAGCAGCACCGCGTCGAAACGACAGGGTGCATCGATGTTGTGCCGCGCCAGATAATGTCGCGCGGCGAGGATGATGCGGCCCTGCTTGGTCGGGGTGATGCTCTCCGCCGCGCCGCCGAAATCGGCGCGCGACCGCGAGCGTACTTCGACGAAAACCAGGGTCGCGCCCTCGCGCATCACCAGGTCGATCTCGCCGCCGCGGCAATGGAAGTTGCGCGCCACCAGCTTGAGTCCCTGGCGGACCAGGTAATCCGCCGCCGCCTGTTCCGCCTCCGCGCCTTTGTTCATGCTGCCGCCCTCATTGGTAGGGTGCGCCGCGCGCACCACCGGACATGGATCGGCGCGCACGGCGCACCCTACGTACCACACCCTGTTTAGTTAAACTGTCCGCCCGAAGTTCGGATTGTCCAGTCTACCTTTATGTTCGATGCCCCCCAGCCCGCCCGACCCGGTGTTCTCCACATCGTCGCCACCCCCATCGGCAACCTGCGCGATCTCAGCCAGCGCGCGCTCGATGTGTTGAGAACGGCCGACATCGTCGCGGCGGAAGATACCCGCACCACGCAAGGCCTGCTCAACGTGCACCAGATTCAGGCCGGCAAGCTGACACCGCTGCACGACCACAACGAACAAGCCGCCGCCGCGCGATTGATCGAAGCGCTGCGCGCCGGGCAAAGCGTCGCCTACGTATCCGATGCCGGCACGCCCGGCATTTCCGACCCCGGCGCGCGCCTGGTCAACGCCGTGCGCGCCGCCGGTTTCGAGATCACGCCGATTCCCGGCCCGAGCGCGGTGGCGACGGCTTTATCCGTGGCCGGTATCGAAGGCGCCTGGCTGTTCTACGGTTTTCTGCCCGCCAAACCGGCCGCCCGCCGCAAGGTGCTGGAGGCGCTGGCGACACGTCCCGACGCGCTGGTGTTCTACGAAGCGCCGCATCGCATCGAGGAAACCGTAGACGATCTGCTGGCGATACTCGGCGGCGAGCGCAGCGTTCTGTTTGCGCGCGAACTCACCAAAAAATTCGAGCAACTCCACGCCTGCCCGCTGGCCGCAGCACCGGCCTGGCTGGCGGCGGACGACAACCATCGACGCGGCGAATTCGTGTTGGTGGTGGCGGCACCCGCGGCGCAAGCCGACGACAACGATGTGGAAGCCCGCCGCGTGCTGGAAATCCTGCTGGAAGAACTGCCGCTCAAACAAGCCGCCCACCTCGCCGCCCGCCTCACCGGCGCGCGCAAGAACGCTTTGTACGACCTCGCCTTGATGTTGAAAAAAGAGTGAACACCATGCAAACCATCACGCTCACCCGACCCGACGACTGGCATCTGCACCTGCGCGATGGCGACATGCTCGCCGCCGTCCTGCCGGATACCGCGCGCCAGTTCGCGCGCGCCATCGCCATGCCCAACCTGCGGCCGCCGGTGCGCACGCTGGCCGACGCTTTGGCCTATCGCGCGCGCATCCTGGCCGCACTGCCAGCCGGTATGAAGTTCAACCCGTTGATGACGCTGTACCTGACCGACAACAGCGACCCGGAGGAAGTCGTCAAAGCGCACGCCAGCGGCATCGTGCAGGCGGTGAAGTACTACCCCGCCGGCGCGACTACCAACTCCGATTCCGGCGTCACCGACATCCGCAAGGCCGATGCGGTGCTGGAAATCATGCAGAAAACCGGCATGCCATTGCTGCTGCATGGCGAAGTCACCGATCCCGAGGTTGATATCTTCGACCGCGAGGCGGTGTTCATCGAACGCATCCTGGCCCCGCTGCTGCGCCGTTTTCCGGGCCTCAAGGTGGTGCTGGAACACATCACCACCCAGCAGGCCGCCGAGTTCGTCGCCGCAGCGCCCGCCAACGTCGCCGCCACCCTCACCGCGCATCATTTGCTCTACAACCGCAACGCCATGTTCCAGGGCGGCATGCGGCCGCATTACTACTGCCTGCCGGTGCTGAAGCGCGAAAGCCACCGCCAGGCGCTGGTCGTCGCAGCAACCAGCGGCAATCCGAAATTCTTCCTCGGCACCGACAGCGCGCCGCACGCCAAACACGCCAAAGAAGCCGCCTGCGGCTGCGCCGGCATCTACACCGCGCACGCCGCGCTGGAGCTCTACGCGGAAGCCTTCGACCACGTCGGCGCGCTCGACAAACTGGAAGCCTTCGCCAGCTTCCACGGCCCGGATTTCTACGGCCTGCCGCGCAACACGGAACAGGTCACGCTGGTGCGCGAAAGCACAACGGTCAGCAGCGAGCATCTCGCCGGCATCGTGCCGCTGCGTGCGGGGGAAACGCTGACTTGGCGATTGCTGGAGCGTTGAGTCCGCGTAGCCCGGTAGGATGTGGTGAGCTTGCGAACCGCATCTACTTGCGCACCAACAAAAAGGCCGGGACGCATCCCGGCCTGTGCAATTGACTCGCGCGAGGGTGTCAGAACTTGTATTGGATGCCTACGGACAACATGTCCACATCCGACGTCCCGATAGCGTTCTCGTCACCGACGTCCTTGTAGCGCTCCCACTCGGCCCGTACGGCGATGTTCTTGGTGAAGCTGTAGCTGGCGCCTACGCCGAAAAGCAAGCCGGTTCCATCGTCATCCACCGAGACCGATACGGTGCCACCACCTCCGCTACCAGTCGCGGACAGATCAGCATTATAGAAATAGCCACCGATCTTGCCAAACACCTCGAATTGGTCGGTTACAGGCAGGATGCCCACCGCCGCGAGGCTCCATGCCTTGGCACCCCAGGAGGCGGAAACCCTTCCTCCGCCACCTGAGGTCACGATGGAGTCAAAGGTAGCTTTGCCCAGGTCGGCATAACCGCCCTCGACCGCGAGATTCTTGTTGAATCTATAGCCGGCAAACAGTTTCCAAGCCGTATCCGAGTCATCGATCGTCGAGGTGGCCGTGATGCCATAGTCGGCAAGCAAATCCGCATCAAATTCGGCGGCAGACACGAGATCCTTGGCTTGGGCGCTGCCGACCCCGACCCCGGCATACCAGCCGGTATCCGCAGCCATTGCCGTAATTGAACTACCGGCCAGCACCAGGGCGGTGAGGCTTTGCACTACAAGTTTGGAACGCTTCATTTTGTGACTCCCGATGGGTTGAACAAGGTTTGTCTTACGGATACAGCCTGATAGACGGCCTGATATTACCAATAGAGCAATACAAGCGCGCAAATTAGCCATATTGATTTTGCTGATTACGCAACTTGTTCGCATATTCGCTAAATGAATATCGGCGGCACAATCAAAGCGCTTCGTGAGCGGCGGAAGTGGTCCCAGGAGGAGTTGGGGCTGCGGGTGGATACATCGACAACCAACATTTCACGGATCGAGGCGGGCAAATATCGGCCGGGCGAAGCGGTTCTGCACGCCCTTGCCGCTGAATTCGGCATCAAGGTATCGGAGCTTTATGCCTTGGCGGAAGGCGCGCCAGCCCACTTGGCGGCTTATCTTCCAGAAAAAGCCGAGGAATTGCTGCTCCAGTCCTTCCGTGCAATGAGCGAGGAACAACGCTTACTGCTTCTGCAGGTGGGCGCTCAGTTTGTGCGGCCTGGCAGCCTGCTTGCCGGGTCTACGCCCCCTGACCCGGGAAAACCGTAATTGCTCAATAAGCTGTGGCAGCGACAGGATGGGTTTCGCCGGGGCTCAACCCATCGCGGGCTATCTCGTGGATGTGGTGGCGTTTGTTTGAATGAAACCGTGGCCTGCCACCTATTGCATCTACAAATAATGCTTGCCTCATCTAATTAACGCATCTACGATTATTTGCATGGAAACGTGCTTGATCTGGGACGAAGCCAAGCGGATGGCGAACATTGCCAAGCACGGTTTGGACTTTGCCGATGCGGGTGAAGTACTTGAGTCTCGTTTCAGGATGGATACGCCGGTTCGGCGTTGTGGCGAAGACCGGATTGAATCCGTTTCCTACGCACTGGGTTTTCTGGCGGTGCTGACGGTGGTTCATACCGAGCGCGATGGTGCAACGCGCGTCATCAGCTTTCGCCCCGCAAGCCGCGAACAAAGGGAGATTTACGATGCCTGGCTCGAAAACGAATGCAATGAACCGTAATGAGGTGCTGGCTGCGGTACGCGCCATTCCACCTACACAAGATTTCGTCTGGGATGGTGTCGATGAAGACGACCGCCCGGCGACCGTTGAGGAAATGCAGGCGGCCCGCAAAGGGCGGGGCCGCCCGGCAGGCAGCGGAACCAAGGAACAGGTCGCTATACGATTTGACAACGATGTACTGGCTGCTTTCCGCGCCGCTGGGCCTGGCTGGCAAACGCGCATGAATGCGGCGCTGCGCGATTGGCTCAAGACCCATTCTCCGGCGTAGCCCGCGTAGGATGCGGTGAGCTTGCGAACCGCATCAATCACCTGAAAACCTCCGTTGACGGGTAAATTTATTACGATTCAATGTGTTGCGAGATATCTGTAGGTGCGAATTCATTCGCACCGAAGTCCTTGATTGTGCGAATAAATTCGCACCTACGAGCGCTTCAACTGCTGTTTTTAGGATGATGCGGTGCGTACCTCACCACATCCGACGAGAGATGGGGGCGTACCACGATTTCTGGTATGGCCGGATCTATGGATTTCCAAGCCCAAGTTGCCAGGCTGCAAGTGCCACTCTAGCGAGCGTAGCCCGGATGGAATGCAATGGAATCCGGGGGGCTTTGGCCTGCCACCGCGCACCGGGTTTGATGTCCCACGTTATTCCATCGGATTCCACTACGCTTCATCCGGGCTACCAAAGACGTGATACGAAGGAGATGGACATTGGCAGCTAAGTCGAATCGAATTTCGATTAATCCATTCACATAACGACCATTCGAGAATAAATTTCGAGTCAATAGAACGAATTTCGATAAACCGCCCATGACCTCCATCGGTTACGCCCGCCTCATTACCCAGCTTGGCCTGTCCGTCCGCCCACTGCGTCAGCCGGCAGCGGTAAGCCGGGCAGTGAATCGGCGGGTGGTGGCGGAAGACAAGGTGCTGTTCCCGGTCGGCGTCGCCATCGAGGACACGCCGCTCGGGCATCTGGAATTCGCCCTGCGGCACGAGGGCGTGAATCTGGAAGTGATCGAGGCGGCATTCGCGCATATCCCGCCCGCCAGCCTGGTCGAGCGCTTGCGCACGACGCCCAACGGGGAGCCGATCCGGCGCGCCTGTTTTCTCTGGGAGTGGCTGACCGGTGAAACGCTGGAGGTTGGCGTGACGCCGGCAGGCCGTTATGTCGAGCTGTTTCCCGCCGAGGACTACGTCACCGCTGCCACGCCGATACGTGCGCCGAAATACCGCGTGCTCGACAACGCTCTGGGCACGGCCGATTTCTGTCCGATTCTCCGCCGTGATGCACTGCCAACCGGCCCGAGCCTGGACGAGCTGCTGGCCGAGGCGCGTCATGCCGTGGAGGCCGTGCAGGGTGCCGATCTGTATGAACGGGCCGTGCAATACCTTTATCTGTCGGAAACCCGCGGCAGTTTCAACATCGAGCGGGAAATGCCGAGCGCCGATAAACAGGCGCGTTTCGTCGAGCTTCTGCGCCATGCCGGGGAAGTCGGCACAGTGGACGAAGACTGGCTGGCAGGTTTGCAGAACGTCATCGTGCGCGATGCCTACAGCCGGGAGGCCAGCTACCGCGTTCGGCAGAACTGGCTGGAAGACGCCACCGGGCGAGTGACTTTCTTCCCGCCGCCGCCGGACGATCTGCGCCGCGCCATGACGGGCTGGGAAGCCTTCGTCAACGACACGACGCGCTGCCCGGATCTGCTGGTCAAGGCTGCCTGTGCTGCCTTCGGTCTGGTCTACCTGCACCCGTTCATGGATGGCAATGGCCGCCTGCACCGCTTCATGATTCACCACATCCTCGCCAGCGCGTTGGGGCCGGGTCTGCTCATCCCGGTTTCCGCCGTCATCCTCAAGCACATCTCCGACTACCACGCCGTGCTTGCCGGGTTTTCCCGGCCAGTGACGGCGTTGTGGGACTACCGTCGGGGCGATGTCGAGCCCAGCGTCATCAGTTCTCCCGGCGGACGCCCCTACCGTTTTTTTGCGGCCGACCGAGAGATGCGTTTTCTGCATGACATGCTTGTTCTGGCCGTGCGAGAGGAAATTCCCAATGAACTGGCTTGGCTGAAAGGGTATGACGAGGCTTTCGCTCAGCTCGATAGTGAACTGGACCTGCCGCGCAAGGATTTGTCTGCGCTCATTCGCATGGCCCAAAGCCAGGGTGGCAAGCTTTCCGTAAACCGTCGTCGGCAATATGCGCATCTGCCGGAGGCGGTGCTGGATCGAATTGAAGCGGTCGTCGGCCGTGTGTTCAATCCTGGCCGCGTTGCCTGATGCAGCGGGCGCGACGTTGAATACATAACAGAGGCAGGAACATGGCAAACATCGTCCCCGACGGCTGGCGCGAATATGCGGTAACCGGCGCAGCGCAGCGAGAGATCGAAACGCTCGCCATGCTGGCCGCGGCGCTGCCCGATGCCTACACGGTCTATCACGCGGTGCATTGGACGCGGCTGGAACACGGTTATTCGGTCTATGGCGAGATCGATTTCGTGGTGGTCAATCAGGCCGGTGCGATGTTGTTGATCGAGCAGAAAAGCGGCTTTCTCGAAGAGGGGCCGGACGGCCTGGTCAAGCGTTATGCCGAGAAGACCAAGAGCGTGCCGATGCAGATGGCGCGTAGCGTCGCCGCGATGCAGAACAAATTGCGCGCCCGCCCGGGTTGCCGCGACGTGCATCTGGACTACCTGCTGTATTGCCCGGATTACCAGATCAAGCAGTTGCAGACCGCCGGCATTTCGCCGGAACGCATCGTCGATGCGCGCCGACGCGACCAGTTGGCGGCGATCGTCGGCCAGATTCTGCCGCCCGGCGATGCTGCGGCAGCCAATCCGGACAGCGTGCGCCAGGTGCATCGTTTCCTGCGCGACATCGTGCAACTGGAAACCGATGTCAGTGCCCTCATCGGCCGCGCGCGCGGGTTGGTCACCCGCATTGCCGGCGGCCTGGCGCACTGGGCGCGGCAACTCGAATTCACCCCTTTTCGGCTGCGCGTCAGCGGCACCGCCGGTTCCGGCAAGACACAGTTGGCGCTGGCCGAATATCGCGCCGCCGTCGAGCAGGGCAAGCGTCCGCTCTACGTTTGCTACAACCGCCCGCTGGCCGACCACTTCCAGCTCATCGCGCCGCCCGGCGGCCACGTCTGCACGCTGCACATGCTGTGCGACCAGCGTCTGCGCGCGGCCGGCGAGCTTCCCGATTTCAGCCAGCCCGACGCCTTCGAAACTCTGCTCGCCCGCGCCGCCGCCCTGCCGGTCGAGGCGGACTGGCTGTTCGACACGGTGATCGTCGATGAAGGCCAGGATTTCAGCGAGGCCTGGCGCGATCTGGCGCTACGTCATCTCAAACCCGAAGGGCGGGCGCTCTGGCTGGAAGACCCGCTGCAAAACCTCTATGCCCGCGCGCCGGTCGAACTGCCCGGCTGGGTGCGCATCCATGCGACCAGTAACTACCGCAGCCCGCGCTCGGTGGTGCGCATGTTGCAAAACCTGTTGCCGGAAGAATTCAGCATCGAAGCGCAAGGCGCGCTGCAATCGTCTGAGCTGGTCGTGCTGACTTACAAGGACGCTGCCGAACTGACGCAGCAGGTGAAAGAAGGCATCCGCCAATGTCTGGCCGAAGGCTTCAAGAAGGCGGACATCGCCGTGGTCAGCTACAGCGGGCGCGAGAAATCGCTGTTGTTCCCCTATACCGAACTCGGTCCGCACCGCCTGAAAACCTACACCGGCCGCTACGACCTGCTCGGCCAGCCGATCTATTCGGACGGCGACGTGCTGCTGGAATCGGTCTACCGCTTCAAGGGCCAGTCCGCCCCGGCCATCGTATTTGCCGAGATCGATTTCGACCAACTCGACGAACGTGCCGTGCGCAAACTGTTTGTCGGCGCGACGCGCGCGATGATGAAACTGGTGCTGGTCGTGTCGGAACGTTCTGCCGCGCAGTTGCTGGAACGGCTGGGGTGAAATCCGTTGTGATGCGACTTAATCAAGACTAAATACGGTCTCATCGAAATTGTGAAGGATTCCAGCATGGACTACGCCACCCAGATCAAACCGATTTCCTATCTGAAAAGCCACACTGCCGAGATCGTTAAAACCCTCACCGAATGCCGCGAACCGATGTTGGTCACGCAAAACGGGGAGGCGAAACTGGTCGTGATGGATATCCAGTCCTGTCAAGAAAACGAGGAAACCCTGGCGCTGCTGAAAATGCTGGCGATGGGTAACAAACAGATCGAGGCGGGGGAATTCCAACCAGCCGATGAGGTGTTTGCTGAACTCGATAAAGCTGACGGGATATGAAGCTTGAAGTCGTTATTCTGAAATCTGCCAAGGCGGATTTGCACGACTTGAGGGGATATATAACCAAGATAACCAAGCAATTCGGCCGCGATGCCTGGCTGGAGAGTTATGGAAGCGCTGATTAATTCGTCATCCCCGCGAAGGCGGGGATCCAGGTTGTTGATTTTGCTGGACTCCCGCCTACGCGGGAGTGACGAAAAACGAATAAATCAGCGTCTCCCTAAGGAAGCGCTGAAGCGCCAACGACTCCGCTGCACTTTTCCTGCGCTTCATGGCTGCATCCTCGCCAGCCCCGCGCGCAATTTCTCCCTCACCTTCGCGCGCAATTCCACCGGTTCCAGCACTTCCACTTCCGGCACGTGGCGCAGGATGTCCATGACCAGTTCGCGCTCGTCGGCGTAGGGCATTTCCAGCACGTAGCGGCCATCCTTCAATAGTTTGCCGCGCTGCTTCGGATGCCATTGTTCCAGCGCCACCCAGCGCGCGCGCTCCGGGCTGAAGCGCAGTTTTGCCCAGGTCAGCTTGCGGCCGGAGAAGATGCCGTAGCCGGCGCCGAGCATCGCATCGAGGGATTTCTCGGCGACTTCGCGCGCCGGTTTGTCGAGGATTTCGGCATGCCGCACGCCATCCACCGCGAAGCTGCGCAGGCCGTTGCGCAGGTGGCACCAGGCATCCAGATACCAGTTCTCGCGATAGTGGACCAGGCGTTGCGGAGAAACTTCGCGCTCGCTGACCGCATCGTTCGATTTGGCGTAATAGCCGATCAGCAAGCGCTTGCGTCGCAGCAGGGCGGAACCGAGCGCGGCGAACTGGTCGAGCGGCACGCGGCGGGCGGCGAGCGGAATCAGCTTGATGCGCTTTCTGACTTCCTCAGCCGGGTGGCGGCCGCTGCCCAGCAAGCCGGTCAGGCGCGCCATCAGGGGCTGGATGTGCGGCCCGAGCAGTCCGCCGGCGTCGAGGTTGGCGAGCAGGTGCTGCATGGTCAGCAGGGCGTGAATTTCCTCGGCGGAAAACCACAGGCCGGGCAGCTCGTATTGCGGGCCGACCCCGGCGCCGGCATCGCCGTCCTTGCCGTAGCGATAACCGCGCGTGTCGCGGTCCCAGACGATGGGCGCGTTGAGGCGATTGCGCAGATATTCCAGATCGCGTTTCAGGGTCGCCCGCGAAACCCCCAGCCGCGTCTGCAAGCGCTCGAAGGTCGCCACGCCGGGCGAGGACAACATCATGTCGATCAGGTGAAAACGCTCGGTTCGGTCCATGTTTTTCTCTCGGCAATGCGCTGCGCCCATTCTAGCCGTGGGTTCGGGCGGTGGCGCGTCTGGTGAGCCAGTGCGCCTCTAAGCTGACTTCATCGCAACCGATGGAGAAAGACATGAATTTCAGCCTGGGCATCACCCTTTACCTCTCGCTGGGCCTGGCTTTGACGCTGCTGCGGCGCAGCCAAGGCATGTCGCGGGAGGATGCGTTGTTCTGCGGGCTGTTCTGGCCGCTGGAACTGTTGCGTCGCGCGATCGAGTTGCTGGTCGGCCGCTTGGTGTAGGTGCGAATTTATTCGCACAGCGTCCGGCGCCAGTCGGACGAAGGGTGCATTTCGTGTTGAAGACGGTGCGAATAAATTCGCACCTACAAGTTGTTTCAGGCCGATGCGGCCTGAGTGAAATCCGCCAGCAGTTTGGCGACGAAGGCTGCCTCCAGATCCGACGTGATGAACACGAAGCGGCTGCGCCGGTCATCATCCGGCCAGGCCGGCAGTTCGGTGGGCGGATACAGCATGTGCTGGACGGCGTGCAGCACGACCGGATTGGCCTTGCCTTTGACGTTGACCAGCGCCTTCATGCGCAACAGATTTTGCGAGCGGAACGCCTGCAACATTTCCAGTGCGGACAGCACGCCCTGCCAGTCCAGCGCTTCGTCGAAGCTCAGGCTGAAGGCGCGGATGCGCGCGTCGTGCATCGCCGCCTGTTCCACTTTCACTTTGCCGCCGAGCAGCGAACGGCCGGCCGGTCTGTAGCGTTGATGCGCCAGCCACTTCAGCACATCCGGATGCTTGTCCTGCGGGTTGAACAGGCCCAGATGGGTGACCAGCGCGGGGTCGATGACGCCGCCCAAAACCGGGTGTACGGGCGCGGCCGGGTTGAGTTCCGCCAGGCGCGATTTCAGCGTGTCGATTTGCGCCGGCGTGGCCAGATCGGTCTTGCTCAGCAGCAAGACGTCCGCCATCGCCACCTGCCGCGCCGCTTCGGGATGCGCCTCCAGTTGCTGCGCGGCGAACACTGCATCCACCGTGGTGACCACGCCATCGAGCTGGTGGCGCGCCGCCAGCCAGCGCTCGCTGAGCAGGGTGTCGAGGATGGGCGCCGGGTCGGCGATGCCGGTGGTCTCGATGATGATGCGTTCGTAGGGCGGCAACTTGCCGCTGCTGCGCGCCATGAACAGATTCTTCAACGTCGGCGCCAGCGTGCCCTGAATCTGGCAGCAGACGCAGCCGCCGGACAGCAATGCCAGCGGGCCGCGGCTCTCTTCCAGCAATTGATGGTCGAGGCCGATCTCGCCGAATTCGTTCATCACCACGGCGGTCAACGGCAAATGCCGCAGCAGGTGGTTGAGGACGGTAGTTTTGCCGCTGCCGAGAAAGCCGGTGAGCAGGGTGACGGGGAGGCGTTCGGACGTGTTCATGGTCTGCATTCTCAGGGGGTATCCGTTTTCTCGCATTGTGCGGCGGCCTTCCGGCAGAGCGCGCGGCGATTGAGGCGGGAAGTGAAATCGGCGGGATCCAGGCGGATGGCCTGGTTGTAGGCGGCCACTGCCGCGGCGGGCCGGTCAGAGCGGGCGAGGGCGTAGCCGAGGTTGTTGTAGGCGCGACTGTTGCCCGGATTTTTCGCGGTGATATCCGTCCAGAAGGTGATTTCGTCGCGATAGACCGTATTGCGCGCCAGCGTGGTCAGCGCCAGGCCCAGCACCAGCACGCTCGCAACGCCGGCCAGCAGGCGCGGCCGGGTTTGCAGGCTGCGCGTGAGCCAGAGCGCGGCGAGCAGGCAGAGACCGGCGCTGGCGAGGTAGAGATGGCGTTCGTTGGCGACGTCGAGTCGCGGCAACAGCGAATTGGTCGGCGCCAGATGCAGGAAGAACCAGAGCATGCCGAAGCCGATCCAGCGCGCGCCACCTGCTTTTCGCCATGCGAAGAGCGCGCCGATGAACAGCCCGATCGACAGCGTCGTGCTGGCGAGCCAGAAGCCATTCCAATGGCTAAACACGGGCAGTAGCGGATCGGCATCGAGCGCAAGCGGCCACAGCCATTGCCGCAGCAGGTAAAGCACGGCAGCCGATTGGGTGATCAGGTTGTCGAGCGGCGGGCGGGTTGCCAGGCTGACCGCCGCCAGATGCCGGAAGTAGGGCAACAGCAACAATGCGCTGGCGGCCAGCGCGGCGAGCAGCCAGTGTCCGCCGCCACGCAGGAGGGCGGCGCGGAACGGTTGATCTGGCGTGCGCAGGCGTTCCACCAGCAGCAGCGCCAACGGCAGCGTCAACGCCGTTTCGCGCACCGCCAGCGCGGCGGCGAAGGCGGCGAGCGACCAGCCGCGACGCTGATCCAGGTAGGCGAGCAGGCTGCCAAGATAGAAGAACGCCATCAACGCCATCGAACGCCCGGAAATCATCGTCACCGCCTCGCTGTGCACCGGATGCACGGCGAAGATCAGCGCAGCCAGCAGCGCCACCCGGCCCGAGTTTTCGCGGCCGGTGAGCAGACGGCGGGCGATGCCAAGCAGCAGCAGAGCATTGCCGACATGCAACGCCAGGTTCGCCGCATGGAAGCCGAACAGGCCAGCGTCGCCATGCGCCAGTTCCCGATTCAGCGCATAGGAAAATTTCAGCAGCGGCCGGATGCCCGGCATGCTCTGCCACCAGGCCGCAAGCGAGGCGACGGCGGGGTTGTCGACGATGACCTTGTAGTCGTCGAACTGGAAACTGCCGGCGAAGGCGTTCCAGTAGGCCAGCAGCGCCAGCCCGGCGATCAACGCCGGAGGGTGGGCCAGTGTCGTAGGTTGGGCAAAGCGCAGCGTGCCCAACATTGCGACGGGTTGTTGGGCACGCTGCGCTTTGCCCAACCTACGCTTCAATCCCCACATCAACCGAGGCAGCTTGCTGATCAGGATGAAAAATGTCCGCACCAGCGCCGCGAGGCGGATCAGAAGCCGAACATGCCTCTGAGTTTCTTGATGCCTTCTTGCATATCTTTGGGTATCAGCCCGCTGTCAGGCGCGGCGTCTGGTTTCGCGCTGCCGCTAGTGTTGGAGGCATAGTCGGTGCCTGCGGCGCCGGCGCAGAAACTGGCAAAGCGGGGGTCGATGTCGCTGGAAGTGCGGCGGCCTTCGCAATGCTGTTTGATCAGCGCCGCGTTTTCGCTCGGGCAGTGGCGGGCGACATAGTCAAGCTGGAGTGTGTTCGTCGCTTTCTCGCACAACTTGGGCCGCTCGGCCGGGCAGAGCCGGGAGACGAAGCTGAAATCGCTCGTGGAGACCGCGCTGGCGCAAAGCTTGGACAGCAGTTTGGTGTTATCCAGTTTGCACACCTTGGTGAGCGTGGACGCGCCCAGTGTCGGGTCGTTGACCATCTCGTCCGGCAGATGGCGAGTGGCTTTCAGATAGCCCTCATGGGTGGCGAGGCGCTGGCAGAAAAGCGGTTTTTCCTTCGGGCACATCGTCTCCATCTGCTGCCCCAGCATCTCGTCCAGCGCTTGCCGGCAGATGGACTTCGTCACGTCTTCCGATTGCTTCACCATGGCTTTGATTTCACCGCTGCGATCCTGGTAATCGCACTCGCCGAGACGCTTGCCGGAAATCTTCATGCTCATGCCATCGCCCGATTTGTCGGTCATTTTCATGCTGCCGGCATAGCTGGTCGGGGTGCTGGTGATATCCCCGAGCATGAGGCCGTCCTTGCATTGCGCCTTCCACTGGAAGCGGTTGCCGGTCATTTTTTTCTCCAGAATCCGGCAATCGCCGTCGTCTTTGGTGACCGGCGGTTCCTTGCTGCCTTTCGGGGTACAGACTTTCTGTTTGGGCATCGCAAACGGCATGCCTTCCATCTCCATGCCGAATTCCCATAAAAAGCCGGGCGCGGCGCAGGCGGCGCTTGAGATCAGGCAGGAAGTAATGAGGGCGATGAGCGTGCGCATGGAAAACTCCTGGGGTGAATGTCGGTATGGGGCAGCGGCGGAAGCATAGTGCGTTGCGGTCGTGATGGGATAGCCGCCTCAATCGATCTCGATCAAGCCGATCAAATCCGCGCCATAGGCATCGGAACAGGCGGCGGCGATATCGGCGGTGCGCTGTTCGCCGGTCAGGCTGCATTCCGGCAATGCGGCTTGCGCATCGCCTGCCGAGACGATCTGGATGTTGCGCGCAGTCAGCGGCGAGGCATCGATCACGGAAAACGGTCCGGCCGGGCGCATGCCCAAGGTCGAGAAGTCGCGCGGCCGGTCGCTCACCAGCGCCAGCAGTCGATTGCGCCCGGCCGGGCCGCCGGCGCGAAACGCCCAGCCGGCGCGCGGCAGGTTCCAGATTTCGTTGGCCTGTATCAGGTTGCGGTCGTCTTTCTTGTTCGGAAACAGCAAGTCGAAATGCTTGCCGTCGCTGCCCGCCATCAGCAGATAAACATAACCGGCATGGCTGCTTTCCAGGCTGAAGCGCACCCGGTCTCGCCCCGCTTTGTAGGCGGGTTTGTCGGGGGTGAGACGGACGCGGCGGCGGTCGTCGCGATTGGCGTAAATGTCTTTCAGCACCGCCGCCGCATCCACCGTGTTCGACGCATTTTCGGCTGCCGCCAGCACCATGTCGCTGTTGCCGCTGAGCGTCAGGTGAGGCGGGCGGTTGCCGTTGTTTTCACCGACGAGTTGTTCGATGCGCACTTGCGCGCAAGCCTGCAATTCGCGCGCCGACAGCCCGGTGGAAGCATCCAGATCGGCCGCGCCGCCGGCCAGGCAATCCAGCCAGGCCTGGCTGGCGAGGCCGCCGCGCTGAGCGTCGTCGAGCGCGGTCTCATCTTCCCGCGCGGCGGCGATGCGGATGAAATTGAGTTTGCCGGCGCCGGCGTTTGCCTCCGCCGTGCTGACCTCCGACGCGCTGACCGCCCGTTTGCAGGTCTCGCCACCGCCGGGTTTGCCATCCGGTTTGACCCAGAATTTGGCGCTGAATCGGTCGCCGGCCACGCTGCGCCCGCCGGCATGGCCGGCATCGAGGAACACCACGACCCGGCGCGCCTTGACGGCGATGCGGTGCAAACGCTGTTCCAGTTCGCTATCCAGCAGCGCTTCGCCCGTCACGCTCAGCAGCGCTGCCGCGCAGCGTTGGGCGTGGCCATCGGAGGCGGCCAGGCGGGTGCCGTGGCCGGAGTAATACAGAAACACCTCGTCGTTCGGCAGTACGCGCGCTTCCAGGCCATCGAGAGCCGCGCGCAGGCCGGCCAGGGTCAGCGCGGCGTCGCTCAGCGCGGTGATGTTCGCTTCCGGTACGGCCAATGCGTGCGCCATCAAAACGGCGCTGTCGGCGTCGTGCGCAACGCCTTGCAAACGCGGAATGCCGTTCTGGTAGTCGCCGATGGTCAGGATCAGCGCATGCGCCGCCGAGCGCGCCGGTTGCAGGCCTCGGATGCCGGCCACGCCGGTGACGCGCTGGGCATTGCCGGCGCCGGGCCTGACCAGGTCGAGCAGGTTCTGCGCGCGCAGCCCGCCCTGGCGGGTCTCGCGCAGCGCCAGGATGCGCAACCAGCCTTCGCGGCCGTCGGCGCGCACCCGGCTCCAGCCGCCGCGACGTTCCAGAATCTCGACCTCGGTCTTTGCCGTGAGATGCACGACGCTGGGCGCAAGGCCATGCGGAGAGGCCAGCAGATACTGCGCCCGGATCAACTCGGCCGCCCGGACCGGTGAGTGAACAGCCAGGCCCGTCAGCACCGCGACTGTCAGCAAGCAGGCCAATTTCCAGTTCATCGCCATGAGTTTCCCCCGAGAATGGTTAGAGTTTAGCCCGCCAGTCAGATCGTGCCGTTCAGGAGCCGCCATGCATTCCTTGCCTCGTTCCATGTTCTTCCGTTGTTTTCTGTTCGCGCTCTGCCTGCATGCCCCGCTGGCGTGGAGCGATTCGCAAGACATCAAGGCGCTGCTGCAAGAGTCGCTCGATTTCATTCAGAGCGGCCGTCCGGTCGAGGCGGAACCGCTTGCCCGGCAGGCCATCTCAGTGGCCGAAGCCCTGCCCGCGGGCCGGCCTGGCAAGCAGCGCGAAAGACTTCTGCCCACCGCCCAGCAACGACTCGGCATCGCTTTGCGTCATCAAGGCCGCTTCATCGAGGCTGAATCGCTGTTGCGCGAGGCGCTGATCGGCGCCGAACGCGGTCACGGCTACGCCTCGCGCCTGGCCATCAAGACGCAAAAGAACCTGGGTCTGGCGCTACAGGCGCAAGGCCGCTACGCCGATGCCGACCGGCAACTGCGCGAAGCCGTCGCGCGCGCGCCGGCGCCGAAAGACGACGAGACGCTGGACGCCTGGCTGGATGTCCGCGCGAGCCTGGGCCGCTTGCAAGCGGATGTCGGCAACTATGCGGAAGCGGAAAGTCTGCTGACCACGGTCTGGGAAAAAAGCGCGGGCGCGACCGAACTCCAGGCCCGGCGCTGGCGTCAGCACGCGGCCGATGGATTGGCGATGCTGCGCCATCGTCAGGGGCGTCAGGCGGAGGGCGAGCCTTACGCCCGCGCCGCCGCCGAACTGGCTCCCGTGGTCTGGGGCGCGCGCCATGCAGTGACGATGAACGCCTACACCAGCCTGGGCCTGACGCTGTTCAAGCTGGAGCGGTTGGATGAGGCCGAAAGCTGGCTGCGCCGCGCGGCCGAGATCGCCGAATCGCTGAGCGGGCAGGATTTGGGGGTGTCCTCGAAACCCTTCCGCGTGCTGGCCCAGGTGCTGGAACAGAAGGGCGCGTTGACGCAAGACAAGCAACTGCTGGCGCAAGCCGAGGCCATGTATAAGCGCGCCATGTCGGCGGCCGATCAAGGCGCCAAAGCGGAAATACTGCTCTACACTTTGCGCGCGCAGGGCCGTTTCCTGTCGCAGCAGGGCAAGCCGGAAGCCGCGTCGCCGCTCTATGAACGCGCAGTCAACCTGGCCGACCGGATGTTCGCGCTGTCGCGCGGTCTCGACGAAGCTGCGCGCGAAAACAAGGTCGCGCTGCTGCGCCCGATTTATGGCGAGGCGATCCACAACTGGGTGCGGCTGGACGAAAAACATCCCGGCAAAGGCCATGACCGCGCCGCGCTGGCCGATGTTTCCCGCACTCAGAGCCGGCTGTTCACCGAAATGCTGCGCACCGCCGATGTGGCGCGCCTGGCCGGCGACGATGCCTTCGTGAAACTGAAAGCCCGGCGCGACGACATGCTGGCTCGGCTCGATGAACTGAACCGCCGCTTCACGCTCACCGCCCGCATCGACGCGAACGGCGAGGACGTGCAGCCGGCCCGGCCGATCGACGATCCGTTCATCCTGGAACGCTGGAAGAAGGACATGCTGGCGCAGCGGCGCGCGCTCAATCAGGCCGAAAGCGAGCGTGCTGAAGTCGAGGCCCGCCTCTGGCGCGACTATCCGCGCTATATGGAACTGGAAGAACCGCGCCCGGTGACGGTGGACGACCTGCAACGCAATGTGCTGCGGCCGAACGAAACGCTGCTCGCCTACTTCCGCCTGCGCAAGCAATTGCTGGTCTTCCTGGTCAGTCGGGACGATTTCCAGTTGGTCCGTGTGCCGGTCGAGCGAGAGGAACTCGACCGCCTGGTGGCGCAAGCGCGCCAGCCGATGGAAGCCGGCGGCCGCCTGGATGCCTTGGCCCAGCTCGACCCGGCAGTTCTCAACCGGCTCTACACCCTGTTGCTGAAACCCGTGCAGGACAAACTGCCGGCCGGGCGGCGTCTGTTGGTGGTGGGCGACGGGCCGCTCTACACGCTGCCGCTGGAAATGCTGGTCACCCGCTGGGGCGAGAGCGACAAGAAGGCTTACGCCGCCGCCAGCAAAGCCGATCTTGCGCAATACGGCAGCCTCGACTACGCCGGCGCGCATTGGCGGTTTTCCTATTTGCCCAGCCTGGCTTCGCTGGCGATCCAGCGCGCCGCCGCCGATAAGCCTCGGTCGAAAGCCTTCAGCCAGAATCTGCTGGCCTTCGCCGATCCGGTGTTCGAAAGCGCGGATGCGTCGCCGACCGCAGCCACGCGTGCGCTGCTGGATGAGCTGGGGGCGACACGCGGCGGCCGCGTCAGCATTCCGCGTCTGCCGGAAACCGCCGACGAAGTGGCAGCGGTGGCGAAAATTCTGGGCGGCGAACACAGCCTGTATTTACGCGACGCGGCGCAGGAATCGCGCGTCAAGCGGAGCGATCTGGCGCATGCACGCTACCTGCACTTCGCCACGCACGGCCTGCTCGGCGGCGAGTTCGCGCAAATGAAGGGCTATGCGGGACAGAGTGACGAGGGTGATCTCGGTACACGCAACATCAGCATCGTGGACGACGACGAAAACGCCGCCGTGAAACCGCCGCTCAAAGGCCAGCCGGCGCTGGTACTGACCTTGGTCGGCGACCTGGCCGGCGAGGACGGTCTGCTGACCATGAACGAGGTGATGGGGCTGAAGATGAACGCCGATCTGGTCGTGCTGTCCGCCTGCAACACGGCCGGCGAGCGCGTCGAAGCGCGCAACGGCGAAGGTTTCGCCGGCCTCACCCGCGCCTTCATGCACGCCGGCGCGCGCGGCTTGCTGGTGTCGCACTGGAGCGTCGAAAGCCTGGCCACGCGCGACTTGATCACCGATTTCTTCCGGCGTCAAAAAGCGGGCGCAGCCACCCCGGATGCACTGGCAGCCGCGCAGGCGGATATCCGCAGCAGCCGCGACGAACGCTTGCAGCTATCGCGCGCACATCCGTTCTTCTGGGCGCCGTTCGTGCATGTGGGGGATTGAGTAGGGTGCGGTGAGCAGCGCGAACCGCATCACCCGCCGCAGTCAGACATCCTCGAACACCGCATCCAGCCCGGCGGTGAAATCCAGCGACTTCAAAATCAGTCCGTGTCCGCTTTCGCTGGCGGCGAGCAGCCAGTCGCCGTTGTCCATGCGCCGGAAGACTTCGACGCGGCGCTGGTCGGGGTCGATCAGCACATATTCCTTCAGGCTTTCGAGTTGCCGGTAGCTGGCGAATTTGTCGCCGCGATCATAGGCCGCCGTGCTTTCGGACAGCACCTCGATGATCACCGTGGGGTGGTGCATGGTGGTTTCGGCCTTGAGATCGTCCGCATGGCAAGTCACCAGCACGTCCGGGTAGAACACGGCATCGGCGGTTTTGACTTCCAGCTTCATGTCGGCCATGAAGGCGCGGCAGGGGCCGCCACGCAGATGGTTTTTCAGGAGCACGAAACAATTACCAGCAATCGTGACATGCACCCGGCGCGCGCCGACCATGGCAAAGACTTCTCCCGCGACGAATTCGTGTTTATCCGGCTGGATGTTTTCCCAAGCGATGAAATCCTCGCGCGTCAGCGGTGTAATGGTTTGCGGCAGTCCCATGATGATCTCCCTCAGGCGAACGTATGCCCTGAATTGTAGGGCGGAAAAGCGCCGTGCCTTCCGCCAACGCTCGCTACATTCGGCGGAAGGCGCTGCGCTTTTCCGCCCTACCTGGGCTGCTTGTGCTACATATTCCCGCCAAATTCTGTCCCAACCCAATTTCCACATGAATTTCGCCGCCACCCATCGCCTCCTCGCCGTCCTCTTCCTCGGCTTCGCCTCCGGCCTGCCGCTCGCGCTCACCGGTCAGGCCATGCAGGCGTGGTTGTCGGTCGATGGCGTCGATATCGCCACCATCGGTTTCCTCGGCCTGGTCGGCATTCCCTACACCTTCAAATTCCTCTGGGCGCCGCTGATGGATCGCTTCGAGCTGCCCTTCCTCGGCCGGCGGCGCGGCTGGCTGGTGTTGACGCAACTGGCGCTGGCTGCGGCGTTGTGGTGGATGGCTTCGATCTCGCCGGCGCAAACGCCGTTCCTGTTCGCCGCCGCCGCGGTGACGCTGGCGTTTTTCTCCGCCTCGCAGGATGTCGTGATCGACGCCTACCGCACCGATGTGCTGGCGCCGCGCGAACGCGGGCTGGGCTCGTCGATGTCGGTGTTCGGCTATCGCATCGCGATGATTCTGTCCGGCGGCATCGCGCTGATCTGGGCGGAACAGTGGGGCAGTTGGGGCGCGGTTTATCGCGTCATGGCCGGCATCATGGCGGTGGCGGCGGTGGTTTCGCTGCTGACCCTGCCGCGCGTCAGCAGTGCATCGAAACCGCTGGCGAGCGACGCCGGACGCGAACTGCTCGGTTTTGTCGCCATGCTGGCCGGCGTGCTGGCCGGCGCGTTCGCCTCGCGCTGGCTGTTGATCGGCCTCGGGCTTGATCCGAACGATGCCAACAAGTGGATTCAGCTCCTCTTCGTGCTGGCCGGCATCGCCGGCGCACTGCCGCTGGGTTTCTGGGCGGCGCGCAAAGTCGGCTTCGCCACGCTGAACCAGTCGCTCGCCAGCTTTTTCAGCCAGCCCGGCGCCTGGGCGTTCTTGCTGTTGATCGTGCTGTACAAGCTGGGCGACGCCTTCGCCGGCAGCCTGTCCACCGCGTTTCTGATCAAGGGCATGGCGTTCAGCCAGGCAGAAGTCGGCATCGTCAACAAGATCATCGGCATCTGGCTGACCATCTTCGGCGCCATCGCCGCCGGCGCGCTGATGCTGCGGCTGACGCTGTATCAGGCCTTGTTCTCGTTCGGCGTGTTGCAACTGCTGTCCAATTTCGGCTTCTACGCCCTCGCTGTGCTGGGTCGCGGCGCCTGGGGCAGCTTCACGCTGGCGCCGTTCGATCTGGGTTTTGTCGCGCTCGCCACGCCATCCGAGATCGACGGCCTGCTGATGGCCGCCATCGCCTTCGAGAACCTCACCAGCGGCATGGGCACGGCCGCCTTCGTCGCCTTGCTGATGAGCCTGTGCAACCACCAGTTCAGCGCTACGCATTACGCGCTGCTGTCCGCGCTGGCGGCGGTCGGACGCATCTACGTCAGCCCGGTGTCCGGCGTGCTGGCGGAATCGCTCGGCTGGTCCGCGTTCTTCCTGTTCTCCGTGGCCGCCGCCATACCGGGCATCTGGATGGTCTGGCAGATGCGGGCGGCGATACTCGGTTTGAATCGGACGGAGGCCTGACCGATGCCGCTGTCATGGAACGAAATCAAGGATCGCGCCCTGGCCTTCTCCCGTGAATGGGCGAAGGACTCCTCCGAGGATACGGAGGCCAATGTTTACCTGCTCTCGGCTATTTTGACGTTCGCTCCTGAGTTGCGGAGCAAAAGCCGGACCATAATCTGTCAAGGCTATGGCTCGAAGTGCCACTAAATGAAGACCTCAACCAAACTTACCCGGGAGATCGCAAATGGATTTTATTGACCACCTCAGAGAGTTGTCGTCCAGAGTGGGCAACACCAAAGACATGATCCAAACCGAGGAGGCGACGAAGAACGCCATGATCATGCCCTTCATCCAGATACTTGGTTACAACGTCTTCGATCCCCTCGAAGTGACGCCGGAGCTTGTAGCTGATGTCGGCATGAAGAAGGGCGAGAAGGTTGACTATGCCATCCTTAGCGACGGCAAGCCGATCATGCTATTTGAGTGTAAGAAGGCTGGTGCCGACCTGAACATTAATCATGCAGGTCAGCTTTTCAGATACTTCCACGTTACCGAAGCACGCTTCGGCGTACTTACCAACGGAATCGTCTATAGATTCTTCACTGACCTTGAACAGCCGAACAAGATGGACGAGACGCCGTTCTTTGAGTTCAGCATTCTTGATTTCAAGGAACGCGATGTTGAAGAACTGAAAAAATTTGCGAAGTCAGCATTCGATCTCGACACAATTCTTACCACTGCGAATGATCTTAAATACACGCGCGCAATTCAGAACCGTCTCGCCGAATGGATGATGAATCCATCCGAAGAATTCGTGCGCTTGGTTGCTTCTGACCTACTCGGGAATCGTCGCTTCACGCCTGCGTTGAAAGACCAATTCACAGTGATCACGAAGCGCGCTTTCGAGCAGTTGCTTGGCGAACGGATCAACGATCGGCTCAAAGGTGCAATGACACCAGAATCTGTGCCAGTAGCCGAGGCAGCGGTATCTGTTGTTCCCGTAGAAACGGTAGCTGAGGCACAGACCGTTACAACACCGGAAGAGACCGAAGGTTTTCATATTATTCGGGCGCTACTTCGCAGCGTAATAAGCCCACGCCGTATATTCATGCGCGACGCACAGAGCTATTGCGCCATCCTCCTCGACGACAATAATCGAAAGCCGATCTGCCGCTTGCGCTTCAACAATTCACAGAAGTTATCCCTCGGCGTATTCAACGACAAAAAGGAAGAAGAGCGGGTTCCGCTCGAATCCGTCGATGACATCTACAACTACGCCGAGCAGATCAAGGCGGCTGCTATTGCGCACCTGCCAACCGACGAAACGCAAAAAGAATAACTCGTGGCTGAACGAGGGCTCAATTCCCCAACGCCACGCTGGCCGACCTCTACGACCCGCTGACCATGCCGCCGCCATTGCTCAAGACGCATCAGGCGCTCGACCGGGCGGTGGACGCGGCCTACGGCAGAAAATCTTTCGCCAGCGAGGCCGAACGCGTGGCGTTTCTGTTCGAGCGCTATCTGGCGCTGACTTCGTTGCTGCCTGAGGCGAAGGCTCGTTCACGGGCAAGAAAGACGACGTCATGACGTTGCCACTGCATCCGCCGCGCTTTCCCTGGGATCACTTCCCTGACGTTCTGATCCATGCCGAGGAGCGGACCGTAAAATTTCACCCAGATTACCGCGCCGCCAAGTCAGGTGATGCCATTGCCGCCGGTCGCTTGGTTGCAGATAACCTGAATCAGTCCATTGTTGAATTGTTGGGTCGCTACGGAAGCGAACCGCCGATTTTGGTCAGCGCTCATGCCTACGAGGCCGAGGGCGTCAATGCCATACCCGAAGCGTTGGCCGATGAGTTGGGAAACCGCCTCGATTGGCCGGTGGAGCCGAGCATCGTGCAGATCAATGTGGTTGGGCACACCGGTGCGGATGGCTTTTCCCGCTTGGCACGGCAGGCTGCGTTCGATGGCGAGGTGAAACCGGGTGCTACCTATGTGCTGGTTGACGACTTCGTTGGCCAAGGGGGAACGCTCGCCAATCTGCGGGGTCATGTCCTGGCCGGTGGTGGTCGCGTTCTTGCTGTTACCGCGTTGACCGGAAAACCCTATTCCGCCAGACTTGCTCTGGATTATTCGCAACTTGTTGAATTAAGAGAAAAACATGGATCAATCGAATCCTGGTGGGAAGCCAAGTTTGGTCACCGTTTCGACTGCCTTACTCAATCGGAAGCTCGGTACCTCGCTCGCACCCCGGATGCTGACACCATCCGAAATCGCCTTGCTGCGGCAGAGCAAGCGTGAAATCGCCTCCGAGCTCAAGAAACACTGAACCTGCCCATGATTCAGGAACATGCCTCGGTGGTATTGCTGGAATCTCTGCCCCAGTCTGGCCTTGAGGTGGGCGATGTCGGCGTGGTGGTGCATGTGCATCGCAACGGCGAGGCTTACGAGGTGGAATTCCTTACCCTGGAAGGCGAAACCATCGGCATCGAAACGCTCTCCGCCGGACAAATCCGGGCGGCGTCTCGACGTGATATGCCGCATGTGCGTGAGCGGCTAGCCGCGTGAGGGCGATGATCGAGCAGCCCGGTATCGGCTCCCCGCGATTCTGCTTGGCGAAACATGATGGCGAGATGTCCTGGCAGGGGCGACCATAATTTAGTTAAATTCAAAAAAGTCGCGACTTTTTTGAATTGATAAATAAAATAGTCGCCATGAAGCGCTATCTCGATGCTCTCGTCGCCACCGATCTGGAACGCAAAATGGTCTTGCTGACCGGCCCGCGCCAGGTTGGAAAAACGACGTTGTGCCGTCAGCTCATGGCTGGTTTTGAACCGGCGCAGTATCTGAACTGGGATGTTCTGGCGGATCGCGCCGTGTTGCAGCGGCAAAGCTGGTCACCACGCAGCCGTCTGCTGGCGATGGATGAAATCCACAAAATGCCGGACTGGAAGAATTGGCTGAAAGGCGTGGTGGATGGCCGTGCGCCGGGGCAGGCCCTTCTGGTGACCGGCAGCGCGCGCATGGAAACCTGGCGGCAAAGCGGCGATTCGTTGGCCGGGCGTTACCTGGCGTTTCGCTTGCACCCCATTTCCGTGCGCGAATGGTGCGAGCAGCAGGGCGGCACGCCGATACAGGCGCTGGAACGACTGATGCAGCGCGGTGGTTTTCCCGAGCCTTGCCTGGCCGAAACCGCGCAGGAGGCGGATCGCTGGCGGCAGCAATATTTCACCGATCTGATCCGCGAAGACGTGCTGGAGTTTTCCCGCCTGCATGAAATCAACACCATGCGTCTGTTTGTCGAATTGCTGCGCGAACGCGTCGGCTCGCCCGTGTCGCTCGCCTCCATCGCGCGCGATCTCGCGGTATCCCCGGCCACGCTGAAGCGTTACCTCGATATTTTGCAGGCGCTGTACATCGTCTTCACCGTGCAGCCCTGGCACCGCAACGTGGCGCGCGCCATTCTGCAAACGCCGAAGGTGTATTTCTTCGATACCGGTCTGGTGCGCGGCGACGAGGGCATTCGCCTGGAAAACGCCGTCGCCGCCATGCTGCTGAAACACGTCCATTTCCAGCAGGATGCCCAGGGCAAGACCGCCGGGCTGCACTACATCCGCACCAAAGATGGCGCTGAAGTGGATTTCGCCCTGAGCGAAGGCGATGGTGAAAACAATGCATTAACGTATTTGATCGAATGCAAACTGGCCGACAACACGGTTCACCGCGCCCTGGCCGGGTTCGCCGAAAAATTCCCGCAGACCCAGGCCGTGCAACTGGTGCGCGACTTGCGCCAGGAGGAATTCCGCGCGCCGGTGCAGATTGTCGATGCGGCGCGCTGGTTGGCGGAATTGGCGGCTTGATCCGGCCTATCACTCCCTATCTGGAAACCCCATGACCTACCGCGCCTTGCTTCTCACCGACACGCCCGAGTTTTCCGCCCAGGTAACGGAGCTGGACACCCTGCCCGAAGGCGATGTCGAACTGCATATCGACTACGCCACGCTCAACTACAAGGACGCGCTGGCCATCACCAACAAGAGCCCCATCGTGCGCACCTGGCCGATGGTCGCCGGCATCGACGCGGCGGGCGTGGTGGCGCATTCGACGCATGCCGCATTTCAGCCCGGCGACGCGGTGGTGCTGAACGGCTGGGGGCTGAGCGAAACACGATGGGGCGGCCTGGCGCAGCGCACCCGCGCGCCCGGCGACTGGCTGGTGAAACTGCCGGCACGCTCAAGTCGTTCGCCGGGCCGCCCCAAGAACGACTTGGCCCCCTCGGGGGGTGGCTCGGACGTTTTTTCCGAGCCGGGGGCGCAAATGAGCCCGCGCGATGCCGCCGCCATCGGCACCGCCGGCTATACGGCGGCGCTGTGCGTGCAGGCGCTGGAGCGGCATGGCCTGACGCCGGCTGATGGCCCGATTCTGGTCACCGGCGCGACTGGCGGCGTCGGTTCGATTGCCGTGGCCTTGCTGGCGCGGGCGGGGTTTGAAGTGCATGCGTTGACCGGCAAAGCGGCGGATCACGCCTATCTGAAAAGCCTGGGTGCGGCCGAAGTGCTGGACCGCGCCGATTTCGCCGCGCCGGGCAAGCCGATGCAGAAGGAACGTTTCGCCGGCGTCGTCGATGTGCTGGGCAGTCAGGTTCTGGTCAATGCCTGCGCGCAAGTCAAACGCAACGGCGCGGTGGCGGCGTGCGGGTTGGCGATGGGCATGGATTTCCCGGCCAGCGTGGCGCCATTCATCCTGCGTGGCATTTCGCTGTATGGCATCGATTCGGTCTATGCCAGCCTGGCGCGCCGGCAAGCGGCCTGGACCTTGCTGGCCGAGCGCCTGACGTCGGCCGATCTGGCCGGTATCGCGCATGAAATCGCGTTATCCGAGACCCTGCCCGCCGCCGAGAAAATGCTCGCCGGGCAGATGACCGGGCGTTTTGTTGTTGATGTGAATCGTTGATGTGAAACAACAATCCGTAGGATGCGGTGAGGAACGAACCGCATCGCGCGCGGCACGATGAAACGATGCGGTTCGCAAGCTCACCACATCCTACGAGTGCTTCGACGAATGAAAATCCGAGTTGAAAGAAAGCCTGTCATGACGCCTGTGATTCCTCAGCATCACCCGCACGGCATCGTCACCCTCGACGCCGAATATCTGCGCCCCGGCCTCGCCGCCGTGCATCTCATCGTCGAACGGGGCCGCGCCGCCATTATTGATACCGGCACCAATTCCGCCGTGCCGCATGTCCTCGCCGCACTGGCCGATCTGGGCATCGCGCCGGATGCGGTCGATTACGTCATCGTCACGCATGTGCATCTCGACCACGCCGGGGCGGCCGGCGCGTTTCTCGCCGCGTGCCCGAACGCCAGGCTGGTTGTGCATCCGCGCGGCGCGCGGCATCTGATCGACCCGATCAAATTGGTGCAGGGCTCCATCGCGGTGTACGGCGAAGCGACGTTCCGCGCGTTGTACGGCGAGATCGTGCCCGCACCGGTGGAGCGGGTGATCGAGGCGGACGACGGTTTTGTGCTGGATTTCAACGGCCGCCGGCTCGAATTCATCGACACGCCGGGGCATGCGCGGCACCATTTCTGCATCCACGACCGCGCCAGCAACAGCCTGTTCACCGGCGACACCTTCGGCATTTCCTATCGCGAGTTCGATGTCGTGGTGGGCAACACGCTGCGTCCGTTCATCTTTCCCACCACGACGCCGGTGCAGTTCGAGCCGGAGGCGCTGCACGCGTCCATTGACCGCTTGGTCATGCGCAACGCGGATGCCGCTTACCTGACCCACTACGGCCGCATCACGAATTTGCCGGCGCTGGCGCCGGCCCTGCATGCGCTGATCGACGAATTTGTCGCGCTGACCTTGGCCGCGCCCGGTGCAGGTGAAGCCCGGAAAATCGCATTGATGCAGACGATGAGCGATGGCTTGATGTCCCGCCTGCGCACCCACGGCAGCACGCTGGACGACGCGACTTGCCGCGAGCTGCTGGCCAACGACGTGGAACTCAACAGCCAGGGATTGCTGGTCTGGCGTGACCGCGAACCGCGCGGCTGAAACAGCTCTGAGCTATCGATCGTGAACGCATAAGCCTGAACACCCCCTCTCCCCCAGCCCCTCCCCCGCATGCGGGGGAGGGGAGGCGTTCAGATTTCATTTGGTCGTATTAACCTGAAAACCTCAGTTGACGGATAAATTCATTACGATTCAATGTGTTGCGAGATGTCTGTAGGTGCGAATTCATTCGCACCGAAGTCGTTGATTGTGCGAATAAATTCGCACCTACGAGCACCTCAACTGAGGTTTCTAGGGTTTATAGAGTTACAGCCAGCCCTCGATCTTCTTCCGGTCCGGTATGCCGCCGGCATGCACGACCTTGCCGTCGATGACGACGCCGGGGGTGGACATGACGCCGTAGCCGAGGATGGCGGCCATGTCGGTGACTTTTTCCAGTTCGATCACAGCACCCTTGGCGGCGGCGACCTCTTCGATCAGCTTGGCGGTGGTTTCGCAGTTGCGGCAACCAGTGCCGAGGACTTTGATGCTTTTCATGACGATGCCTTCACCCCTGACCCTCTCCCAGAGGGAGAGGGGGAATTAGTTGGTTTCGTGCTTATCCGGTTAACACACCCACCCACTACCGGTAGTGGCGTAGGTTGGGCAAAGCGAAGCGTGCCCAACGAACCGGTGCGATGTTGGGCACGCTTCGCTTTGCCCAACCTACGGCGCTGACCCTCTCCCAGAGGGAGAGGGGGGATTAGTTGGTTTGACGGCCTCGATGTTGGCCGAGGCGATGTAGTTCTCCACGCCGCGTCCCGGCGCCCAGTGCTGGATGTATTCGCGGCTGGCGTCTTTGGGGGCGATGCGGATGGCGCTGAAACCTGCGGCGGCCAGCATGGCGGCCAGGTCGGCGATGTTCGCCGCGCCGGCGACGCAGCCGGTGTAGAGGGCGACTTCGGCCTGCATGTCTGGCGGCAGTTCAGCGGTCAGCACGATGTCGGAAATGGCCAGGCGGCCACCGGGTTTCAGCGCGCGATAAGCATCGCGGAACACTTGCGCCTTGTCCGGCGACAGGTTGATGACACAGTTGGAAATGATCACGTCGATGCTGGCATCGGCTACCGGCAGATGTTCGATTTCGCCGAGGCGGAATTCGACGTTGGCGAAACTGCCTTTGCTTGCGTTGGCGCGTGCTTTCGAGATCATGTCCGGCGTCATGTCGATGCCGATGACGCAACCGCTGGCGCCGACCGCGCGTGCGGCCAGGAAGCAGTCGAAGCCTGCACCGCTGCCCAGATCAAGCACGCTTTCGCCCGGTTGCAGCGCGGCGATGGCCTGCGGGTTGCCGCAACCCAGGCCGAGATTGGCGCCTTCCGGCACGGCGGCGGTTTCTGCTGCGCTGTAGCCGATACCGCGCGACAGCAGTTCGGCGACCGAGTGATCGGACGGCGCGCAACAGCCACCCGCCGTAGCCGGGGCGGTGGCGCAGCAGGAAGAACCGGTGTTGGCGACCGCCGCATAGGCGGTGCGGACTTGCTGGCGGATGGTGTCGTGATTGGTTGGTCGCATGATTTACAGGGATGACCTCAATGGGTTTTATCGGTGCGCACGGCGCACCCTACACGCTGTCGTAGGGTGCGCCGTGCGCACCGAAATACAGCGCCCCTCAGCAGCAGGACTGGCCGGATTGGGTCGGCGTGCAGCAGGCGCCGCCTTCGACCACGGCGAGGTTGGCGAACGGATCGACTTTCAGCTTCGGCTTGGCTGGTGCAAACGCCTCGCCGTAGGCTGCATCGAACCTGGCGTCCGCCTTCTCGCTGGTTTCGTCGCGGATGTGGCGGGCGATTTCGATGACGCTGTCGATCTGTTCCTTGGCGACGCCGTATTGTTTGAGACGGTCCACCTGGCACAGCCCCTGGTTGGGGTGGTTGGACGCGATGTTGGCGGCCAGCGCGACCAGCGCGACGATGGAGGGGTGCAGCGGGTTTGCGTGCGATTCACTCATATGACAGTCCTCAAAGCGTTGAAAGCGACACCGACCAGCACGAAGGCGATGGCGAGATAGCCGGCGAAGATGCCGAGCAGCGGCCATTTGACGACTTTGCGCAGGATCAGCATCTCCGGCAGCGACAGCGCGACGACCGCCATCATGAACGCCAGCACGGTGCCGATGGGGACGCCCTTGAGCAGCAGGGCTTCCGCCACCGGGATGATGCCGACCGCGTCGGAATACATCGGCACACCGACCAGCACGGCGACGATCACCGACCACACGCTGCCGTCGCCGGCGATGCGGGCGACGAAATCTTCCGGCACATAGCCGTGGATCAACGCGCCGACGCCGACGCCGATCAGCACATATTTCCAGATGCGGCCGACGATCTGGCGCACTTCGTTCCAGGCGTAGTCGTGGCGCGCGCGCAGGGAGGTATCGGCGGTGTCAACCTGAGCCTCTCCCATGCGAATTTGCCAGACGTAGTCCTCGACCCAGCGTTCCAGCTTGAAGGCTTGCAGGACGTAGCCGCCGATGAAGGCGACGCTGATGCCGGTGAGGACGTAGATCGCGGTGATCTGCCAGCCGATCACGCTGGATAACACGACCATCGCGGCCAGATCGACCATCGGGCTGGCGATCAGGAACGACAGCGTGACGCCGAGCGGAATGCCGGCCTCGACGAAGCCGATGAACAGCGGAATCGACGAGCAGGAACAGAACGGCGTCACCGCGCCCAGGCCCACCGCCAGCAGGCGTGCGCCGGGACCGGAGCGGCCCTTCATCAGCGCGCGCACCCGTTCCGGCGTGAACAGTGCGCGCAGCCAGCCCATCAGGTAGATCACCGTGGTCAGCAGGAGCAGGATCTTCGCCACGTCCATGACGAAGAAATGCAGCGCGGCGCCGAGCGGCGACGCTGGCGCGATGTTGGCAAAAACAGAACCGGCCAGGTCGAAGATCAGCAGCGCGGCAAGTGCATCGAACATGCAATATCCGGGTTAGCGAAGTAATCGGCCCAACGCCGCAAATCGCGCCGAAGAAACACGGTAGGGTGGATAAGCGAAGCGCATCCACCTTGACGGCGGCGATGGTGGATGCGCTTCGCTTATCCACCCTACGGAATCAATGGGTTGCATGGTGTTTCTTAAGAGCTGCCGCAGCCTCCGCAACAACCACTGCCACTTGCGCGGCCGGCGCGTTCGATCTGGACGGGCGGGCAGGGCACGTCGCCGTAAGAACAGAACACGCAGCAGTCGCCCGGTTTCTGCTTCAGCAGGGCGCCACAGGCTTTGCATGAATAAGACAACTGGCAGGCATCGGTGGGCATGGTTTCAGTCTCGGCGTGGCCGCACTGGGGACAGGTAATGCGGGATTGCAGAATCAGGGTAGGGGGCAAACTCATGGTGTGGACTCCATTTCGATAAAAGTGCGGTTCATGTTGGCACGGTGCAGACCGTCGTAGTTCTCCAGATGTTTGAACTGGGGCAGGTCGGCATAGCGGTTGAGGGTTGCGTCCATCGGTTCCATGTCCTTGGCTGCGGCGCCGATTTTTTCGACCAGGAAATCCTCGTAGTCGCCCGAATCGCGTTTGGCGCGGGCCAGGTCGCAGACCCGGCCGTGGCCAGGCACGATGAACTTGGGGTTCAGTTTCTCCAGGGCGTGGAAAGCGCGCTGGCTGTTTTTGACGCTGGACCAGGGCAACACGCCGAGCAGACGGTCGACGTAAACCAGATCGCCGCTGAACATCACATTGCGCTTCGGCAGCCAGACCCAGGCATCGGCGGGAAAGTGGGCGTTGGTGTAGCGCAAGGTCAGCGTTTCGCCGCCCAGTTCGACGCTGACTTCGTCGCTGACTTCGCCGCTAACTTCGTCGCCCTCCAGGGTGCGGCTGGCCGGCAGCGGCTGGGTGCCTTGCAGCCGTTCGCCAAGGAAGCTCGCCAGCATCTGCATGTGCTGCGCGGCGAACTCCGCTTGCGTGGCGGCGGTGCGCTTGAGCGCGATGATTTGCGCACCTTTCGAGGCGAAGTAGTCGTTGCCCAGCCAGCGGTGGTCCTGGCTGCCGGTGTTGATGACCCAGCGCACCGGCTGCTCGGTGACGGCGCGGATGGCGGCTTCGAGCTTGTGTGCGCCGAGTTTGCTGGCGCCGGAGTCGATCAGGATGACGCCCTGGGCGGTGACGACGAAGCCGAAGTTGGCGTTGAGGCCGTCGTTATCGGCGCTGCGCTGACCGAGTGGGCCGACGATGGCGTAAACGTTGGCGGTCACAGGTTCGGCTTTCGGCGTGAAGGCGTGGGCGGCGGGGGCCAACAGCGCGAGAACGAACAGCATACGTAGGTTGGGCAAAGCGAAGCGTGCCCAACACCGTAGCGATTGTTGGGCACGCTTCGCTTTGCCCAACCTACAGATTTTGTCTTCCATGGTGATTTCCTTACCGTGATGACAGACCGGCTTCATACCAGCCTTTGCTTTGATTGACGATCTTGACCACCAGCAACATCGCCGGCACCTCGATCAGCACGCCGACCACCGTCGCCAGCGCTGCGCCGGATTGAAAACCGAACAGCGAGATCGCCGCCGCCACCGCCAATTCGAAGAAGTTGGAAGCGCCGATCAGGGCTGAGGGACAGGCGACGCTGTGTTGCTCGCCAACCTTGCGATTCAGCCAGTAGGCCAGCGCCGAGTTGAAGAACACCTGGATCAGGATCGGCACCGCCAGCAGCGCGATGATCAGCGGTTGCTGGATGATCGCCTCGCCCTGAAAGGCGAACAGCAGCACCAGCGTCGCCAGCAGCGCGAGGATGGAGGCGTGGCCCAGGCTGGCCATGACCGCATCGAACGCGGCTTGTCCGCGCTTCAACAACTGTTTGCGCAAGAGCTGCGCCAGGATCACCGGGATGACGATGTACAGCACAACGGAAGTAAAAAGTGTCGCCCACGGCACCACGATGGCGGACAGGCCAAGCAACAAGCCGACGATGGGGGCGAAGGCGAAGATCATGATGGCGTCGTTGAGCGCGACTTGCGACAGCGTGAAATACGGGTCGCCGCCGGTCAGCCGGCTCCACACGAACACCATCGCGGTGCACGGCGCGGCGGCCAGCAGGATCAGGCCGGCGACGTAGCTGTCGAGCTGTTCCGCCGGCAAGTACGGCGCGAACCAGTGGCGGATGAACAACCACGCCAGCAATGCCATCGAGAACGGCTTCACCGCCCAGTTGACGAACAAGGTGACGCCGATGCCCTTCCAGTGCGACTTCACCTGATGCAAGGCGGCGAAGTCGATCTTCATCAGCATCGGGATGATCATCACCCAGATCAACAGGCCGACCGGCAGATTGACCTGGGCGACTTCCATCCGCCCCAGCGCCTGGAACGGCGCCGGCATGAGTTGGCCCAGCAGCACGCCGACGACGATGCACAGCGCCACCCAGAGCGACAGCCAGCGCTCGAACAGGTTCATCGTGAAAACCTCGGTTGACGGATAAATTCATTACGATTCAATGTGTTGCGAGATATCTGTAGGTGCGAATTCATTCGCACTGAAGTCCTTGATGGTGCGAATAAATTCGCACCTACGCGCGCTTCAACTGCGGTTTTTAGGTTCATCGGCGCCGATGTTGCCAAACCCGCTGAGCGCTTGGCAGTGACTTCGCACTGGGCGGACATGGAATCGCGGCTTCAGGTGGGTTGTTCGGCCCGGCTCTTGCCGATTTCGTTCAGTCGGTTTTGCAGGCTGAGTCGATCCAGCTTGCTCATCGGTAGGCTGACGAAAATGGAGATGCGGTTGGAAAGCGCCGTCCAGGTGCGGAAAAACGCGCGGCGTTTGTCCTCGTCGCTGCCCTCGACGGCGGCCGGGTCGGGCACGCCCCAGTGCGCCGTCATCGGCTGGCCGGGCCAGACCGGGCAAACTTCGCCGGCGGCGTTGTCGCAGACGGTGAACACGAAATCCAGTGCGGGCGCGCCAGGCGCGGCGAATTCGTCCCAGTTCTTGCTGCGCAGGTCGTCCACCGGCAAGCGGTTCTTCTGGATGATTTCCATAGCGAAGGGATTGACCTTGCCACTCGGGTGGCTGCCTGCCGACCAGGCCTTGAAGCGGCCTGCGCCCATGGCGTTGAGGGCGGCTTCAGCCAGGATGCTGCGGGCGGAGTTGCCGGTGCAGAGAAACAGGACATTGAGAACGTGATCGGACATCGTGGGTTCCTCAGGGGTGGGGGAGGGGGTCAGGCCGCGCAGCTCTGGCAGCTCAGATCAGGCACGGCGACTTCCGCCGGCATGCCTTCGTTCATGTGCCACAACACGCGCACGGCCCAGGCCGGCAGTTCGGGGTGCAGGCGGTAATGCATCCAGACGCCCTCGCGCCGGGTCAGCACCAGGCCGGTCTCGCGCAGCACGCCGAGATGGCGGGAAACCTTGGGTTGCGGCGCGTCGAGCACGGCGTTGAGGTCGCACACGCAGCGTTCGTCGTGGGCCAGCAACAGGGCCAGGATGCGGCGACGGATGGGGTCGTTGAGGGCTTCGAAGAAGGCTTGCTGGTCGAGTTCCATATTCGTCTGGACGAATTTAATTAAACCTAAAAACCTCAGTTGACGGATAAATTCATTACGATTCAATGTGTTGCGAGATATCTGTAGGTGCGAATTCATTCGCACAGAAGTCCTTGATTGTGCGAATAAATTCGCACCTACGCGCGCTTCGACTGCGGTTTTCAGGTTAAACGGTAAGGCAGCTTATTACCGTTTTTATATATCCGTCAAATCGAATATAAAGCGCGCATATGAAGCGCGAATGTGAAGCGTGCGTCTATTGCCTGTGTGGCTGCAATTTGATCGAACGCGCGCGCAACTGGCCGCAACCGCCGTCGATGTCCTGTCCGGCGGAGTCGCGCAGGCGGGCGACGATGCCGCGCTGATGCAGGCGGCCGGCCAGTTCGGAGCAGCGCTCCCAGGCCGGGCGTTTGAAATCGAGCCCGCCGGCGCCAATGCTGTTGTAGGGGATGAAATTCATCATCGCGTACTTGCCGGCGAGCAGTTCGATCAGGTTTTCGATCTCTTCGTCGCTGTCGTTGATGCCTTCCAGCAGCGTCCACTGATATTGAATCGGGTAGCCGGTGCCGCGCGCGTAAGCCTCGCCGAGCGCGACCAGATCGGCGGGGTCGATGCGCGGCGCTTTCGGCAGCAATTGCGCGCGCAGTTCCGGGCGCGTGGTGTGCAGCGACAGCGCCAGCGCGGGTTTCACGTCGCATAGCGGCAGGCGTTCGAACACGCGCATATCGCCGACCGTGGAAAACACCAGATTCTTGTGGCCGATGCCGCCCAGGGTGCCGAGCAGGTCGATGGCTGCGAGCACGTTGTCCAGGTTGTGCGCCGGTTCGCCCATGCCCATGAACACCACTTTGCGGACTTTGCGCCGGCTCCGCGCCAGCGCAACCTGCGCGACGATTTCCGCGCTGCCGAGCTGGCGCAACAGGCCATCGCGCCCGGTCATGCAGAACACGCAGCCGACCGCGCAACCGACCTGGGTGGAGACGCAGACGCCATCGCGCGGCAGCAGCACGCTTTCCACGCTTTGGCCGTCGGCCAGGTCGATCAGCAGACGGGCGGAATCATCCGCGCCCGGGTGTTCGGAACGGACGCGGGCCAGGCCATGCAGTTGCGCCATCAATTCCGGCAGCGCGTCGCGCACGACCAGCGGCAGAAAGTCCTCCGCCTTGCTGTGCCGCTTGTCGAGCGAACGCGATTGCACCCAGGCGCGCAGCACGCGCTCCTGATGACAGGGTTTTGCGCCGAGTTGGCAAAGGTGTTGGCGGAAGTGTTCGATCTGCATAAGCGGAGTTTGTGCGCGGTGATGCGGTTCGTGCCTCACCGCATCCTACGGAGAGTCAGGCGGGTTTCGTAGTGATGCGGTTCTACGGAGAGTCAGGCGGGTTTCGTAGGATGCGGTGAGGCACGAACCGCATCATCTCAACATCAACCTGATCCTGAAAACCGCAGTTGAAGCGCTCGTAGGTGCGAATTTATTCGCACCATCAAGGACTTCGGTGCGAATAAATTCGCACCTACAGATATCTCTGATCGGCCGCCGGGCTCGGGTTTCGCGGGCAAGCGTCACACCTTGTGATAAACCTCGGCGCCCTGTTTGACGAATTCGATGGATTTCACTTCCATGCCCTTGGTTAGCGCTTCCTGTTCGGAAAGGCCCTGTTTGGCGGCGAAGTCGCGCACATCCTGGGTGATTTTCATCGAGCAGAAATGCGGCCCGCACATCGAGCAGAAGTGGGCCACCTTGGCCGATTCCTTGGGCAGGGTCTCGTCGTGGAAAGACTTCGCCTTGTCCGGATCGAGGCCGAGATTGAACTGATCCGCCCAGCGGAATTCGAAACGCGCTTTCGATAGCGCGTTGTCGCGGATCTGCGCGCCGGGATGGCCCTTGGCCAGGTCGGCGGCGTGGGCGGCCAGCTTGTAGGTGATGATGCCTTCCTTGACGTCGTCCTTGTTCGGCAGGCCCAGGTGTTCCTTCGGCGTCACGTAACAGAGCATGGCGGTGCCGTACCAGCCGATCTGGGCGGCGCCGATGGCGCTGGTGATGTGGTCGTAACCGGGCGCGATGTCGGTGGTGAGCGGGCCGAGCGTGTAGAACGGCGCTTCGTCGCACCATTCCAGTTGCAGGTCCATGTTTTCCTTGATCAGGTGCATCGGCACATGGCCGGGGCCTTCGATCATCACTTGCACGTCGTGCTTCCACGCGACCAGCGTCTGTTCGCCCAGCGTCTTGAGCTCGCCCAGTTGCGCCTCGTCGTTGGCGTCGTAGATCGA
>JAUYET010000024.1 GCA_030691265.1 Pseudomonadota bacterium
CCAGCCGTAGTGCGGGCAATGCCCGCACTACGGCTGAACAGTCACAAAAATTGATTACTGAATAACGACCAACACCACGCGCCGGTTCTGCTTGCGGCCTGCCTTGACATGATTATCGGCGACCGGCTCGGCCTCGCCGTAGGAGATCGCCGCCATGCGGTGCAGCGGAATGCCGCCCTTGATATTGAGATACCGCTTCACCGCCTCGGCGCGCGCTTCACCGAGTTTCAGATTGGCGGCCGCTTCACCCGTGCTGTCGGTATGGCCCTGAATTTCGATGTAAACGCTCTTGTTATCGCCCTTGAGACGGGTCACGAACTCATCCAGCGCCGCCTCGGCGACACCGCCCAGATCGGCTTTACTGGAACCGAATTTCAACTTGTCGTCCGACAACACCACCTCATAAGTCAGCTTGCCCTCGGCCAGTTTTCCTGCCGCACTGGCGCGTTCCAGCGCCTCTTGCGCCGTCTTCGACAATTGCGCGATGTCGGTCTCATTTTTCGTCATGCGGTCGGCATGCACTTTCAAGGTGACCTGCACTTCGGCGATGGCGGCGTCCAACTGCTGAGCCTTCTGCCGAGTTTTCGCTTCGTTGGCTTTAATGTCGGTCTCGGCAGCGCCCAGCCGGCCATCAAGCGCATTCGCGCGCGCGCTCAGCGGATTGATCTGGCTCTGCACGTATTCATGCACATACTCACGCGTGGCGCAGCCAGCCAGACTGATGGATAACAATGAGATAAAGAACAGCGTTTTCATGGATTCACTCCCATCAACCACACATTTGATCGTTGAAATTATCGGCACAAGCCAAACGAACTTAAATTCACAGGCGAATGGAACGGTCTTCAAGATTAATCCCCCGGCGGGCGCAGGTAGCTATCGCTAGCGGAATCGAGCTGAATCTCCATCATGCCGGCCTCCACTTTCTCGATCTGTCCGCCAACCAGCCCGGGGAAGGCCAGGACCAAAGCCACCATGACCAACTGGATCAACACAAAGGGAATCGCGCCCCAATAAATATCCGTCGTGCGCACTGATTTTGGCGCGACGCTGCGCAGGTAGAACAGCGCGAAACCGAACGGCGGGTGCATGAACGAGGTCTGCATGTTGATGCCCAGCAAGACGCCGAACCAGACCAGGTCGATACCCAGCTTGGCGGCCACCGGCGCCAGCAACGGCACGATGATGAAGGCGATCTCGAAGAAATCGAGGAAGAAGGCCAATACGAAGACCAGCAGGTTGACGGCGATCAGGAAGCCGAGTTCGCCGCCGGGCAACCCGGTGAGCAGATGTTCGACCCACAGATCGCCTTCCAGCAACCGGAACACCAGCGAAAATACGGTCGAGCCGATCAGGATGAAGATGACGAAGCTGGTCAGGCGCGAGGTGGAATCCATCGCCTGTTTGAGCAGGTCCAGGCTCAGGCGGCGTTTCGCCAAGGCCAGCGCCAAGGCGCCGGCCGCGCCCATCGCGCCGCCTTCGGTCGGGGTGGCGATGCCCAGGAAAATGGTGCCCAGAACCAGGAAGATCAGCAGCAGCGGCGGCAAGATGGACGCGCCGGCCTTGAGCCATAAATCCTTGCCGCGCAATATCCGCGCCGCAGCCGGCATTGCCGGGACCATCCCTGGCCGCGCCAGCGTGAGCGCAAACACGAAGACCAGATAAAACCCGGCCAACATCAGACTGGGCGTCAACGCGCCGCGATAGATGTCGCCGACGGAAATGCTCAACTGGTCGGCCAGGATGATCAGCACCAGCGACGGCGGAATGATCTGCGCCAGCGTGCCGGAAGCCGCGATGACGCCGCAGGCGACCCGCTTGTCGTAGCCGTAGCGCAGCATGATCGGCAGCGAAATCAGGCCCATCGCGATCACCGTCGCCGCCACCACGCCGGTGGTCGCCGCCAGCAGCGCGCCGACAAAAACCACGGCGTAGGCCAGGCCGCCGCGCAATGCGCCGAACAACTGCCCCATCGCATCCAGCAATTCCTCCGCCAGGCCGCTACGTTCCAGAATCAGGCCCATGAAGGTGAAGAACGGAATCGCCAGCAAGGTGGCGTTGGACATGATGCCGAACACGCGCTCCGGCAAGGCTTGCAGTTGGGCAAACTCGACATAGCCCATCTGCATGCCGATCAGACCGAACAGCAGGCCGTTGGCGCCCAGCGCGAAAGCGACCGGGTAGCCGATCAGCAGGAATACCACCAGGCCGGCGAACATCAGCGGCGCCATCAGTTCGAACATCAGACGATTTCCTCGGACTGCTCGGTGGCAAATTCGGCGGCGAACGGCAATTGCCCGGCCAGCATGCCGGCGCGTTTGATGATTTCCGCGACACCTTGCAGAAACAGCAGCCCGAAACCCACCGGCAACGCCAGCTTGATCGGCCAGCGCAACAGGCCGCCGGAGTCCGCGGAGACCTCCTGGATCGCCCAGGATTCGGCGAACACGCCCCAACTGAACCAGGCCAGCAAGCCGGCCACCGGCAACAGAAACAGCACGCCGCCGAGCAGATCGACCCAGGCTTGCGTGCGCGGCGAATAACGCCCGTACAGCACGTCGATGCGGACATGGCCGTTGTGTTTGAGGGTGTAGCCGGCGCCCAGCAAAAAGATCAGCGCGAACAGATACCACTGCAATTCCAGCCAGGCGTTGGAACTGAGATCGAAGCCGTAGCGCAGGCTGGCATTGGTCGCCGAAACCAGTGTCGCCGCCAGCACCAGCCACTTCACGGCGCGGCCGACAGTCTCGTTCAGTGCATCGATGGCGCGCGCTAATGGCAAGACCGAAGCCAGCAAACCCCGCATCTCACTCGCCCGCAACGGTCATCTGGTCGATCAGGATGGAACCCACCCGGCGCGAACCGCGCGTCTCCACATCGCTGCCCAGGGCGGCAATGCCCTTGAACATGTCGCGCAGATTGCCGGCGATGGTGATCTCCTCCACCGGGTAGGCGATGACGCCGTTCTCCACCCAGAAGCCCGCCGCACCGCGCGAGTAATCGCCGGTGACCATGTTGAGGCCGTGGCCGAGCAACTCGGTGACCAGCAAGCCGTTGCCCATTTTCTTCAGCAAGGCGGCGAAGTCTTCACCGGTCGAAGGCACGATCAGGTTGTGATTGCCGCCGGCATTGCCGGTGCTGTGCAGCCCTAACTTGCGCGCGCTGTAGCTGCCCAGGAAATAGCCTTGCACGACGCCATCCTTGACCACATCGCGGTCTTGCGTGGCGACGCCCTCGGAATCGAACGGCGCGGAAGACAGGCCGCGCGCAATGAACGGCCGTTCCTGGATTTGCAGGAACGCGGGGAACACCTGGCTGCCCAGGCTATCGAGCAAAAAGGAAGACTTGCGATACAGATGGCCGCCGGAAATCGCCGAAACGAAGCTGGCGATCAGACCGGTGGCGATCGGCGCTTCAAACAGCACCGGACACTGGCGCGTGCTCAACTTGCGCCCGTTCAACCGCCGTACCGTGCGCTCACCGGCACGCTGGCCGACGCTCTCGGCGCTGTCCATATCGGCCGCGGCGCGCGCCGTGGTGTACCAGTAGTCGCGCTGCATGGCCTCGCCGGGGTTGCCAATATCTTCAGCGATCACCGCGCAGGAAAGGCTTTGTCGGCTGGACGGATAGCCGCCGGAAAAGCCCAGCGAGTTGGCATAAATGAACTGGGAAACCTGACTCGACAGCGAACCACCCTCGGAATTGGTAATCCGATCGTCCACGCTCAACGCGCCCGCCTCGCACGCGCGCGCCAATTCGGCCGCGGCTTCGACGCCGATATCCCAGGGGTGATAAAGATCCAGATCCGGAATCTCGCGCGCCAGCAGGCCGGGTTCGGCCAGGCCCGCACATTCGTCCTCGGCGGTATAGCGCGCGATGCTGAGCGCCTTTTCCACCGTGCGCGCCAATGCGTCGGCGGAAAAGTCGGAAGTGGAGGCATGCCCGCGTCGCTGACCCAGATACACGCTGACACCGATGCCCTTGTCGCGGTTGTGCTCGATGGTTTCAATCTCGCCATGCCGCACGGAAAGAGACAACCCGCTGCCCTCGGATACTTCGGCTTCGGCGGCGGAAGCGCCCCCAGCTTTGGCCAGATCGAGCACCTGAGCGGCAAGCCCTTGCAGGGCCTCACGGGTAAAACTGAACGGACTATTCGTTTGGCTTTTGGACACGGCGTAACCTGATGGGATCGGCAAAGTCGTTATGATACCAACCCATCCCCCTGCTTCTGCCAACACAACCATGCACGATCAAGATCATGAAGATGACGAGAACATCGTCAGCAAAAGCCAGCGCAAGCGAGAAAGCACCGCGCTGCAGGACCTGGGCGAGGAACTGTTCGAACTTTCACGCGACCAGTTGAAGAAAATGGACCTGCCTGACTCGCTATTGAGTGCGCTGCTGGAAGCCAAACGCCTTACCCCTCGCCACGAAGCCATGCGGCGGCAGATGCAATACGTCGGCAAGGTGATGCGCAATATCGAAACCGAGCCGATCGACCAGCAACTGGCGGTCATACGCGGCGAATCGAACATCGCCAAAGCGGCATTTCACGGCATGGAAAACTGGCGCACCCGCCTGATAGAAAACGACTCGGCACTGAATGAGTGGTTGGCGCTGCACCCGGATACCGATGTCCAGCAAATCCGCCAACTGATACGCAATGCGCGCAAGGAAGCCGCCGAAGCGAAGCCGCCAAAATCCAGCCGTGCATTGTTCAAACTCATTCGCGAGCATTCGGAGCGCACAAGCTAACCGGACTTTTCGTCACGCCAGTCGAGATACCGACATACACGCTTTGGATAATCGGCCAGCCGCATCGTTTTCCCCGGCTGGCCAAGGGTGTAATCCAAAAGCGGGATGGCACGTGGCTTGCTGTAAGCCCTAAGCCACTTATCCGACAAATACCGTGCCCCGTCCTGCTCGCCCCAACGCCTTGCCTAGTGAATCCCCCAAGGGTTCGGCACGGCCATTCCTGAGTCATACCGGCGTACTGGCGCATATTCTTGGCGAACTGGGCGGTCGCAATGAACTGGATGCGCAAACCGCAAATCTGCTCGTACTCGACCCGGCACTGGCATTTCAAGCACTGGAAACCTATGCGCAAGCGCATGCGGGCGAGTCCTTGAACACATTCACCCATGCCGATCTGTTGGGTTCACTCGACGCCTGCACGCTGAAAAGCATGGCGACTACAGCGGCAACCGAACAACTCACCCGCACCCGCAACGACAGCCAGGATGCAAGCTGGCGTCTTGCCTTGCGCTGCGCCGTGCTGAGCCGCCTGCTGGCAGAAAAAACCGACTACCCGAGCCCGGATGAAGCCTGGCTTGCCGGCCTGCTGATCTGGCTGCCCCAATTTGCGCACGATGTTGCCGACGATGTGGATCACGCGCGCCAACTCAGTCAGGCCGCGCTGGATCGTTTGCCGCTACGGACGTTTCTGCCGGACGCATTGCGTTATCTGGATGAACCCGCCCAGCGCCTGAGCGATGCCGCGCCCCTCGTGCAACTCGTTGTTGCAGCACATAGACTGGTCCAGCTCAACACGGCCGCAGCAGCAAGCAAAACTAATATTTCCCTGCTGGATGAGCTATTCTTGGCCTCGAAAATCAGCCCAAAAACGCTCGGGGACATGTTGAACAAAACGAATACAGCGGTTGACGCCATCTATTCCGAGAATGGACACAAACAGCTTAGCGATATTGCCCTGGAACTGATCCGCTACAACCAGCTTGAGCTTGCCGCCAGTGCCATGAACGAAAACAGCGAAGCCGCCATTCTGACCCTGGCCAACCTGCTTGCCAGCCAGGAAAGCCTGGCCGACCCGGTCTACCTGAAGCTGAACAAACGCACCAGTTTCCTGGAATCGCACGCGCTGGGCAGCCATGCCGCCGCCGCCATCTCGATCCGCGTCGAAGGCAGCAAAACCGCTGCCGTACGCGCGTTGTTCACGCGCTCCGCCGTCGTGGTTCTGGAAAGCGCCGGCAACAATGCCGCCGTCCTCGATCTCCAGTTGATTCGCCAGGCGGACGCCGACGGGCTGGTCGCAATTCCAGTCGGCGAAGGCAATAGTCAGGGTGTACTGCTGGTCTGCGGCAGCGCCACGGCCATTTCTGCCGTCGCCGCAATGCCGAAACACTACACCCGCATGGGCGAACTGGCTGGCCGCACGCCGGCGCAAAGCATCATCATCGAGCCCGCCAATGGCTACCCGGATGACCACCCCGATGGATTGTCGGCACGCGTGCGCCGCGCCGCACACGAGATCAACAACCCGCTCGGCATCATCAAGAATTACCTGGCCATCCTGAAGATCAAGCTGGGCGACGACGCGCCGGTTTCCGACGAACTGCGCATCATCTACGAGGAACTCGACCGCATCGTGCGCATCGTGCGCAGCATGACCCATGACGATGTCGAACTCGACGAACTGTCCGACGCGACCGACCTCAACGCGCTGATTCAAGACCTGGTCAAAGTCACGCAGCCCACCTGGCAAAGCAAGGACATCCACCTATCCACCCTGCTCACACCCGGACTTGCCCGCCTGACCGGCGACCGCGACAAGCTCAAGCAGATCGTACTCAACCTGATGCTCAATGCGGTCGAGGCGACGCCGCCTGGCGGCACGGTGCGCATAGAAACCGCCGTGCTGTCGAATCACCGCCACGAGCGCTTCATTGAAATTCTGGTCGCCGACTCCGGTCTCGGCATTCCACCTGATATCGCAGAACAGATATTCGACCCGCTGGACACCTCCAAAGGGGACGGCCACGCGGGTCTGGGTCTATCCATCGTGAAGTCGCTTACGCAATCGATGGAAGGTAGCGTCACGTTCAAGACCGGTGCATCCGGTACGACATTCCATATATCATTGCCGGTGACTTGAGCGGGTTATAACTTTCGATATAGCCTTAAGCATTTCCCCCAGACGAATTGAAGGGTTAACTGATGCACGGTAACGCGGTATCCGGCACGAACCAGTCCCTGATCAGCTTGCTGATCGTCGAGGACGAGCCGCGTTATCTGGAAAGCACCCGTCTGCTGCTGGCGCAGTATGTACATAGCATCGACTCCGCCCTCACCGCCACGCAAGCCTACGCGCTGCTGGCCGAGCGACGTTACGACCTGGCCCTGCTCGACCTGCGTCTCCCCGATGGAAACGGCCATGAAATCATGGCCTATATCCGCGCACATCATCCAGACTGCCGGGTCATCGTCGCCAGCGGCGACAGCCAGATCGAATCCGCCATTCAATCGCTACGCCTCGGCGCTTACGACTATCTGCGCAAGCCCTACGAGCCGGAAGAACTGATCAAGACCGTGCGCAACGTCGTGCGCAAACTGCAACTCGAACACGACAACGCGTGCATGGTGCATCAGCTCGAACAATCCGAGCAGTGGCACCGCCTGCTGGTCAATGCCTCGCCGGATGTCATTTACACCCTCGACGCCGACGGCCGCTTCACCTACCTCAACGACAGCATCGAAGGCACGCTGGGCTATATGCCGGGCGAACTGATCGGCCGCGACTACACGACCCTCATCGCCGCGGATCAGCTGGAAATCGCGCTCTACCACTTCAACGAACGCCGCACCGGCGAACGTGCCACACGCAATTTCGAGTTGCTGCTGCGGCGCAAGGACGACCTGCTCAGCAGCCTCACCGAACGCGTTTCCGATCAACGCGTGGTGGTGGAACTGTCCTCGATGGGCATGTACCGCCCCACCAGCCTGGGCATGGGCGAATTTCTCGGCACCTACGGCGTCGTGCGCGACATCAGCGCACGCAAGCAGGCAGAGGCGACCATCACATTCCAGGCCTATCACGACCTGCTCACCGGCCTGCCCAACCGCGCGCTGTTCAAAGACCGCCTCGGCCAGGCGATGGTGCATGCCAAGCGCCATGGACAGACCATGGCGACGCTGTTCCTCGACATGGACCGATTCAAGGTCGTCAACGACACCCTCGGCCATCTGGTCGGCGATAGCCTGCTGCAAGCCCTGGCGCAACGGCTGCGCGGCTGTTTGCGCGAGGGCGACACCCTGTCGCGCATCGGTGGCGACGAATTCATGCTGCTGCTGCCGCACATCCGCACGCGCGACAACGCCGCCTATATCGCCCAGAAAATCATCACCTCGCTGAAGCAACCTTTCAACATCGAAGGCAACGAGATTTATGCCGGCATGAGTATCGGCATCGCCATCTTCCCGGACGACGGCGACAACATCGAACTGCTGATCAAGCATGCCGATATCGCCATGTATCACGCCAAAGACCAGGGTCGTAACGACTACAAGTTCTTCACCCAGGACCTGCACAAATCGTTCACCGGCCGCCTGGCTATCGAAAACGAGATGCGCCACGCCCTGGAAAAGCAAGAATTCGAAGTCTTCTACCAACCCCAGGTCGCGTTTGGAAGCCAGCGTATCCGCGGCATGGAAGCCCTGATTCGCTGGAACCACCCGACGCGCGGCCTGGTTTCCCCGAACGATTTCATTCCCATCGCAGAAGAATCCGGCCTCATCACGCCGATCAGCGAATGGGTGATGGGCGCAGCCTGTCGCCAGGCCAAGCTCTGGCGTGACTCCGCACTGCCGCCGATCACGATGGCGATCAATCTTTCCGCGCGCCAGATCGAACACCCGCAATTCGTCGAAAAATTCCTGCATTGCCTGCACAAGCACATGGCGGACGGTACCGGCATCGAAATCGAGATCACCGAAACCACGCTGATGCGCGACATGGATGGCGCCGTCAGCAAGCTGCGCAAACTGGCGGAAATGGGCGTCGAGATTTCCATCGACGATTTCGGTACCGGCTACTCCTCGCTGTCCTACCTCAAGAAACTGCCGATCAACACCATCAAGATCGACCGCAGCTTTATCCATGACCTCACCGGCCACATGAACAACGGCAGCACCATCGTCGCGGGCATCGCCGCGATGGCCAAAGGACTCAAGCTCAAGGTCGTCGCCGAAGGCGTGGAAACGCGGGAGCAACTCGACTACCTGCAAACCCTGGGCTGCGATACCTATCAGGGCTACTTCTTCAGCCGCCCGGTTCAAGCCGCGGCCGCCACCGAACTGCTGACCCGCGGCCTGGCCCTGCCGATAGATTGATCCGTGCTTATCGGGTTGTCACACCCACCCACTAGATGTAGTGGCGCGTGATTTCGCGGCATGGCGCCGTAGGTTGGGCAAAGCGAAGCGTGCCCAACAGCGCACCGGTTCGTTGGGCCCGCTTCGCTTTGCCCAACCTACGTCACAACCGGTAGTGGGTGGGTTAACCGGATAAGCACGGCTTGATCCATCCGGCGCATAAGCGCCGCGCTTTCCGGGACAATGGCGGCCAGTCCCAACCTCGCAGCAAACCATGTCCCACCACCGCCTCAGCGCCGACAGCATGACCGCGCGCACCACCGCCAGCCAATGGCGCGCCGCCTGGTCGCTGTTTCCCTACGTCTGGCAATACAAAAACCGCGTCATCGCCGCCTTCGGCCTGCTGCTCTGCGCCAAGGTCGCCAACGTCTCGGTGCCGCTGGTGCTGAAGGGAATCGTCGATCACCTCGAACACCCCGGGGTTGCCGACGCCTCGGTCAATCTTGTCCTGCCGCTGGCGCTGATCGTCCTGTACGGCCTGCTCCGCTTCGGCAACACCGCCTTCACCGAACTGCGCGACGCCCTCTTCGCCCGCGTGCTGCAACGCGCCATGCGCGGCGTCATCCACGACGTGTTCCAGCATCTGCACGCGCAATCGCTGCGTTTTCACCTCGAACGCCGCACCGGCGGCCTCGCCGTCGATATCGAACGCGGCGCCCGCTCGATCCGCTTTCTGATCAACTTCACGCTGTTCAACATCGGCCCGACGCTGCTGGAAATTCTCATGGTCGCCGGCGTGTTGTTCGTCAAATACGACCCCTGGTTCGGCGCCATCACGCTGATGACCCTGGCGGTCTACATCGCGTTCACCGTGCTGATCACCAACTGGCGGCTGCAACACCGCCGCGCGATGAACGAGGCTGATGCCAGCGCCAACTCCCGCGCGGTGGACAGCCTGCTCAACTACGAAACGGTGAAGTATTTCAACAACGAGCAATACGAAGCCGACCGTCTGAAAGCCGACCTGCGCCGCGCCGAAGACGCCTCGGTGCAAAGCGAGATTTCACTGGCCTGGCTGAATGGCGGCCAGTCTTTCATCATCGCCCTCGGCGTCACCGCGATGATGGGCCTGGCCGCGCAAGGCGTGGCCAACAAGAGCATGACGCTGGGCGACCTGGTGCTGGTCAACGCCTACCTGATCCAGTTATTCATCCCGCTCAACTTCCTCGGCACCGTCTACCGCGAAATCCGCAACGCCCTCACCGACATGGAAAAACTGTTCGGCCTGCTGCACAAGCCGCCGGAAATCACCGACGCCGCCGATGCGCGGACGCTGGCGGCGAGCAAAGGCGAAGTCCGTTTCGAGCACGTCAGCTTCGCCTACGACCCGCGCCGGCCCATCCTGCATGACGTCAGCTTCACCATCCCGGCCGGGCGCAAACTCGCCGTAGTCGGCGCCAGCGGCGCCGGAAAATCGACGCTGTCGCGCCTGCTGTTCCGCTTCTTCGACGTTACGGGTGGAGCCATCCGCGTCGACGGCCAGGACATCCGCCAGGTCACCCAGGCCAGCCTGCGCAAGAGCATCGGCATCGTGCCGCAGGACACCGTGCTGTTCAACGACAGCCTGTATCACAACATCGCCTACGGCCGCCCCGACGCCAGCCGGGAAGAAGTCCTCGAAGCCGCCCGCGCCGCGCATCTGGACCGCTTCATCGAAGGCCTGCCCGACGGCTACGACTCCATGGTCGGCGAGCGCGGCCTGAAACTCTCCGGCGGCGAAAAACAGCGCGTCGCCATCGCCCGCGCCATCCTGAAAAACCCGCCGATACTGGTGTTCGACGAAGCCACCTCCTCGCTCGACAGCGGCACCGAGCAAGCCATCCAGAACGAACTCACCCGCATCTCGGAAAACCGCACCACCCTGGTCATCGCCCACCGCCTGTCCACCGTGGTCGACGCCGACGAAATCCTGGTGCTGGAAAACGGCCGCATCGTAGAACGCGGCAACCACGCCGCACTGCTGGCCGAAGATGGCCGCTATGCCGCGATGTGGCGGTTGCAGCTCAGGGAAGAGAAGAACGACCTGGCCGCATAGCGGCAAGCCGACATTTCGCACACGCCTCTTACGCCGGAAACCGCAGCCGCGAGAAGCTTCGCCCGTTGCTGATCGCGGCGCGTTCGATCTCGGCGGCGGAGTCGATCCAGCCCCTTTCCTGCAGGAAAAGTAGCCAGGCGCGCGTGCTGATCTTGCGGCAGTTGGTCGGCAACAGAAAACTGGCACGGGCAATCTTGTGATCCTCGAACAGGAATACTCCGGTCGTGATTGGTGCTGCGAGTGCGAGATCGGTCATGATTTCCTGAATCGCCAATTCCCCGAGATTCGCCTTTCGAAGTGGCGTTTGGTCGCTTGACTGCGCTGCCAGATGGCGCTGGAAGACACGTGTGCTCAAGATGGGAATCGAGTGTTCGACCACCCAACGGCGGATTTTTTCGCTAGTCGGGGTGGCATTGCGCGTAACTTCGTGCAACACCATGTCAACCATGTTCACCGGCCAACCGGACTTGAGCAGAAGATCCAGCGAGTCAGCATAGGCCAGCGTAATCAGCGGCCCGGCATCGGGTAGCAGAACGATGGGAGTTTTCGAGACTTCCGTCACCGCTTACGCTGCCAACGCGTTCAGATCGTCCACCATGCCCTGCGTGGTTGCGGCGGACAAGCGTGGCATCGGCAGGCGGGCTTGGGTCATCAGCAAGAAGAGGTCTTCCTCGCTGTCGATACCCAGCTCGGTCATCGCGGCGAGATCGTCGATCCGTCCCAGCGAGAAGTCGAGCAGGGTACGGTAGTTATGGTTGCCGGCGACTTCGGCGGACTCGAAGGTTTCCACCAGGTAGCGCAGTTCGGCATTGAATAGCGCGTTAATCGACGTGTCCGTCTTGGCCGCGATGATCTTCGCCCGCTTGAGCAATTGGCGATCCACCGCGCCCGTGAAATTGACTGTGGCCATGCATAAGCTCCCTAACGAACAGAACGTTGAATCAAGTGTAGCACTTGATTATGTGTAATCCAGCGGCCACAGGATGCATACACCGGGCGGCAGACGTTTGGAATCCAGCCCGCGCAACAGAACCCGGACGACAGGTTTCAGCATCGATGCCGCCTGATAAAGCCAGGATTACTCCTTAGCTAAAAAAATGAATTTACCCGTAAATTTTCCTATTGCCGCAAGCTGATCACCGGCCAGCCCAGCCGTTCCGCATGCGCGCGCAGGGTCGCATCCGGGTCTACCGCGACCGGATGGGTCACGATTTCCAGCAGCGGCAGGTCGTTCAACGAATCGCTGTAAAACCAGCTTTCGCTGAAGTCATCCAAACCTTGTCCACGCGCGGCCAGCCATTCATGCAGGCGGCGCACCTTGCCTTCCTTGAACGAGGGCAGGCCGTGCGGGCGGCCGGTGAATTCGCCGTCGAAATGTTCCGGTTCGGTGGCAATCAGGTGCGGCACGCCCAGATGCGCGGCGATGGGCGCGGTGACGAAGCTGTTGGTGGCGGTGACGATGACGCAGGTATCGGCGCGATGTTTTTCCAGCAAAGCCGGCGTGCCGGCGGCGATCATCGGGACGATCTTGCGCGCCATGAAATCGGCGTGCCAGACATCGAGTTGCGCGCGCGGATGGCGCGACAGCGGCTTCAACTGGAAGTCGAGGAATTCGAAGATATCCAGCGTGCCGGCTTTGTATTGATCGTAGAAAGTCTGGTTGCGCGCTTCGTAAACTTCGCGATCAACCACGCCCTGTTCGATCAGGAATTGCGCCCATTCAAAATCGGAATCGCCGGCAAGCAGCGTGTTGTCAAGGTCGAACAAAGCGAGGCGCATGGCGGGTCCATCAGTGTTTTCTAATAGAATGCGGCGGATTGTATCCGAGGCGAAAACATGAACATCCTGTCCGCCAACATCCCGCAATACTGGCTCTGGGGCCTGTGGCTGTTCGCCGCCGCGCTGGGCTGGCTGATCTTCCGTCGCGCCAACTGGCGCATGCTGGCCGATTCCGCCAACCTCAACGTTTTCCTCGCCGCCTGCGTCACCGTGCTGGGCATCTGGTTCATCAAGGCCGGCATCAAACCCGGCCTGGATTTTCACCTGCTCGGCGCGACCGTGCTGACGCTGATGTTCCGGCCGCTGTTCGCTTTATTCGGCATCGCCCTGATCACCGCCGCGATTGCACTCTGGCATGGGGAATACGCCGCCTTCGCGCCGAACTGGCTGATCATGGGCGCGGCGCCGGTGGCGGTGTCCTGGGCGATCTACAGTCTGGCCGATCGCAAGCTGCCCAATCACCTGTTCATCTACATCTTCATCAACGCCTTCTTCGGCTCCGCCATCGCCATCGCCGCGACCGGCCTGACCGCGACCGGCTTCGCGGCGGCATCGGGCCTGTATCCGCTGGATTACCTGCTGCAAAGCTACCTGCCGTTTTTTCTGCTGATGGCGTTCAGCGAAGCCTTCCTCACCGGCATGCTGATCACGATGATGGTGATCTACAAACCCGAGTGGGTCGCCACCTTCGACGACAAACGCTATCTGCTCGATAAATAGGCGGCCGCGCCTCAGCGCTTCGCATCCGGCACGAACTTCAGCACATTGCCGTTGATGCAATAACGCTTGTAAGTCGGCGCCGGGCCGTCGTCGAAGACATGGCCGAGGTGGATGCCGGAACTGGCGCTGCGCACTTCGACGCGCTTCATGCCTAGCGCCACGTCTTCATGCAGGCTGACGGCGCCCGCCACCGGCGCGAAGAAACTCGGCCAGCCGGTGCCGCTTTCGAACTTGCCGTCGCTGCGGAACAGCGCCGCGCCGGTGATCGGATCGACGAAGGTGCCGGGACGCTTTTCGTCCAGATGCGAGCCGGTGCCGGGCCGCTCGGTGCCCTCCTCGAAGGCGATCTTCTGTTGCGCCGGGGTCAGCAAATGGAAGCCCAGCCATTTCCAGAAACGTGTTTTTTCGCCGGTGTAGCCGGTGTAGCGCGAGACCTCTTTGCCCTGCTCGAACAGCACGATGGTGGGCGTGGCGAACAAGCCTTTTTCCAGCTTCCAGTCGGTCGGCGCATTCGGGTTCAGGGTACTGACCACGGCCACTTCGGCCTTCCAGTGATCGAGCACTTCGGCCTTGAACTGTTTGCAGAACGGGCATTCCTCGGCTTCGAACACCACCAGTTGCCGCTCGAAGGCCAGCGCCTTGCCGTCCAGGCGCGGCGCCGCCGGCTTTTGCGCTGACTTCGAGCCGGGATACTTGACGCCGGTGCCGCCCAGGCCGCAATAGCCCTTGGGGTTCTTCTTCAGGTAATCCTGGTGGGCGTCCTCGGCGGAGAAATAGGCTTTCAGAGCGGCAATATCAGTCGTGATCTTGCCCAACCCACCCTGCGTCAGCGCCTGCTGATAGGCCGCGCGGGTTTTCCGGGCGACCTCCAGTTGCGCATCGGAATGCGTGTAGATGGCGCTGCGATAGTTGCTGCCGACGTCGTTGCCCTGACGATCGCCCTGGGTCGGGTCGTGGCTTTCCCAGAACTTGATCAGCACGGTTTCCAGGCTGGTCCGCGCCGGGTCGAAAGTCACTTTCACCACTTCCGCATGATTGCGTTTGCCGGTCGTGCCGGAACGCACGCTTCGTTCATGCGCGAGCACCGCTTCATAGTTGCCGGCGATGTCGCCGTTGGCATAACCGCTTTCGACATCGACCACGCCGGGAATTTCCGACATGCGTTTTTCCGCACCCCAGAAGCAGCCCATGCCGAGCACGATGCTATCGACCTGGGCATTCGGGTTACTGACTACTTTTTTAGCGTGCATGGCGGATTTTTCCTCGGCGCAGGCGCTGAACAGAAAGCTCATGCTGAGCACCAGAAGCAGGCCTTGAATCGTTCGACTGTTAACCATGTTATGTCCTTTTTAGCCGTTCAGGCTGAAGTGTCGATGAGCGCGTCGACCGCTTGGGTGGAAGCATCCGGCTGGCTGGGTTGCTTCGCGTCGTCACCGCGCAAGCGGTCTTGCAAACGGTCTTGCAAGCGCTCTGACAACCGTTCCGCGTACCGAGTTGCAACATTGCTGGAAGCGCTGGAAGAACAGGCATTGATCGGCATATCGATCTCCACAAAAGGCATAGGTGATGGGTATCCAGCGTCGCCGGGCAAGCTGGTCTCATGCATTAGTCGATGCTCGCCGCGATTCCTTACAGTCAGTTGGAAATTTGCGTGCTTAGCGGGTTTTCACACCCACCCGGCAGATGTCGTGGGGCGTGATTTCGCGGCAACTACGCCGCCGCAAGTGGCAGATGAAAAGTAAATGCAGCGCCCTGGCCTTGCTGACTTTCCACCTGAATATCGGTGTCGTGCAGACGCAAAATTCGTCGCGCAATCGCCAGCCCCAGCCCGCCCCACGGGCGCGTGGGATCACGGCGTGCGGCCAGATAATCGCGGTCGAACAGGCGCGGCAAAATTTCGGGGTCTATCCCTTCTCCGGTGTCAGTCACGCGAACACTCACCCGGGTACCGTTGCGGTCGGCCTGGATATGCACTGCGCCGCCCTGCTGGGTATGGCGCAAGGCGTTGTCGAGCAGGTTGACCAGCACACGTTCGATCAGCCCGATATCCGCATTCACCTGCTCCGCGCCGGGCTGCACATCGGCGAGCAGATCGACGCCGCGATTCTTCGCCATCAGCTCGAATTTCTGCACCACATCCTGAATCAGATCGGCCAGCGGGAAAGGCTCGGCGTTCGCCTGCACTTCGTCGCATTCCAGTTTGGCCAACTGAAACAGCTCGTCCGACAGGCGGCACAGCTTGCGGCACTGGCGTGCGGCGACGCCGACATAACGCAGGCGGTCCGCTTCGGACAGCGTATCCAGTTTGCGCTCCAGCAAATCCAGATAGCCGCGCAACGAAGTCAGCGGCGTGCGCAAGTCGTGCGACACCGCCATGACCATGTCGCGCCGCTGATGATCCTTGAGCTGAATGGTGTGAATCTGCTCGCCGATGCGCGTCGACATGGCGTGAAAAGCCTGGGTCAGGCGGCCTATTTCGTCGCGTGCCAGGATGGTTTTTATCTGTTTGTCCGGCTGCGCGGCATGCGCCAAGGCATCGACTTCGGCAGTCAGCGCGCGCAGCGGGCGGGTCAGGGCGAAAAACAGGCCGAAACCCACCCCCATCGCCAGCAGCAAAGCGCCGCCGAGCATTGCACCGAGCGTGGCGAGGCTGTAGCCCCCCGCCAACTGCTCGGCCAGGTTGCGCCCATCCTCGCCGGTGAGGACCACGTAAACATAGCCGGTGGTTTGACTGCCCGCCGTCAGCGGGGCGGCGGAAAATATGCGCGACGCGTTCAGCGATTTGGGATCGTCCGCCCGCAGGGGCAAACGCGCACCGGCGAGAAAACGTCGCAGCGGTTGCAAATCGATTTGTTCGCGTACCACCTTGGCGTCGGGTTGCGCGTGGCCGCGCACCCGCCCTTGCGCGTCCAGCAGATAGGCCTCCACATTGGGATTGACCACCATCAGCATGTGGAACAGGGCTTTCAACTGGGCAGGATCGGGCTCGCCCGTGCGGTCGGTCAGCGGCAGGTGATCGCGGATATACAACGCGAGGTTGCTGGACAGTTTCTGGCTGATTTCCTCGTGGTACAGCTCGCTGGCGTGGCGCGTGATGAAAACCATCGCGCCGCCAAACGCCAGCAGCAACAGAACCAGCGCCAGCGCCAGACGCTTGTGCAGACTGTTCAACATGCCGCACCCGGCTCCGCCAGTTTGTAGCCGACCCCCCACACGGTGAGGATGCGGCGCGGCTGGGCGGGATCGGGCTCGATCTTGTTACGCAGGCGATTGATGTGGGTGTTCACGGTGTGTTCGTAGCCCGCGTGGCTGTATCCCCACACCCGTTCAAGCAACTCGATGCGCGAAAATACCTGCCCCGGATGCCGGGCGAAATACAGCAGCAAATCGAATTCGCGCGCGGTCAACGTCAACGCGCTGCCCGCCAGGCTGGCTGCACGCGTGACCGGGTCGAGATAGAGCCCGCCCAGTTCGATCGCGCCAACCGCACGCCGCGCATCCCGGCCGAGCGCCGCCTCGCGGCGAAACAGGGCGCGCATTCTCGCCACCAGCTCCAGCACCGAAAACGGCTTGGCAATGTAGTCATCCGCACCCAGCTCCAGTCCGAGAATGCGCTGCGACTCGGCGCCACGCGCCGAAATGATGATGATCGGGATATAGGCCGCACGCATCCGCGCCTGGCGGCACAAATCCAGTCCGCTCATGCCGGGCAGCATGATGTCGAGCAGAAGCATGTCGAAATCACCCTGCGCCATGCGTTTGCTTGCCGTGTCGCCGTCGGCCACGTGTTCGACGCGAAAGCCTTCGTCGAGCAAATTGATGGTCAGCATCTCGGCGATGTCGGGATCGTCCTCAACAACAAGAATGCATTTGCTTTCGCGGGCATACATGGGCGGATGGCCAGGCTGGAGAGAGGAGCGAGTCATTATGAATTCACCCTGCAAAAAGCAATATTCACAATTTGTTGAATATTTGTTTACCCCCGCGAGAGGACTTCGCTACGCGCAAGTGTGACGCTGCCGTCCGGGGATCAACCACTCGACCCCGTCTTCCAGCCATCGCACCCAAGGAGTTCTCATGACACGTATTCGCATCCTCGCCGCCGCGCTTGCCGCTGGCGCCCTGCTCACGCCCGCCGCGCACGCCATGCAAGTCAAGGTCACCATCACCAGCCTGGCGCCCAGCCAGGGAGTGGAATTCACCCCGGTCTGGGTGGGTTTCCATGACGGCGGCTTCGATACCTACAATTTGGGCGCAGCCGCGTCCGCGAACCTGGAGCGCCTGGCCGAGGACGGCAACGCCGCACCGATCAGCGCGGCCTTCAGCGCGGCCGGCCATACCCAGCAAGCCACCCTGCAAGGCACGGCCATCGGCGGCCCGCGCTTTGAGCCGGGCGACTCGACCTCCTTTATTTTCGATCTGGACGGCAGCAATCCCGATAGCCGCTATATCAGCTTCCTGTCCATGGTCCTGCCCAGCAATGACGCCTTCTTTGGCAACGGCAACCCAACCGGTCACCGCATCTTCAATGACGACGGCAGCTTCGACGGGGAAGATTTCATCGTGCTGGGCTCGCTCGTGCGCGACGCCGGAACGGAAGTCAACGACGAGATTCCGGCCAACACCGCCCGCCTTGGTCAGGCAAGCCCCAATACGGGCGTGGACGAGTTCGGCGTCGTAACCGCGCATGCCGGCTTTATTCCCGGCGGCAATATCCTCACCGCTTTCCCGAATGGCGACTTCACCCAGACCGGCTATCAGGTAGCGCGCATCCAGGTGGCTGCGGTACCCGAACCTGAAACCTGGGCCATGCTTCTGGCCGGCCTGGGATTGGTCGGTTTTAACGCCGCGCGCGCGCGGCGGCGTGGATAAACGTCTGTAAAGGCTGCCTGACGCAATCGAAAACCCACCTGCCTACAGGCGGGTTGGTCAATTCTTCTCGAAGGCAAGGGCGGGCAGCCATCAATCCGAACCTCAACCAGGAGTGCAGCATGCCGAATTTTCGTTTGATCTCACTGGGCTTTGCCGCCCTCATCTCGCTGAGCCCGGTCTCGGCTCTGGCCGCCAACGCTGTGGTGGATGCCTATGACGACTTTCTTCCCAGTTACACCGCCGGCCCGGCCAATGGCGACCTGGACGTGATCGCCGCCGCAGCCTTCTACGATGGCGCCGATCAGCGCTTCTCCTTCAGCACCATCCTGGCCGACAAGGTTGGACTGACCGCGGGCGCGCTGTATGTCTGGGGGATCGACCGCGGCCGCGGCACCGAGCGCTTCCTGGCCGGCTCGCCCGCCATCGGCGCCGGCGTGTTGTTCGACTCGGTGCTGATCGTCCGCCCCAACGGCACCGGTTTGTATAACGACTTCATCAACGCCGTGGTGACCAACCTGGATCCCGCCAACATCAAGATCGGCAGCCTCACCGTCACGCTGGAGGATCTGCCGCTTGGCCTGTTCGCCCCCGGCACGACGGGTTTCAGGAGCGACCCCAGCCAGTACACCTGGAATCTGTGGCCCCGCGTGGGCTTGGGCAGCAATAACCAGATCAGCGACTTCGCCCCGGATGCCGCCAACCTGGGCTTCCAGGTAACCGCTGTGCCCGAGCCCGAAACCTGGGCCATGCTGCTGGCCGGCTTGGGTTTGGTCGGCTTGCAAGCAGCACGCACACGGCGTCATGCCCAAGCACTTGGTGACAGTCTCACTTGAGGCTGTCCTTGGCGTCTCCGAAAACCTGGCTGGGCCGGCCCGTCGCCGGCCCTGCGGCCAGAAGAACTTGCGTTCTGAATCCTTGATTGGAAGATCGTTGATCCTAGATTCCGCAGTTGGAGTAGTCGTAGGTGCGAATTTATTCGCACAGCCGTAGGTTGGGCAAAGCGAAGCGTGCCCAACAGCGCGCCGGTTCGTTGGGCACGCTTCGCTTTGCCCAACCTACGTCACTACCGGTAGTGGGTGGGTGTGTTAACCCGATAAGCACGGAACTTGCGTTCTGAATCCTTGATTGGAAGATCGTTGATCCTAGATTCCGCAGTTGGAGTAGTCGTAGGTGCGAATTTATTCGCACAGTCAAGGACTTCGGTGCGAATAAATTCGCACCTACAGACATCGCGCGCTCGACACCAACTCGGTATTCAGACGCATCACCGCCTGATCGTGGGCGAGCATTTTCACCGGCGGATTCTGGAGACCCCGTTGTTTGGCCGATAATCGCCGCGTTTCCCTTGCCGCAGCCGACCCGAAGGATGTCAGATTGAAAACACACCCTGCTGGCGAACCGGAACAGTGGCTGGACGACCACGGCACGGCGCTCTACAGCTTCGCCCTGGCGCGCATTCGCGATGAACATCTCGCCGAAGAGGCCGTGCAGGAAACGCTGCTGGCGGCGCTGGAGTCGCGCGAACGCTTCAGCGGCGCAGCCTCGGTGCGCACCTGGCTGATCGGCATCCTCAAGCACAAGATCATGGACCATTTCCGGCGCGCTTCCCGCGAGGCGCCGCTGGATGACCCGGCGGGTTGCGACGACCTCGACGAGGGCGCAAGCGACGAGATGTTCGCTGCCGATGGTCACTGGCGAGATCGCATGGCCGATTGGGGCGATCCGCAGGAAACCCTGGAACGCAGCCAATTCATGGCCATCCTGCAGCGCTGCCTGGACGCTTTGCCGCCGCGTCTGGCCCGCCTTTTCTGGCTGCGCGAGGTGATGGAAGAAGACAGCGAAATAATTTGTAAGGAATTGGCGATCACGCCGACCAACCTGTGGACGATGCTGCATCGGGGCCGTTTGGGTCTTCGGCAGTGTCTCGACAGGAACTGGGTCGGCAACGTGACTATCGCCGCCCGGGGGTGAATGAAAATGCTGACCTGCAAGGATGCAAGCCACTTGATCTCGGAACGCCTGGAACGCCCGCTGGGGTTCCAGGAACGCTGGGGTCTGCGCATGCATCTCTGGATTTGCGTCAGTTGCCGGCAGTTTGTGCGGCAGTTGACCTTGATGCGACTCGCCCTGCGCAAGCTGGGCGAGCGCGCCAAAGCCGATGCAGCCGGCGCGGAACTTTCCCCCGAGGCGCGTGAACGCATCCGCAAGGCTTTGGCCGAGCGGGGTGGTCACGAAAATGAACACGAGCACTGAAGCCGCCCGGCTCCCCGAGACCATCGTCATGAATCGCCCGTTTTGGGCCCATGACCTTACTTTGGAGAATCGACATGAACGCAAGCAAAACCACGCTGACCCTCGCCCTGACTGCGGCCATCGGCGCTGCCACCGGTATTGCCGGTAGCGCCCACGCGGCGGGCAATCCGTTCGCCATGCAAGCCCTGAACCAGACCTACATGGTGGCCGCCGCCGACGACAAGGCGATGGAGGGAAAATGCGGCGGCAAGAAGGATATGGAAGGCAAGTGCGGTGGCGAGAAAGAGAAAGCCGGCGCAAAAGCAAAAGCAAAAGCCAAAGCCAAGGAGGGCAAATGTGGTGAAGGCAAGTGCGGCGGCAGCAAAGCCAAGACCAAGGCGATGGAAGGCAAGTGCGGCGGTGACAAGGCGAAAGCCATGGAAGGCAAATGCGGCGGTAGCAAGTAAGTTGTAGGGTGGATAAGCGCAGCGTGCCCAACGAGCCGGCGCGATGTTGGGAACGCTACGCTTTGCACAACCTACGGCGCCAAGTTGTAGGGTGGATAAGCGCAGCGCATCCACCGATAGCCGACGATGGTGGATGCGCTGCGCTTATCCACCCTACGGCTACCAAGGAAATAAAGGGTATTTTGGCAATTTCCGACTCCCTGACTGCATGGCTGAACCGGAAGCGTGATGAAGCGATACCGACGATTACTCACGGTGGCCCTGTTTCTGGGCTTGTTGCTGGCGGTGTTCCAGACGACCGGCCTGCGCGATCACTTCAGCATCGAGTTTCTGCGCCAAACCGTTCTGGACAACCGGCTCGGCGGGCTGCTGATTTTTATCCTGCTGTTCGCGCTGGGTAACCTGATCCAGATACCCGGGTGGATTTTTCTTGCGGCCGCGGTGCTTGCGCTGGGGCGAACCTGGGGCGGGCTTGCCACCTATGTCGCCGCCAGCATTTCCTGCGTGATCAGTTTTCTGATCGTCCGCCTCATCGGCGGCGATGCACTGCGGCAGATGAAGAACCGGATCGTCACCCGCATCCTCGGGCAACTGGACAGCCGCCCGATCGCAAGCATTCTGCTGGCGAGAGTCATGTTTCAGACCCTGCCGGCCCTCAATTACGCCCTCGCCATGTCAGGTGTCCGCTTCCGCGCCTACCTGCTCGGCACCTTGCTCGGCCTGCCACTGCCTATCGCCCTGTATTGCCTGTTCTTCGACACCCTGGCGAAGGCGCTCCACCTGATATAGGCGTTGCGCTTCAGCGCGCATCCCCCGCTCCACCCGGCTCGAAGACGACATACCAGCGCGCGCGCTCGATCAATCGATCGCCAAAGCCGGTTCGGCGCGGGCCGGGGTGCAGCGCGATCTCGACCAGGTCGATTCGGGTCAGCCCGGCCAGTCTCAATGCGGCGAGTTGCGCCGCGCTGGGCGCTGGCGGCAAAGACACAACGGTCTCCACCTGCACGGCTTTCCCGCTTTCGCCCTGCAACGCGGCTGGCGCCGCAAGCGCTTCAATTTCCGGGCAGCCGGTGGCGCGTTCCAGCGCCAGACGCTGGATCTGGGCGAATGCGCCGCGTTGTAGCTGGTCCAGCGCTTCAGCCACACGCTGGCTGGGGGCGCAGAGATCCCAGACGCGCAGTTGGACGCTGATGTCTGCCTCGTTTTTCGCCAGAGTGAGCAGTAAACGCCAGTTCGCCGACGGCGCGGATTCCGCCGGAGGCTGCACCTCCAACTGGCCGCCCTGGTTCCAGGCCAGCCGCGTCACCCGCGTATCGATGCGTTTCCATTGATAGCCCTCGATGAACCAGGCCACGCCGGATGCGCTGAAATCGAGGCCGTAGCCGGTCACCATGCCATCGTCGCCCAGTCGCGCGATATCGTCCTGAACCAGCGCTTCCAGCACCTCGGCACTGGCTTGCGGGTAAAGGGTGCGGGTCTTGACCCAGTTCGTAGACGCAGGCGCAACCCCAAATTGAACGGCCGCCAACAAATCGAGCGCCACCTGCGGCAACGCCTCCGCCGCGGCTGGCGCGAACAGCAACACGCTGTAGGCGCGTCCCTCGAATACCGTCGACAGATGAAACACGCTGACGTCGCGCTCACTCGCCGGGCGACGGCACACCAACCATTTCTGTTGGCCTTGCACAGCGCCGGATTCGAGCCAGGAAATCTTTGCTCTGCTGCCATACAGCGCCTGCCATTTCTCGTTCAGCCTGGCGTAATAGGTTGCCGCATCCGCCTTCAGTACCCGAGTCGGGCGCGGCACGGCCAGATGCAAGCCGGCTTCCGGCGCATCCAGCAGCAAGGCGCCGTCCTCGGCTTCCTGTTGCGGTGTCGCGCGTTGCCAGGGGCTGGCGTAAGGAATGGCAAGCGCCTCGACCCGTAACGCCGCCGCATCGGCGACAAACGCTGCAACCCACAGCAGAGCAAACAGCACCGCCCGCATCGGACGCCCCCTCGATTCAAGAAATTTCATGCTAAAACGCCGCCCCATGTCCGACTTTTCTACCCACCCCGCCACAACCATACCCGAAGCGCCCTTCACGCCGGAACTGACCTTCCCGGAGCACCTGCCGGTATCCAGCCGGCGCGCCGACATTGCAGCGGCGTTGAGCGCGCATCAGGTGGTCATCGTGTGCGGCGAAACCGGTTCCGGCAAGACCACGCAATTACCCAAGATCGTGCTGATGGCGGGACGTGGAATCCACGGCAAGGTCGGCATGACGCAACCGCGCCGCATCGCGGCAAAGAGCGTCGCCAACCGCCTGGCGGAAGAGACCAAGAGCCGCCTCGGCGGCTTCATCGGCTGGCAGGTGCGCTTTACCGATCAGGTCGGCCCCGACACCCGCATCAAGGTGATGACCGACGGCATTCTGCTGGCGGAGACGCAATCCGACCCGGAATTCCGCGCCTACGACACGCTGATCCTGGATGAGGCGCACGAACGCAGCCTGAACATCGACTTCCTGCTCGGCTATCTGAAAATGCTGCTGCCGCGCCGGCCGGGTCTGAAGCTGATCATTTCTTCGGCGACGCTGGAAGCGGATCGCTTCTCGGCGTATTTCAACGGCGCGCCGGTGGTCGAGGTCTCGGGCCGAACGTATCCGGTGGAGATGCGCTACCGGACAGAACAGCGTGAATCGGTGCGCACGGCGCACCCTACGGCATCTCCGCCGGACCCCAACGATGAACCCGACATCGCTACCTTGCTGCTGCACGCCGTCGACGAACTCGCGGCCGATGGCCCCGGCGACATCCTGGTCTTCCTGCCCGGCGAGCGTGAGATCCGCGAAGCGCAGGAATCGCTGCGCAAACATCATCCACCGCAGACCGAAATCATGCCGCTGTTCGCGCGCCTGTCGGTCAGCGAGCAGGAACAGGTGTTCAAGTCGCACAGCGGCCGCCGCATCGTGCTGGCCACCAACGTGGCGGAGACCTCGCTCACCGTGCCGGGCATTCGTTACGTGGTGGACGCCGGTCTGGCGCGGGTGAAGCGCTATTCCATCCGCAACAAGATCGAGCAACTCAAGATCGAAAAGGTCTCGCAGGCCTCCGCCAACCAGCGCGCCGGGCGTTGCGGTCGGGTGGCGGAAGGCATCTGCATCCGCCTCTACGACGAGCCCGATTTCCTCGCGCGGCCGAAATACACCACGCCGGAACTGCTGCGTTCTTCGCTCGCCGGCGTGATCTTGCGCATGAAATCGCTGCGCCTGCCGGAGATCGAGGATTTTCCATTTCTGGACGCGCCGGAACCCAAGCGCATCCGCGACGGCCAGCAACTGCTGACTGAACTCGGCGCGCTCGACGACAACGGCCAACTCACCGGCATCGGCAAACAGCTCGCGCATCTGCCGGTCGATCCACGCATCGGCCGCATGCTGATCGCCGCACGCGACAAGGCCTGCCTGCATGAAGTGCTGGTCATCGCCGCCGCGCTGACCAGCCAGGACCCGCGTGAACGGCCGCTGGAACACCAGGCCGCCGCCGACCAGAAACATGCGCGCTTCGCCGACCCGAATTCCGATTTCATCGCGCTGCTCAAGCTCTGGCACTACCTCGACGAGCAGAACACGCACCGCAAATCGCAACGCAAACTGCGCGAAGGCCTGAAAGCCGAATACCTGTCGCCGCTGCGGGCGCGTGAATGGCGCGATGTTTATAACCAGTTGACGACACAGGTGAAGGAACTGGGCTGGAAGGTGGAGGGCGAGTGGCATGCGCCAAGTCCGGTCGTAGGGTGCGCCGCGCGCACCATTGAATCGGTGCGCACGGCGCACCCTACGGAAGCGGACGCTGAATCCGATTTCAACGCCCTGCTCGCCTCTCGCTACGCAGTCATCCACCAGGCCCTGCTGCCCGGCCTGCTCGGCAATCTGGGCTTCCTCACCGAGGATGGCGCTTATCTCGGCGCGCGCGAAATCAAGTTCGCGATCTTTCCCGGTTCCGGCGTCAAGAAGAAACCGAAGTGGGTGATGGGGGCGGAAATCGTCGAGACGAAGCGGGTTTACGCGCGCACGCTGGCGAAGATCGAACCGGAATGGGTGGAGCACGCCGCCCGCCACCTGCTCAAACTTTCGTACAGCGATCCGCACTGGGCGAAGAAACCGGCGCATGTCGCCGCCAGCCTGCGCGCCACGCTGTACGGCCTGCCCATCGTCAACGGCCGCAAGGTGCATTACGGCCCGATCGACCCGGTGTTGAGCCGCGAGTTGTTCATCCGCGGCGCACTGGTCAATGGCGATTACGGCAACCCCGGCGAGACGCGCGCGCCCTGGTTCGCCCACAACCAGCGCCTGCTGGAAGAAATCGACGATCTGTCGCACCGCTCGCGCAACGCCCGCATCGCGGTGGATGAAGAAGCGATTTACCAGTTCTTCGATGCGCGCATTCCATTGGAAATGCACAACGGCGCGGCGTTCGAGAAATGGCGGCGCGAGGCGGAGCGCAACAACCCGAAATTGCTGTTTCTCGAACGCGAGAATCTGCTCTCCGGCGACAAACACGCCAGCGAACGCGACTTTCCGCCAAGCATCGAATTCAACGGCGTGCGCGATGGGGTGTCTTTCTCGCTGACCTACCGCTTCGACCCCGGCACGCCGGACGATGGCGTCACGCTGGAAGCGCCGCTCGCCGCGCTGAACCAGATTCCGGTGCTGGCCTGCGAATGGCTGGTGCCCGGCCTGCTGGAAGAAAAAATCACCGCACTGATCAAGAGCCTGCCGCAGTCCATCCGCCGCGCCTTCGTGCCGGTGCCGGACTATGCCCGCGCGGCGACGCAGGCCTTGCTCGACGGCAAACGGACGGCTGCACTCACCGACGCCCTCGCCGCCTTCCTGAGCAAGACCACCGGCACGCTGATCCCGCGCGATGCCTGGCGTCCGGAAGCGCTGCCGGCGCATCTGAACATGCATTTCCGGGTGCAGGACGAGCGCGGAAAAACACTCGCCGAGGGCCGCGATCTGGGCACTTTGCGACAACAACTCGGCGCCGAGGCGCGGCAGGAACTGGCGCGCTCGGCGGGTCAATTCGAGCGCGAATATGGCAACCGATGCATCACAAAGTGGGACTTCGGCGACCTGCCGGAGAGCATGCACGTCGCCACGCAGGGCAAGCCTAACTTCGCCGCCTTTCCGGCGCTGGAGCACGTCACCGGCCAGGTCAGACTAGCGTTGTTCGATAGCGCGGAAACCGCCGATGCCGCCCACCGCGAAGGCGTCGCGCGGCTACTCTGGCTCAGCCATCCGGATTTACTGCGCCAAAGCGAACGCGACCTGGGCAACAAACTGAAAGCCGCCAGCCTGCAATACGGGCTGATGTTCAAAGGCGCGCCGGACTTTGCCAGCCCCGGTGAATCTTTGGTGCGCGACGTGCTCAACGCCGCCGCGCTGGATGTGCTGGGTTTCGACAAGCCCCTGCCACGTAGCCAAATCGACTTCGAAATCGCCGCCAAAACCGCCCGCCCACGTCTGCCTGAAGCTGTCGCACGCATGGCCCAGACCGCCCAGGATTGCCTGGCTGTTGCCTTGAAAATCGAACAGGCACTCGCCAAAACGCCGCCTATCTGGAAAGCCGCTGTACTCGACCTGCGCGGCCAACTCGATGAGCTGGTGTTCCCCGGTTTCATGGCGCACCACCCATCCAGCCGGCTGGCGCACCTACCGCGCTATCTGAAAGCCATGGAGCTGCGTATCAGCAAGCTTGCCAACCAGGCCGCACGCGATCTCGCCGCGATGAACGAAATGGCCAAACTACTGGCCGCCTGGCGTCAGCGCCGCGAACGCCTGGCCGCGCAAGGCCATATAGGTGGCAACATCGGAGGTGGCAACATCGGTGGCGGCAACATCGAGCCGGAAATGGAAGACTTCCGCTGGCGCCTGGAAGAACTGCGCGTGAGTCTGTTTGCGCAGGAATTGAAGACACCGGAACCGGTCTCGGTCAAGCGACTGGAAAAACGCTGGGCGGAAATCGCAGGCCTTTTACGCGCGTAAAAAAACCTAAAGTTTTTGCCTACACCGCCGATAGCAGGCAACGTGAAACGATGTAATGGAGGCTCAAGTGAATCTAAAAATCTACTCCCGCACGGTTACCTCGAAGATCCTCGGCTTCACCGCCATGCTCTTCCTGGTATTGCTCACCGCCTCCCTGGTCCATTCCTTCCTCAGCGAAAAGAAACTGGCCGAAGAATTCACGGTCGAGCAAACCAAATCCATCGCCGATGGCTATTTCGACGGTCTCAACAAGCTCATGCTCACCGGCGGCATGGCCGACCGCACCGTGTTGCAACGACAGATCGCCAGCCAGCCGAACGTACAGGAAGCCCGCGTCATTCGCAGCACAGGCGTCAGCAGCCAATATGGCCCGGGCAACGAACAGGAAAAAGTCCGTGACGAGCTGGATCAGGCCGCGCTCAACGGACAGGAAACCGCACTCATCGAAAACACCGAAAAAGGTCGCCGGCTGACCGTGGTGCGTACTTACAAAGCCACGGAACACACGCGCGGCGCCAACTGCATGGGCTGCCATAGCGTGCCGCCCGGCAGCGTATTGGGTGCAATCCGGATCAGCTACGACCTGGCCCCGGTGGATGCGCGCATCCGCAACTCCGGCCTGGAAAGCCTGGGCATCCACCTGACGCTGTTCGTGCTGGGCATGCTGTTGATCCACGCAGCGCTCAAACGGGTGATTTCGGTCCCCATGAACCGACTCACCGACACCATGAGCCGCATCGAACAGCAGTCCGATCTGTCTCTGCGCGTTCCGGTGCATGGCAAAGACGAGATCGCCTGCGCCGGCATTGCTTTCAACACCATGCTTGAACGCTTCACCGGAATCCTGATCCAGGTCAGCAGCGCAACTCACAACCTGACTCAGGTCGCCAGCCAATTGGTAAATGTATCGACCCATACGCAGCGTGGCGTCGAACGCCAGCTTGCCGATACCGAATCGCTCGCCGCAGCCCTGCACCAACTCGCGGCAACCGTTCAGGAAGTGGCGCACACCACACACGAGGCAGCCAACGAAGCGGCTCAGGCCGACAGCCAGGCCAAGGAAGGCGCCCACACCGCCACCACCGCCCTGGGCGCCATCTCCGCGATGTCCGAACAACTGGAACAGGCCGTGCAAATCATCCTGCGCCTGGATACCGATAGCCGCGACATCGGCCGGGTCATCGGACTGATTCGGGAGATCGCAGAACAGACCAATCTATTGGCCCTCAACGCCGCCATCGAAGCGGCGCGCGCCGGCGAGCAAGGCCGCGGTTTCGCCGTGGTCGCGGACGAAGTACGCACCCTGGCGCAGCGCACCCAGTCCGCCACCCACGAAATCGAAACCATCATCGTCAACGTGCAAAACCACGCCAAGGAAGCTGCCGGTGCGATCCAGGCCGCCGAGCAGAAAACCGAAACCAGCGTGCAAAGCGTGGAAGATAGCGCCGAGGCGCTGGCCACCATCGCCGGCTCGGTCGGCGTCATCACCAGAATGAACGCCCAGATCGCCAACAGCTCCGGCGAACAAAGCAAAGTCGCTGAAAACATCAGCCGCAAGATCGGCAACATCAGCTCGGTCGCCCGCGATGCCGCCGACAACGCGCAAAACACTCAAGACGCCAGCCAGCAACTGGCGAACCTGGCGGCGGAACTGGAAAAACTGGTCGGGCAGTTCCGGATTTGACGCTGACCCGGGGCCGCAACCTCCACGCCCCCGTTTCGATTCACGCCCGGGTCCGATTGCGGGCGCAAGCCGACGAATTTCCCCCGTAAAATCGCCGCATGCAAATCAAGATCGCGCTGGCGCAAATGAACCCGACGCTGGGAGACCTGGCAGGCAATGCCGCCCAGATCGTCTCCCTAGCGCAGCAAGCCGCCCAGTCCGGGGCGGCGTTACTGGTCACGCCTGAACTGGCCTTGTGCGGTTACCCACCCGAAGACCTGGCGCTGCGGCCGGATTTTTATGACGAGAACGCTCGCGTGCTGGCCGATCTCGCCAGGCGCCTGCCGCCGGATATGGCGGTGGTCGTCGGCCATCCACTCCACGCAGGCGGGCAGTATTTCAACGCGGCGTCCTTGCTACGCGGCGACCATCAGGGCGGCCGCATCGAGGCGACCTATCGCAAGCAGAAATTGCCGAATCATTCGGTATTCGATGAGCTGCGTACCTTTGTCGCGGGTTCGGACCCCTGCGTGTTCGACTGCGCCGGCGTGCGTTTCGGTATCAACATCTGCGCCGACATCTGGGAAACCGGCACGGCAACACAGGCGCGTGATGCCGGCGCGCAAGTCCTGCTGGTGCTGAACGCTTCTCCATTCCACGCCGGCAAGCAGGCTGAGCGCCTGGAAGTCGCGCGTGAGCGCATAGCCGAATCCGGACTGCCCTTGCTCTATATCAACATGACTGGCGGCCAGGACGAACTGGTGTTCGACGGCGCTTCGTTCGCACTCGATGCCAGTGGCACGCTGGGCGCGCAATTCCCCGCTTTTGACGCCGGTATGCACATCGTCGAACTGGACGTGGAAGCGGATGGCGTGCAGCCGCGTGGCGAGATGGCCGTGTTGCCGGAAGTGGAGGCCTCGGTCTACCAGGCCCTGGTCATGGGCGTGCGCGACTATGTCGCCAAAAACGGTTTTCCCGGCGTGCTGGTGGGTTCCTCCGGCGGCATCGATTCGGCCTTGACCCTGGCCATTGCGGTCGATGCGCTCGGCGCGGAGCGCGTGCAGGCGGTGATGATGCCGTCCCAGTTCACCGCCGACATGAGCCTGGAAGATGCCGAGCAACTCGCCGTGAATCTGGGCATACGCTACGACGTGCAGCCGATCAAACTGATGTTCGATACGTTTTTATCCGAGTTGGCGGATGAATTCGAAAACCTGCCCTTCGACCAGACCGAAGAAAACATCCAGGCGCGCGTGCGCGGCGTGATTTTAATGGCCTTGTCCAACAAGTTTGGTCAACTGGTCCTCACCACCGGCAACAAGAGCGAGATGGCCAGCGGCTACGCCACGCTCTACGGCGACATGGCCGGCGGCTTTGCGGTACTGAAGGATGTCTCGAAAACGCTGGTCTGGCGCCTGGCGCGTTATCGCAACCAGCGCTGCGCCCCGGACTCGCCGCTCATCCCGGAACGCATCATCACGCGCCCGCCCAGCGCCGAATTGCGCGCCAATCAATGCGATCAGGACAGCCTGCCGAGTTACGAGATTCTCGATGCGATCATGCAGCGCTATGTCGAACACGACATGGCTGCGCGTGACATCATCGCGGCGGGCTACAGCGAAGCCGACGTGCGTAAAGTGATTGGCTTGATCGATCGCAGCGAATACAAACGTCGGCAATCGCCACCCGGCATCCGCATCACCGCACGCGGCTTCGGGCGCGACCGGCGTTATCCGATTACCAACAAATTCCGTACCCCATAGACCCAACCCCTGCCCCAAAACCCAGCCAGATCAGGAGACCCGCTCATGAAGAAAATCGAAGCCATCATCAAACCCTTCAAACTGGATGAAGTACGCGAAGCCCTTTCCGCTCTGGGCGTGTCCGGCCTGACCGTGACAGAGGTAAAAGGCTTCGGCCGCCAGAAAGGCCATACCGAGTTGTACCGCGGCGCCGAGTACGTGGTCGATTTCCTGCCCAAGGTCAAGGTGGAACTGGTGGTGGCGGATAGCATGGTGGACGCTGCGCTCGACGCCATCATCAAATCCGCCCGCACCTCCAAGATCGGCGACGGCAAGATTTTCGTCAGCTCGGTCGAGCAGGTCATCCGCATCCGCACCGGCGAAACCGGTGAGGACGCCATCTGATATCAGGAGAATCGGCATGCACAAGCTTTCGTATCTCGCGCTGGCCCTGGCCGCACTGACGACCACAATGCAAGCGTCGGCGCAACAACCCGTGCCGATCACTGCCGCAGGCGCACCCAATCCGTTCCTGCAATTCACGCCGCCCGCGCCCTCCCCCTTCACGCTGCCCCAGTTCAGCCTGCCCGGACTGCCCGACTTGCGCGGTCTGCCCATTCCGCTGATTGGCACGTTGACGCCGGCGCCGACCAAGCCCTACACGATGCGGCCCGGCATTCCGCCGGCAGCCAAGAAACAGATGATGCAGATGATGATGCCCATCATGAACAACGTGATGCGCATGTCGATGCCGGATGCGATGAACTGGTTCACCCACAAGATCAAGGTGAAACCGGGCTTGAGTTTCGACGAGGTGGTCGAATCCATGATGCTGCGGGCCAACAAACTGAACTTCAAATACGTCGGCAACAACCTGATGTACAAGGACTTCCGCGCCGTGTTGGGTGATATGGACTCGCCGCGCATCGAGGTGCACAGCTTTTGCGACATCGCCGTCGGCCGCGACCTGCTCAAGATCAGCCCGGAATTCCTGGTCTTTCTGCCTTGCCGCATCGGCGTCATGGAAGATGCCGACAAGAACATCTGGGTGATGATGCTGGACTGGAACCTGGAATGGATCGCCGGCTATGAAAACCAGATGGGCGTGTCGCCGGAACTGTCCAAAGGCGCTATCGACATTCGCAACAAGATGGCCGAAATCATGCAGGCCGGCGCCGACGGCGAGCTTTGAACCGTGCTTATCGGGTTAACACACACATACCGGTAGTGACGTAGGTTGGGCAAAGCGAAGCGTGCCCAACGAACCGGCGCGCTGTTGGGCACGCTTCGCTTTGCCCAACCTACTGTGGTGTTGCACGCTATCCGGCCCATAAAAAGGCGTCTTTTCGGCCAGAGCGGCGTTGCAAATCCTCGCCATAGCTGAGCTATGGCTGTGGTTTGCGCCTTGCTCTGACCAAAAAT